>NZ_JBEZMS010000049.1:0-33907 GCF_040652815.1 Micromonospora sp. NPDC048169
CACGGCGGCTGCTCACCCCTCCTCACGTTCAGACGAAACGACCCTCACATCCAGTCGGTTACGCCCACCCTCAAAAAGTTAGGACCTCTTAACACTCGCCGAACAGCTCGTCGATCTCCGCGCGGTGCGGCAGCGCCACCGAGGCGCCGAGCTTGCGTACGCACGCCGCACCGGCGGCCGCCGCCCAGCGCACCGCGTCGGCCAGGTCCCGCCCCTCGCCCCAGGCCACCGCGAGCGCGGCGGTGAACGCGTCCCCGGCGGCTGTCGAGTCGACCACGTCCACCGGCACCGCCGGCACGTGTGTCGCCGGCCGGTCCCGGTCGACGTACCAGGCGCCGTCACCGCCGAGCGTCAGCACCGCCCGGGGCACCAGGTCCAGCAGCGCCGCCGGCTCGTCCCGGCCCCGGCCGGTCAGCGCCTGCGCCTCCGGCTCGTTCACCACGAGCAGGTCGGTGGCCGCCAGCAGCTCGGCCGGCACCGGCCGGGCCGGCGCGGCGTTCAGCACCACCCGGGTGCCCGCCGACCGGGCCGCCAGCGCCGCCTCGGTCACCGTCTCGACCGGCACCTCCAGCTGCGCGACAAGCACGTCGGCGTCGCGTACGGCGGACAGCTCGTCGGCGGACAGCGACGTGAACGCGGCGTTCGCCCCCGGGGTGACCAGGATGGCGTTCTCCCCCGCGCCGCCGACCATGACCAGCGCGACGCCGGACGGGCCGTAGACCACCCGCAGGTGGCCGGTGTCCACGCCGGCGGCTGTCATCCGGGCCCGCAGCGTCACCCCGAACGAGTCCGAGCCGATCGCGCCGAGGAAGACGCATGACGCGCCGGCGCGTACCGCCGCGACCGCCTGGTTGGCGCCCTTGCCGCCGGGCAGCATGACGAAGTCGTCGCCCAGCACGGTCTCGCCGGGCCGGGGCAGCGCGGCGCCGATGCCGACGAGGTCCATGTTGGCGCTGCCGACGACGGCGACCCGGGTCTGCGGCACTGTTTCGTCCCGTCGCTCAGGCGGCGCGGGCGGCCCAGCGGTCGCCGGACCGCGTGACCACCAGCGGCAGGCCGAACGTCTTCGACAGGTTGTCGGCGGTGAGCACGTCGGCGAGCAGGCCCTGCGCCACCACGCCGCCCTCGCGCAGCAGCAGCGCGTGGGTGAAGCCGGGCGGGATCTCCTCGACGTGGTGGGTGACCAGCACCATTGCCGGCGCGTCCGGGTCGTACGCCAGCTCGGCCAGCCGGGCCACCAGGTCCTCGCGCCCACCCAGGTCGAGCCCGGCGGCGGGCTCGTCGAGCAGCAGCAGCTCCGGGTCGGTCATCAGCGCGCGGGCGATCTGCGTCCGCTTGCGCTCGCCCTCGGACAGCGTGCCGTACACGCGGCCGGTGAGGTGGCCGACGCCGAGCTGGTGCAGCAACGCGGCGGCGCGGGCCTCGTCGGTGCGGTCGTAGCTCTCCCGCCAGCGGCCGACCACCGACCAGGCGGCGGTCACCACCACGTCGACGACCCGCTCCTCGGCGGGGATCCGCTCGGCGAGCGTCGCCGTGGACAGGCCGATGCGGGTACGCAGCTCGTTGACGTCGGTACGGCCGATGCGCTCGCCGAGCACGTGCGCGACGCCGCTGGTCGGGTGCAGCCGCCCGGCGGCCAGATTGAGCAGCGTCGTCTTGCCCGCGCCGTTCGGACCGAGCACCACCCACCGTTCGTCCAGCTCGACCTGCCAGTCGACGTCGTGCACCAGCGCCGTGCCGGAACGCTTGACGCCGACCCCGTCGAGGCTGACCACCAGATCCGCGTCCACGGTCGAGGGGGCGAGGGCGCCCGGGGCGCCGGGGATCAGGTCACCAGTCACCGCTCCATCCAATCACGCACCCGGCCCGGCGCCCCCCACGGGCGGCGCCGCCGCCATAGGGTGGGGCGCCGTGTCGTTGGTCACCGCTTCCGGAAGGACACCCATGACCGACCGCTGCCGGGAGGAGCGCGGATGAGCCCGGTCATCGAGATCGCCGGTCTACGCAAGACGTTCCACACGCTGCGTCAGGGCCGCCGGATCGCCGTCGACGACTTCGACATGCTGGTCGAGGCGGGTCAGGTGCACGGCTTCCTGGGGCCGAACGGGTCCGGGAAGACCACCACGCTGCGCGCGCTGCTGGGGTTGGTCCGGCCGGACGCCGGGCGGATGCGCGTGCTGGGCGCCGAGTCACCCGAGCGCCTGCCGGACGTGTCCGGGCGGGTCGGCGCGATCGTGGAGAGCCCGCAGTTCTTCGCCAACTTCACCGCGCGCCGGACGCTGCGGCTGCTGGCGCTGGCCGGGGGTGTGCCGACCATCCGGGTGGACGAGGTGCTGGAGCAGGTCGGGCTGCGCGAGCGGGGCGACGAGCGGGTCAAGGGCTACTCGCTGGGCATGAAGCAGCGGCTGGCGGTCGCGTCGGCCCTGCTGAAGAGCCCGGAACTGCTGATCCTTGACGAACCGGCGAACGGGCTGGACCCGGCCGGGATCCGGGAGATGCGCGACCTGACCCGGTCGCTGGCCGAGGCCGGGGTGACGGTGCTGCTGTCCAGCCACATCCTCGCCGAGATCCAGCTGATCTGCGACCACGTGACGATCGTGAGCCGGGGACGGCGGGTCGCGTACGGGCCGGTGGCGCACGTGCTGGCCGGCTTCGACAAGCACCAGTGGCGGGTACGGGTGGCCGCCCCGGAGCAGGCCGGGCAGGTGCTGGGCCGGGCTGGCCTGTCGGTGTCCGTCGAGCCGGACCACCTGGTGGTGACCGGTGTGGTGGATCCGGAGACGATCAGCCGGACGCTCGGCGAGCAGGGCGTGTGGGTACGCGAGCTGGTCCCGCTGCGGCCGGACCTGGAGAGCGTCTTCCTGGAGCTGACCGGCGGCGACGAACACGTGGCGGTGCCACGGCAGGTCGACGGCGCGCCACCGCGCGACGGAGTGATCGATCTCGACGTCCGGGAGATCCGGGAGGTGGACGCGTGAACCTGGTCCGGGCCGAGCTGGAGCGGCTGGCCGCCCGGCGTTTCGTGCAGCTCATGGTGGTGCTGCTGGGTGTCGCCTTCGCGGTGACCGTGGTGACCACGCTCGCCGGTTCGCACCGGCCGAGCCCGGCGGAGCTGAGCCGGGCCCAGGCGCAGGCGGCGGAGAGCGTCCGCCAGATGGAGATGACGTACGACCGCTGCCTGCGAATCCGGGAGGGCTCGCTCCCGCCGAGCGAGAACGACTACCTGCCGCGCGACTGCGCCCAGATCGACCCGGCGCAGATCGAGGAGCTGCCGAGCGCGGCCGACTACCTCAGCGGCGTCTTCGTCTTCGCCAAGGAGGCCGAGCCGCTGCTCTACTTCCTGATCGCGTTCCTGACCCTGTTCGGGTTCCTGGTCGGCGCCTCCTACATCGGGGCCGACCTGACCTCGGGCGGGGTGGTCAACCTGCTGCTGTGGCGGCCCCGGCGGCAGACGGTGCTCGCCACAAAGCTCGGCACGCTGCTGGGCGGCCTGCTCGGCCTGTCGGTGCTGGCGTCGGTGGCGTACCTCGGGGCGTTCTGGTTGATCGGCCAGGCCTCCGGGCTGGTCGGGCGTACCAGCGGCGACTTCTGGCCGTCGCTCGCCGCGATCTGGGTACGCGGGCTGGTGCTGGTGCTGCTCGCCGCGGCGCTCGGGTTCGCCGTGGCCACGCTGGGCCGGCACACCTCGGCGGCGCTCGGCACGGTGGCCGCGTACGTGGTGGTGTGGGAGCTGGGGGCGAGGCTGGTGTTCCAGATCCTTCAGGTGGGCCGGCCGGACCGGTACATGCTGTCCAGCTATCTGACGGCGTGGCTGTCCGGTGAGGTGCGGCTCTGGGACAACAACTCCTGCGGTCCCGGGATCTCCGGCTACTGCGACGGTTCCTACACGCTGACCTGGCCGTCAGGGCTGGTGGTGCTGCTCGGGCTCACCGGCGCGCTGGTGACGGCGGCGTTCACCGTGTTCCGCCGCCGCGACCTGATCTGACAGACGGACGGCGCCCCGACCCGGCAACTCCTTGCGAACCCTGACGCCATGATGAAGGATTCCTTCACATGGCGCCAGGGTGCACGACGCGGTCAGCCGACCGTCGAGCCGAACACCTCGTCACGCACCGCGTCCAGCGCGGTACGCAGCGCGCCGCGCAGGATCGGCTCCTCGGTCAGCCCGGTGGTCACCACCCGGGGCCGGACCAGCGTGATCGCGGCGACCTCGTGCTGCACCCGCTCGGCAAGCGCCGCGCCGCCGGCCTGTCCGACCGCGCCGGCGAGCACCACGAGCGGCGGGTCGAGCACCACGCAGGTGCTCGCCACACCGAGCGCCAGCCGCCGGGCCAGCTCGTCGAGCATCGGCCCACCGGCGGTGCCGGCGGCGATGGCCGCGCGTACCACCTCGGCCGCCCGGGCCGCCGCGACGCCCTGCTCCGCCGCGTCCGGGCTGGCGAAACCGTGCTCGGCTGCCACCGCGCGTACCGCGTCGGCGCCGACGAGCTGCTGGAACGCCGGCTTGGCCCGCTTGGACACGTCGCGCGGGATGGGTGCGCCCGGCACCGGCAGGTAGCCGATCTCGCCCGCCGCGCCGCTGCTGCCGTGGTGCAGCCGCCCGCCCAGCATGATCGCCAGGCCGACGCCCGCGTCCACCCAGACGAGCACGAAGTCGGCTGTGCCCCGGGCCGCGCCGGACTGCGCCTCGGCCACCGCCGCCAGGTTCACGTCGTTCTCGAAGACGACAGGGGTGTCCAGGTCCTCGCGGAGCGCGGCGAGCAGGCCGCTGTGCCAGCGCGGCAGGTTGAACGCGAACGTGATGTCGCCGGTCTGCGGGTCGACCAGGCCGGGGGTGCCGAGCACGACGCGCCGGACGGCGGACAGCTCCGCCCCGGCGCTGCTGGCCGCCTGGACGACCGCGTTGTGCACCACGCCGACCGGGTCGTCGGTGTCCTTGGTGGACTGCTCGACCCGGCCGGCCACGGTGCCGGTGATGTCGGCGCAGGCCGCCACCACCCGCTCCGCGCCCACGTCCACGCCCACCACATACGCGCTGCCCGGCCGGACGGCGTAGAGCTGGGCGTTCGGGCCCCGCCCGCCGGCCTGCTCGCCGACCCGGGCGACCAGGCCGCGCTCCTCCAGCCGCTCGACGAGCTGGGACGCGGTGACCTTGGACAGCCCGGTCAGCTCACCGATCCGGGCCCGGGTCAGCGGGCCGCGTTCGAGCAGCAGCTCCAGCGCCGCACGATCGTTGAGCGCCCGCAGGAGTCGGGGGGTGCCGGGCAGCCGGGTCGCACTCATGCCAACGTCCTCAATTTTCAGTAAAGTTTTCTAACCACAAAACGCCTGCCGAGGGGTGCCCGTTAGCGTATCGGCCGCCCCCGTCCGCAGCGGTCGGACGACCCGGCAGGGAAAGGGGATACTCGTGGGTCTGGATCCAGGACTGCGCCGGCTCGCGCTGGGCACGCTGCTGGCCGCGTACCCGGGACCGGTCCCGCCGGACTGGGCGGTCGACCTGCTCGCCGACGGGCTCGCCGGGCACACCCTGTTCGGCACCAACATCCACGACCCGGCCCAGGTGGCGGCGTCCACCGCGGCGCTGCGCGCCGGCCGCTCCGACGTGATCCTCGCGATCGACGAGGAGGGCGGCGACGTCACCCGGCTGGCGCACGCCACCGGCAGCCCGTACCCGGGCAACGCCGCGCTCGGGGCGGTGGACGACCCCGGCCTCACCCGGCAGGTGTACGCGGCGATCGGCGCGGAACTGGCCGCTCTGGGCATCACCGTCGACCTGGCACCCACTGTCGACGTGAACACCGCCGACGAGAACCCGGTGATCGGCACCCGCTCGTTCGGGGCGGACCCGGAACGGGTGGCGGTCCACTCCGCCGCCGCCGTCGCCGGTCTCCAGTCGACGGGCGTGTCCGCCTGCGCCAAGCACTTCCCCGGGCACGGCGCCACGGTCGCCGACTCGCACCACGAACTGCCCACAGTCGACGTGCCGCCGTCGGTCCTTCGGCAACGCGACCTGCCGCCGTTCGCCGCCGTGGTCGACGCGGGCGTCCGCGCGGTGATGACAGCGCACATCCGGGTGCCGGCGCTGACCGGCGACGGCCCGGCCACGTTCAGCCGCGCGGTCCTGCACGACCTGCTGCGCGTCGAGTACGGCTTCACCGGCGCCGTCATCACCGACGCGCTGGAGATGAAGGGCGCGGTGCTCGCCGCCGGCGGGGTCGGTCCGGGCGCGGTCCGGGCCCTGGCCGCCGGCGCGGATCTGCTCTGCGTCGGCGCCCGGGTGGACGCCGAACTGGTCGAGTCGGTCGCCGCCGAGATCGTCGCGGCGATCGGCGACGGCCGGCTGGCGCGTGAGCGGGTCGAGGAGGCCGCCGGCCGGACCGCGGCGCTCGCCGCCGCCACCGGCCCCGCCGCCGCCCGGCCGCCCGCCGTCGCGGGCCTCGGCTACGCCGCCGCGCTGCGGGCGGTACGGGTCGAGGGCGACCTCACCCGCGCCACCGCGCCGCTCGTGGTGCAGGTGCACGCCACCTCCACCATCGCCGAGGGCCGGGTGCCGTGGGGGCTCGGCCCGCACCTGGCCGCCGGGGTCGAGCAGGCCCGCGCGGTGGCGGGCGAGACCGACCCGGAGCAGGTCCGGCGGCTCGCCGGTGACCGGCCGATCGTGCTCGTCGGACGACACCTGCACCGCCTGCCCGGCGCGCGCGAGCTGGTCGAGGCGCTGGCCGCCACGCATCAGGTGACGGTGGTCGAGATGGGCTGGCCTGGTGCGTGGCGGCCGGCGGGCGCGCGCGCCTTCGTCGCCACCCACGGCGCCAGCCACGCCAACGGCCGGGCCGCCGCCGAGGTGCTCCGCCTGACGGCCTGACCCACTCCCCACTCCCGGCCCGCTGTTTCCCGAACGGCGGGCCGCACTATTGAACGCATTCAAAATATGTCGTACGCTCAGGCCCTGAATTTGAACACGTTCAAGAGGGGCGACGGGGGATGGACGCGAAGGTCTGGATGTACCTGGCTTACCTGACGGTGAGCATCGGTCTGACCATCTGGGTGGCGCGGGCGCTGTCCCGCAACGGGTTGGTGTTCCTGCAGGACGTGTTCGCCGACAGCCGGCTGGCCGAGGCGGTGAACAGCCTGCTGGTGGTCGGGTTCTACCTGCTCAACCTCGGCTACGTCACGGTGGCCATGAAGGAGTCCGACCCGGTCGGCGACACCAGCCAGGCGCTGGAGCAGCTCTCCATGAAGGTGGGGCTGGTCCTGCTGGTGCTGGGTGCGCTGCACTTCTTCAACGTCTTCGCACTCGGCCGATACCGGCGCGGCCGCCTGCGCCAGCAGGCCACCCACCCGCCGCTGCCGCCGGTCAGAATGCTCCCGCCGCAGGGCGGACCGGTACCGGCGGGGCCGAACCCGCCGGCCCGGTGACGTCCGCCGCGGGCGGGCACCAGCAGGATCCCACCGGGCACGGGGCCGGTGGGATCCGCTGGTTCACCGTCCTGTACGACGCGGGCTGCCCGATGTGCCGGGCCGCCAAGCGGTGGCTCGCCTCGCGTGCCCAGCTCGTACCGCTGGAGTTCGTGCCGGCCGGGTCCGCCGAGGCCCGGCGGCGCTTTCCCGGGCTGGACCACGACGCCACGTTGCGCGATCTGACGGTGGTGGCCGACACCGGCGCGGTCTACCGCGGCGACGGCGCCTGGTTCGCCTGCCTCTGGGCGCTCGCCGAACATCGCGGCACGGCCGAGCGGCTGGCCCGCCCGCACCTGCTGCCGCTGGCCCGGCGGGTGGTGGCGACCGCCTCCGCGGTCCGCGAGCGGATCCGGGAACCGGGATACGGTGACGACGATGACCGAGCAGAGTGTGCCGACGACCGCTGCGAGCGGGTCGACGGCCCGGGGTGAGCAGACCCGCCAGCTGATCCTGGACACCGCGATGCGGCTGTTCCGCGAGCGCGGATACGCGCGCACCACGATGCGCGCGGTCGCCCAGGAGGCGGGCGTGGCGGTGGGCAACGCCTACTACTACTTCGACTCCAAGGAGCACCTGGTCCAGGAGTTCTACGCGGGCACCCAGCGCGAGCACCGGGCGGCGGCCGACACGGTGCTCGCCCGGGAACGGGACTTCGGCCCGCGACTGGCCGGGGTGCTGCACGCGGGCATCGACGTGCTGAGCCCGTACCACGCGTTCGCTGGCGCCTTCTTCAAGACGGCGGCCGAGCCGACCTCCCCGCTCAGCCCGTTCTCCGCCGAGTCGTCGGCCCCCCGGGACATGTCGATAGCGCTGTTCCGTGAGGCGCTGACCGGTTCCACCGCCAAGCTCGACGCCGAGCTGCGTGAGGCCCTGCCCGAGCTGCTCTGGCTCGGCTACATGGGGGTGGTGCTCTACTGGGTGCACGACCGCTCGGACGGGCAGGTGAAGACCCGGCAGCTCATCGACGGCGTGGTGCCGCTCGTGGACCGGCTGGTGGCGCTGTCGCGGCTGCGCGTGCTGCGCCCGGTCACCCGCCAGACCCTCGCCCTGATAAGCACGCTGCGTCACTGACCCGACTGACCCAGTGACTGACGATCCCGCAGGTGAGAGTCCATTACCGGACAGCGACGCACCCCTTGTTCACCACCGGCTCTAGCACATAGCGTTACCGATGCCGGGGCCTGGGAGGAAAGCTGCGGACCGTGGATCCGGCCCGGGATCCACGGTCCGCGCCGGACCGGTCAGCGGGAATCCGCCGGCTCGGCGGCAGCACCGGCTCAACGGGGGAAGACGCCGAACGCGGTGAAGCCCCGATCCGGGAATCCGGCCGCCTCGGCCACCCGCGCGGACGCGGCGTTTCCCGGGTCGTGCAGATAGGTGGGGATCGCCCCCTCGTCCAGCACCCGGCGCGCGGCCTGCGCGACCAGCCGCCGGGCCAGGCCGCGCCCGCGCGCCGCCGGCACCGTGCCCACCGCCAGCTCGTGCCCGTACGCGTCGTGCCGCTTGATCCCCACGCCGGCCCGGTACGCGCCGTCAGCGCCCCGGACCACGAGCACCTCCCGGTCGAACAGCCGCAGCCACGGCGGCAGTCCGGGCAGCGTGGGCGGCACCCACTCGCCCACCTCGGGCAGCGGCGCCGGGTCGGTGCACCAGCGCAGGACCGAGGTGTGCGCGATGAACTCGGGTGTGCCGACCGCGCCCGGCAGAGCGGGCAGCCACTCCCCGATCGGCCGGTCACGCACCAGCGCCCGTACCGCCTCCACCCGGTCCGCGGCGACCGAGAGGACGGTGCTGCCGTCCGCCGTCACCGCGACGGCTGGGCGCAGCCGCCCGTCCCAGGCCGGACGGGCGCGGCGGTAGGACCGGACGACGTGCAGCCCGGGGCCCGCCGGCCACTGTCCCAACCAGGTCGCCAGATGAAGGAAGACCCGCCGGTCGAGCATAGTGATCATGGTACGCCGTGCCGCCGCGCCCGTGCCCGCGGAATCGGCCGATCGCACCGGGGTTGAGACGCGCGGCCGATGGGTAGAGGGTCGGCACGCCAGCGACGGGTGCCGATTCCCGCTTCCGCCACCGGCCGCAGGATTCCGGCGCTTCGCGGAACCGAAGGCATCGACCCTGCGTCACATCCATTTCCATACATGTACAAGTTTCTCTGGGACGGTAGTGGTCATGCCTCACGAACCGAATGACCGATTCCAGCAGGACGCGGAGCGCGGCTGGCGGGTTGCGGCGGACGCCGGACGATTCCCGGCGCAGCCGGCGTACCGTGAGCGCCGCGACCGGGCCACCTCCTGGGCCGAGGTGAACGCCCAGCCGGCCGCCGCCTCGCGGCAAGGCCTGACCCCGCTCTGAAAGGGCGGGCGACGACACACCGGCCCGGGCGGCGTACCGGCCTTCGCACACCTGTGCGGTAGCGTCTTGTGGTCCGATTTCCGGCCTACGACAGGAGAAGCTCCGCGCATGGGCAAGAAGACGATCCACGTCTCCGACTTCACCGGCCGGGTGCTGAGCCCCGACGACGAGGTGGTCAAGGTCGTCGTCCTGGAGCATCCGGATCTGGTCGCCGGCCCCGTGCAGCTCGACGCCACCCCGGTCGAGGTGGAGAGCATCGACGACGCGGCGCTCGACGTCGCGGTGGTGGAGATCCACGACCGGCACGGCCACGGCGAGCCGCGTCGCGTGGTGCTGACCGCGAGCGAGTTCGACGCGATGGCGACCGACGTGCCGATGGCGCGACTGCTGCGTACCGCCGAGCGGGTCAAGCCGCCGAAGGCCCGCCGTACCACCGAGAAGATCGACTACGGCACGATCGAGCACGCCGGGCGCCCGCATCGCGGCCGGGTCACCGAGGAGGAGGCCCGGCTGGTCCGGGAACACCTCGACGAGGTGAACAAGCGCCTGGCCGACGCCGGCATCCGCCAGGTCGACCCCGCCGACCCGGAGCACGCCGCCCGGTACGGCTTCCCCACCGCCGCCTGACACCCCGCCTCCCGGGCACGCGCCCTCGTGACGCGTGCCCGGCGCGGGGTCAGGCCCCTTTCCGCGTGATCTCGGCCAGCGCCGCCTCGAACGCCGATTCCAGCGCGGGCTTCTCCAGGCCGAGCCCGCGCAGCACCCCGTCGTCGCCCTCCTCCTCCAGCAGGGCGAGCAGGATGTGCTCCGTACCGATGTAGTTGTGGCCCATCCGCAGCGCCTCCCGGTACGTCAGCTCCAGCGCCTTCTTGGCACGCGCGTCGTAGGGGATGACGTCCGGAACCCGATCGGCCTTCGCCGGCAGCGCCGCGGTGACGGCCTCCCGCAGCCGTTCCAGGGGTACGCCCCGGGCCACGATCGTCGCGGCGGCGAGCCCTTCCGGCTCGGCGAGCAGCCCGAGCGCGAGGTGTCCCGGGGCGACCTCGGCGTTGCCCGCCGCCCGCGCCTCCTCCTGCGAGGCCAGCACCACGTTGCGGGCGCGCGGGGTGAACCGGCCGAACCCGGAGTTCGGGTCGAGCGTGGCGGCGGTCTCCGCCTTGGCGGCGGAACGCTTCTGGGCGGCCTGCTTGGTCACGCCCATGCTGCGGCCGATCTCCGTCCACGAGGCGCCGGAGCGGCGGGCCTGGTCGACGAAGTGCCCGATGAGGTGGTCGGCGACGTCGCCCAGGTGGTCGGCGACGAGGACCGCGTCAGCCAGCTGGTCGAGCGCGTCGGTGTGTGCCTTCTTGATGCCGTCGATGAGGTCGTCGAGGCGTACCGGATGGGTCATCTTGTGCGGTTCGGTCTCCTCCATGCGTCAACCATAGGTTGACGATGCGTGGCGGTCAACCCTCGGTTGACGATGCGATCGAGGTTCCACCCCTGCGGGTCAGCCGCGCACCCACCGCTGGTTGCTGCCGCCGTTGCAGGTCCAGATCTGCACCGCGGTGCCGTTTGTGGTGCCCTGCCCGTTGACGTCCAGGCAGAGACCCGAGCCGACCCCGACGATGGTGCCGTCGGCGTTGAGCCGCCACTGCTGGTTGCTGCCGCCGGTGCAGGTCATGATCCGCGCACGGCTGCCGGACGCGGCGCCCGGGACGTCGAGGCACTTGTTGCCGTACACGGTGAGCTGGTTGCTCGTGCCGACCGTCCACTGCTGGTTGGGCCCACCGTTGCAGTCCCAGATCTGCACGACCGCGCCGTCGGCCTGGCTGGCGCCGTTGACGTCGAGGCAGCGGTTGGCGCTCGCGCTGCGCACCTCTCCGGTCGGGCCGCTGGAACCGTCGCCCGGCGTGATCGCGAGGTTGTCGAACTGGGCGGTGACGCCCTGGCCGGTGCCGTACCCGATCTGGCCGGCCACCCAGGCGGAGTCCGACACGGTGCCGACGGTGGTGCCGTCGATCGCCGCGGTGAGGGTGCTGCCGTTGAGCTTCAACGAGAGGTTGTGCCAGCGTCCGGTGCCCAGCGCCGCGGTGTTGCCGCTGGCCAGGGTGCGCCAGTTGCCGCTGGTGTTGTTGCTCCGGATCGACCAGGCCCCGCCGTCGGTGACCCGGAAGTAGTAGCCGTTGAGGTTCTGCGGGCCCTGGTGGTTGTAGGTGTTGCCGCGGCCGATGAGCTGGGCGTAGCCGGGCTTCTCCAGCAGCACGTCCGAGGAGACCGTGTAGTTGCGCCAGGTCAGATCGCCCAGCAGGGCGTACGGTTCGGCCTGGCCGGACGTCCAGTAGATCGGCGCCTGCTCGGACATCTGGCGGACGCACTGTCCGGTCCGGCCGCCGCCGCAGCCGACGATCTCGAACGAGCCCTGCTGGTCCATCAGGTACCGGGCCTCGCGCCCGGTGGCGTAGCTGTCGAAGTTGTCGCGGTACGGCAGATCCAGGGTGCCCTGAACCGGGCTGACAGCCGTGCCCTTGCCCTGCCCACTCGTGGTGGTGATGCTGTAGACGTAGCCGGGCTGGACGGTGAGCGAGAAGCGCCCGCCGTTCGGTGTGATGTCGGCGCCCCGGACGAAGTGGTCGGCGCTGTTGTTGGACCTGAGGTTCGTCGCCCACACGCGCACGGTGCCGGCGGAGAGCCCACCGGTGACGGTGACGTCGAGCTGCTGGGCCGAGCCGGCGTCCTGCGTCTCGATGACGGTGCTCCAGTCACTGTTGTTTGTGGACTTCAGCGAGACATAGCTGCCGTTGCCGCGGTTGCCCCCGAGGTAGCCGCTGGACGAGTCGAGATAGCGCCAGCCCGGCGCCGTGAACTGGGTGGTGTGCGCCATCACCCAGGTGCTCTTGCCGATCGAGTAGGCGCCGGACCACGGCTGCTGCGCCACCGCCACACCGGTGGTCGCCCACGGGATGTTGGGGGTGATGGCGGCGATCACCGGCCAGTTGATGTACCCGGTCATCCTGCCGTCGAGGTAGCCGCGGTTGATGCCCCGGGCGAGGGCCGGCGCGCCGGCGTTGTAGTCGTCGGAGCCGTTCTCACTGGCCCACAGCTGCTTGCCGGTGGAGATCGCATTGGCGGAGCTGGGGCAGCTGGTCTGGGCGCTGCGGTAGCCGCAGACGTAGTGGCTGCCGAAGACCTGCACCGCGTTGGCGAACGCCGGGTCCCGCAGCGAGTCGTCGGCGGCGCCCCACCCGAAGTCGTCCGAGGCGACGATCTTCACGTTGCCGTAGCCGCGGGAGTTGAGCGTGGAGCGCAGGTTCTTGTACCAGGTGGTGTTGTAGCCCTTCTCGTTCCACCCGCCGAGGTAGTTGATGGTCAGCCCGTGCGTCGCCGCGCAGTCCAGCCACCCGACGAGGTAGTTGATCGAGTCGGTGGACCAGAAGTTGCCGTTGCCGATCCAGCCGGGCGCTCCCCAGGCCAGACCGACCAGGGCGATGGCGGGGTTCCGCGCCCGCGCCTGCTCCATCAGCCACCACTCGTAGCCCCGGTTGCAGTTCACGCCGCCCCGGGTGTGCTCGTGGCTGGGCTCGGCGCCGGAGGTGGAATTGGTGTCGCCGCCGATCTCCACCTTCATCAGCTGCATCGCGGCGCCGTAACCCGGCTTGAACAGGTAGTCGAGGATGTCGCTGCGCTGCGGCTCCGGGTAGTCGATCAGGAGTCTGCTGTTTCCGCCGCCGCCGCTGACCGCACCGACCCCGTCGAGCGCGCGCCCGCCGGAGGCGCCGTTGACGGTGAGGGCGGTCGCCGCCCGGGCCGGCGCGGCGGGGACGGTCAGCGCGAGCGCCGTCACCATCGCGGCCACCGCCGCCGACGCCATCCGTCGCCACGCCACATGTCCTCGGCTCATCCTGCTGGACACCGACCCACCTCCAGATAGACACACGTCTATCAAATGCTCTGTATGTTAGCGTTCACACCACGGGTTGGTCAACGCCTCGCCGGCCCGGCCCCCACCCCACCGAACGACGCTCGCGAAAACGGGTAGGGTCGGTCGGGGTGAGCACCCATTCGACGCTGCTGTTCGTGCTCGCCGCCGTCGCGATCGTCATCGCCGTGCGGTGGATCGCGGCCCGCACCGGCCTGCCGGCGGCGGCGCTCCTGCCGCTCATCGGCATCGCGTACGCGCTGCTCCCCGGCCCCAACGTCGGCCTCGATCCCGAGCTGGTGCTCATGGTCGTGCTGCCACCGTTGCTCTACAGCGCCGCGCTGGACTCCTCCCTGCTCGACATCCGCCGCAACCTGCGCATCGTAGTCAGCCTCTCGGTGGTGCTGGTGCTGCTCACCGGACTGCTCGTGGGCGTCGGGTTCCACCTGTTCGTGGCCGGCGCGACGCTGGCGGCCGGCATCGCCGTCGGCGCCGCGGTCGCCCCGCCCGACCCGGTCGCCGCCCTGGCTGTCGGCCGGCGGGTCAACCTGCCGCCGAAGATGGTCACGATCATCCAGGGCGAAGGGCTGCTGAACGACGCCACCGCGCTGACCATGCTCAGCGTCGCTGTCGCCGCCGCGGTGGGCGGCGAGTTCTCGTTCCACGCCGCGGTCGGGCAGTTCGTGCTGGCGGCGGCGGGCGGGATCGCGGTGGGCGTGGTCGTCGCCCGGGCGAAGCGGCTGCTCCGCCCGCTCACCGCGGACCCGCTGCTGTCGAACGCGATCTCGCTCGCGACACCGTTCGTGGCCTACCTGCTGGGCGAGGCGCTGCACGTCTCCGGCGTGCTGGCCGTGGTGGTCGCCGGCCTGATCGTCGGCCACCAGACACCGCAGTTCGGGTCCGGCGCCGCCCGTCTCCAGACCAACGCCGTGTGGCGGCTCGTCGACTTCCTCCTCGAAGGCTTCGTCTTCCTGCTGATCGGCCAGCAGCTCCCCGCCGTCGTGCGGGGCCTGCGCCAGTACGAGACGTCGACCATCATCATCGCGGTCGCCGTGTCGGTCGGCGTGGTGCTGCTCCTGCGCCCGGCCTGGCTGGTGCTGACCCAGTGGCTCCCCCGTTCGCTGCACACCCGGCTCGGTGGCGTCTCCGAACAGGACGACACCGACGAGCCGGACGCGGCACGGCGGCACGGCGGCGTCGACCGCGACGCCCGCGGGCTGACCGCCCGTGAGGTGGTGGCGCTGAGCTGGTCCGGTACGCGCGGCGTGATCAGCCTCGCCGCGATCTTCACGCTGCCGCTGACCACCCGCGACGGAGACCCCTTCCCGGACCGTGACCTGCTGCTGTTCTGCACCTTCGTGGTGGTCCTGGTGACGCTGGTCGGGCAGGGTCTGACCTTCGCGCCGCTCGTGCGGATGCTCGGCCTGCGCGCCAACGAGGCCGACCAGGCCCGGGTACGCAACGAGGCCCGCTCGGCCGCTGTGGAGGCCGCGCTGGCCCGCCTCGACACCGTCGCCACCGAGGAACCGGACAGCCGGGTCGCCGTCGACACCACGCGCGCCCAGTTGGAGACCCGGCTGGCCCGCTACCGGGGGCGGCTCGACCTGATCGAGCAGAGCGGATCGTCGGAGCTGCCCACCTCACCGGAGTACGAGACGGCGCTGCGGGTCCGCCGGACCGTCCTCGAAGCGCAGCGCGAGGAGTTGCTGCGGTGGCGCGACTCCGGCCGGCTGCCGGACGAGGAACTGCGCGTGCTGGAACGCGAACTCGACCACGAGGAGCTGCTGCTGCCGAAGCGGGCGCCGAGCTGAATCCTGTGCCCGGCGCCCGCCGGCCGCCTCACAGCTGGCGCAGGATCACCGGATCCTTGATCTTCTTGTCGGCGGCCAGCAGCAACGCCTTGCTGATGATCTCGGTGAGCCGGCTGTCACCCTCGAACGGCAGGAACATCTCCGGCTCCTTCACCTTCGCCGAGTCCGGGATGACGCACAGATACCGCTCGTCCGGGGCGATCAGGATGTTGCCCGAGCCGCAGTGGATGCGATACGTGTGCAGGTCGCCGCGTACCTCGAGGAACCTGTCGGTGACAGTGCAGCGGCCGGCGATCGCCAGCCGGGGGATCAGCTCCGCCAGCACGTCCCGGCGCGTCCGGCCGGTCGGGGCCAGCTCGCCGAAGCTGCTCTGCGCCCAGTAGTCGCGATGCCGGCCCGCCCGGCCGCCGTCGTACCAGTCCGGGTCGGATCCGACCCCGGCGGCGGCCACGAACAGGTCGACGTCGCGCATCACCTCGCTCAGCACGACCGGCGGAACCTCCACCAGCGGAACCGGCAGGCGCTCTCCCCTGATGAAGAACAGCTGGTCGGTCCCCATCGTGTCGAAGACGAGGTCGTCGTCCCGGTGCTCGATCCCGGCGACACCCAGTTCGGCGCGCAGCCCCCAGTCCGGGAGTGCCAGCCGGGGCAGGTTGTACGAGGCCCCGTCGTTACGGTGCTGCACGTACGACCAGCCGCGCCGGGACAGCAGCGCGTTGAGCCGGTGCTGACGCACGATGTGCGCGGCGAACCGGTTGGAGTACATGCCGGTGGCCCGCTCCGCGTCGGTGAGCAGGTACTGCTCCCGGTGCGCCTGCTTGAACGGCTGGGTGATCCCGTGCCGGGTGAGGAAGTCGCGCCACGGCCCCACCGCGTCGGGGTCGAGCACCGGATGCCACAACCGGACCGTCGCGTCGTCGGCCGGCTCGAACACGGCGTCGTCCACCGTTCGGAGTGCCGCACCGGCCCAGCAGCAGGCGACGCCGTCGACGGTCCAGACGAGCCGCCGGGCCAGGGTACGGGCCAGCGGATGGTCCAGGAACCGCTCGCGCCACTGCTCGACGGTCCACGAACGGTCCCGCCGCAGCAGCCCTTCCAGCCGGTCGCGGGTGGCGACGAGCGTGGCGGCGACGTCGGCGGCAGTCGCCTTCAGCTCCTTCACCTCGTCGCCGTGGTCCCTGCGCACCTGCGCCGGTGGCGTCTTGACCACCTTGGCGTCGGCGTTGCGCCACACCACTACGGCGTCGACACCGCGCACCTCCAGCTCGTACGAGCAGTCGCCCAGCTTGTCCGCCAGCGGCAGCCCGAAGCCGGGCAGGGCCATCTCCTCGACGTCCTCCCGGCTGACGCCGCGCGCCTCGGCGTGCCGGGCCAGCCCCTTCTCCACCAGGCGCAGGGTGCTCTTGTAGGTCAGCCGCGAGGACAACCGGGCCAGCTGGGCGAGGGCGGCCGGGTGATCGGTGTCGACGAGCGCCGCGACCGCTACGTTCGCCAGTTTCGGGCTCGCCGGGCCGTGGCCGGAGATCTTGCGGGCGGCCCGTTCCGCGATCTGGCCGAGGCTGCGCAGGGTCTCTTCGGACGGCGGGCACATCGTCCGCGTCCAGATCAGGCCCCACAGCAGCCCGACGTTGTAGCGGTCGATCATCCGTGGTGGCATGTCCTTGATGTGGCCGGGGCAGCATGTGGTCATGCGCAGCGGCAGGCTGCGCGCCTGCCCGACGAGCGGGAGCCAGTCGTCGAGCCGGGCGGTGAAATCGTCGACGCCCACCGCGTCGAGCAGCGACCGGGCCTGCTTGCGCCAACCGGCCGTCGGCTTCGCCTTGTCCACCTCGACCGGGCAGTGCGCCAGCAGCGCCTCCCACGCGGACCGGCGATCCGCCGGCATCGCCTCGATGTCCGCGACGGCGCGGTCGGCCCACTGCTCACCGACATTGGGGATCGGCCACATCCGGTCGGCCTCGTCGCTGATGTCGCTCAGCGAACGTTCGAGCCGGGTCCGACGCCAGGTCGCCAGCGCCGCCGGATGCGTACGCCCGGCCGCCTCCGCCGCCTTGATGGACTCCCAGGTGAAGCCCTGGAGCTGCGAGCTCCAGTAACCGAATCCCAGCCAGGCCTGACCACCGAGCCGATCGAGCCAGACGGCGCCGTCGAGCCCGCCACCGTGGCGCGCGGCACGGATCAGCTTGCCCCGGCCGTCGCTCTTCTCCCCCGGCACCGTGAGCGCGTCGAACACCACCTGCCGCACCGGCACCGGTTGTGCGGCCAGGAGTTCTGTCGTCCGGCGCCACGCCTCGCCCCGGGCCCGGTCCAACGGCTTCTCGTGCTGGTACGGCAGGTCCGGCAGACTGTCGATCAGGGTGGAGGCGGCAGCGACCCGCCTGTCGTGATCCGCGTCGTCGCCGGTCAGGTCGGCCACGGCGGCGGCGACCGACTCGACCTTCCGGGTGGCCTCCGGCAGCAGCTCGACCAACGGCGCAGCGAGATCGTAGGGCCCGTGCGGATCTTCGAGCGCAGCGAGCAGCGACGGAGCCGTCCCCGCCGGCGCCCAGCCGCACACCGCCACCACCCGGTCGACGAATTCCTGCTTGCCGGTCTCGTTGAGGTTCTCGGCGCTCGGGCCCCACCACTTCTTGGCGGTGGCGGCCACATTGTGCAGGGCCGACTCGGGGTCGTACGTCGTCATTCAGCCACCCACCAGCGGGACGAGTTTGAGGAAGGTGACCCGGGATCCCGCGTGCAGGCGGATCTTCTCGTCAAGGGCGGTGACCTGACGGTCGTCGACGAGCACCACGAAGGCGTTGCGGCTGAACGCGTCGAGCGTCGTCCGGGTGCGCTCCTCCGGGTCGGCGTCCACGCCGGACTCGGCGATCTCCAGGAAGACGCGTCTCCGGATCAGCTCGTCGAGCCGCAGCTCCTCCTCGAAGACCTCGATGGTCCACGCCGGTCCACTCGGCGCTCCGACGACCTCGTCGGTGACTGTGATCAATGGCATGGCGGAGAAGATAGCGCTCGCCTCCGACACCGCACGCATTTTGTGTGACCTGACCGCGTACCGGACAGTCTCCACCTTGTACGAGATCGTTTCCGTGAGGCAGGTGGTGAGCGTGTCCTATCCCGCGTACCCGAGCAGGGCCGGCATGTCGGCGGTGGTCGACGCGGCTCGACGCGGCGACCGGGCGGCGATGGACGAGCTGGTCTCGCACTGTCTGCCGCTCGTTTACAACATCGTGGGCCGGGCCCTGAACCGGTCGGCCGACGTCGACGACGTGGTGCAGAACACGATGCTGAGCGTCGTCCGCGGTCTGCCGGGCGTACGCGAGCCGCAGCTTTTCCGCTCGTGGCTGGTGGCCGTCACCATGAACGAGATCCGCACCCACACGCAGCGCCGCCCCACCACGCCCGCGCCGCCGGAGGACATCGACAACGTGATCGACCCGCGCGCGGACTTCGAGGACCTGACGCTGACCCAGCTTCGCCTCTCCGACCAGCGCCGGGAGGTCGTGCTGGCCACGCGCTGGCTGGACGACGACCACCGCCGCCTGCTGTCGCTGTGGTGGCTGGTCGAGGCCGGTCACCTCACCCGCGCCGACCTGGTCGACGCGCTCAACCTGGCCCCTCATCACGTGACCGTCCGGGTGTCCCGGATGAAGGCGCAGCTGGACACCGCGCGGCTCGTGGTGCGGGCCCTCACCGCCCGGCCCGGCTGCGCCGCCCTGGCCGACACGGCCGCCGGCTGGGACCGCCGGCCGGAGCCGGTGTGGCGCAAGCGGTTCGCCCGCCACATCCGGGACTGCCCGCACTGCCCGGACGCCGCCTCGGACCTGGTTCCGGCCGAGCGACTGCTGGCCGGCCTGGCGCTCACCCCTCCCCCGGCCGCGCTCGCCTCGGACGTCAGCCACACCGTGCAGGCGGTCGCCGCCCGGTCCCAGGCCTCCCCGCCCGGCGGGCACGCCGTGAGCGCCGGAGCGAGGTGGGCGCTCCCGGTGTCCAAGACCATGGTCGGCGTCGTGGCCGCCGTCGCCGTGCTCGGCGGGGGCGGGCTCGTCCTCGCCAACTATCCGGACGAGCCGAACCGGCAGCCGGCGAGCGCGGCAGCCGCGCAGCCCTCGGCCGCGACCGCCACACCGGCGCTCACGCCCTCCCCGACCGCGGTGAAGCCGTCCCCGACGGCGGGGGAGCCGTCCCCGACCACCGCGCGGCCGAGCCCCGCCAGGTCGGTGAAACCGTCCAGGTCGCCGAAGCCGACCCTGTCGCCGTCCAAGGCCGCCGGCACGTCGACGGGGGTGTCCGCCGCGGAACGGCGACTGCTGGTGCTGCTCAACGAGCGGCGTCGCGCGCTCGGCCTGACCGAGGTCAAGCTGGGCGCGGCGCAGCACCGCGACGCGGAGACATGCGTACGGCAGAACCTGAACGCGGGCAGCGGGTTGACGCACTGCGGGCACGAGGTGCTGTTCGCGTCCTCCGGCACCGCCACCCCGGAGCAGATGATCGAGGCGTGGTTCAACAGTCCGGGCCACAAGACGGCGCTGACGTACGCGAGCTCCCGCTTCGCCGGCCCGGCCATCGTCTCCAACGGCAGCCGCCAGATCGCCGCCATCAACATCGACTACTGAGGGCCGCCGGAACCGAAGGCGTCAGAGCACGGCGAGCCGGTCGACAAGGAGCTCGATCCTGCGCTCGGTGTCCTCCGGCGGCAGTCGCCGCGCCCGGGTCAGGGTGGCCAGCCCGTGCAGGGCAGCCCAGAACACCTCGGTGAACAGCCCGGGGTGGACGCCCTCCCCGGCGACCTCGCCGAGGCTCTCGGACAGGGCGGCGAAGGCGTCCTTCAGCGGCTCCGGTGTGTCCGCCTCCGCGAATGCCAGGCCGCCGTCGAGCTGGAACATGGCGTCGTAGACCGCCGGGCTGCGCGCGGCGAAGTCGAGGTAGGCGCGAGCGAGCGCGGCCACCCTGGCGCGCGGGCCGTCCGCGGCGGAGGCCGCCGCCCGCAGTGCCGCCGCCATCTCGGCGGCGCCGTCGAGGGCGACCGCCCCGATGATCTCGCGCTTGCCGCGGAAGTGGCTGTAGAGGACCGGCTGGCTGTATTCGATGCGCTCGGCGAGCCGGCGGGTGGTGACGGCGTCCCAGCCCTGCCGCTCGGCCAGTTCGCGGGCGGTCGCCACGATGAGACGCTCCCGCTCCGCCCGCTCCCGTTCCTTACGTCGCTGTACGGACACGATCCGATTCTAGCACCGCTAGGAAGGAGAGCATCGACAGTGCTAGCGTCGACTCAATATCTAGCGTCACTAGATTCCAGGGAGCCAGTCATGCTCAGCGCACTCCAGGTGCTCACCCTCGTGGTCGTCGGCGTCATGGTGGGAGTGGAGTTCGCCGTCGCCTTCGTCCTCAACCGGATCCTCAACGCCCTCCCCGGCGACGGCGGCCAACTCGGTCGCGCGCACGGCGGCCGGATGCTCGGGGCCGTGATGCCGTTCTGGTACATCGCCGCACTCGTCCTCGTGGCGATCTGGGCGGCCGCCGGGTGGGGCCACCACGGGAACGGCCGTGCCGTCACGGCCGGCGTGCTGCTGATCGTCAGCGTGCTCATGTCGGCCCTGCTGCTCGTGCCGATCAACAACCGGGGCAAGACGTGGACACCGGACAACCGGCCCGCCGACTGGAAGCAGCAGATGAACCGTTGGGACCGCCTGCACTACGTCCGGGTCGCGATCATCATCGCGGCCTTCGCCCTGCTGGCCGCCGCCCTTGTCTGACCCGAGCCGGAGATGGAGAAGGCCCCGACCCGGTGTGAACCGGGGCGGGGCCTTGCTCGTCTGTGCGCCGCCAGGGACTCGAACCCCGAACCCGCGGATTAAGAGTCCGCTGCTCTGCCAGTTGAGCTAGCGGCGCTCACCGACAACGGGACGGAACGTTAGCAGCCCGCGCGTCGAACCCGGCACGCAGGGGGTGGTCACGTTCCGGACGTCGCGGCGAGGGCTGCGAACCGTCACCCAGCGACCGCGAAGTGATTGACCATTGTCGAAGTCTGGCGGCATAATCTGACCCGGAGCCGGGCTGGCCACTGGGCGATCGACCGTGACAACCGACAGGACATCGCCGCCAGCGCACCGCCGAGACGATGCGGACCGGCGGCTGCCCCGACCCGACCTTCGCGTCGCCGGATGATGCTGGCGGCGGCCGCCACCCTCCTGACCGCGGTGGCCTCCGGGGTGGCCGTCACCGCCGCGCCCTCGATGGCCGCCGCGAGCACCGGGTACGTGGCGCTGACCCAGCACATCCCCAAGGAGCACAGATGCGACTCACGCGTACCCGGCTCCGGTCGGCCGCTGCGGTGCTCACCGCAGCCGCCGTCGCCGTGGCCGCCGCACTCACGTCCGCGGTCTCCGCGCAGGCCGCCGCCGGCTGCCGGGTCGCCTACACGGTGACCAGTCAGTGGCCGGGCGGCTTCAGCGCGAACGTGGACGTCACCAACCTCGGCGACCCGCTGACCGGCTGGCGGTTGACCTGGTCGTTCACCGCCGGGCAGGTGGTCGGGCAGGCATGGAACGGCACCGTGTCCCAGTCCGCCGGACGCGTCACCGTCACCAACGCCGCCTGGAACGGCGGCCTGGGCACCGGAGCCACCACTCAGTTCGGCTTCGGCGGCTCGTGGAACAACGCGTCGAACCCGGCGCCTACCGACTTCACGCTGAACGGCGTGCCGTGCACCGGTCGCCCGGCCCCCACCACGACCGCGCCGCCCACGACCGCGCCGCCCACCAGCCCGCCACCGACCAGCGCGCCGCCCACCAGCCCGCCGCCGGCCGGCGTGCTGGAGCAGACGCGCACGGTGGGACGGGTGCGGACGGTCGGCACCGGCGTCCAGTACACCTGGCCGGGCATCTATTTCGAGGGCCGGTTCCGTGGCACCGGCGTCGGGATCGTCCTCAACGACGCCCAGAACGACTACGCCGTGCAGGTCGACGGGGCGACCGTCGCCACGCTCGTGACCCCCGGACAGACCACCTACTGGGTCCGCAACCTCGCCGACGCCGAACACACCGTCCGGCTCGTCAAGCGCACCGAGAGCCCGTGGGCCGCAGGCGAGTTCGGTGGTCTCGTAGCCGCTCCCGGTGGCGCGATCCTGGCCCGGCCCGCCGCCCGCAGCCGCCAGATCGAGTTCATCGGCGATTCGTGGACGGCCGGCTACGGCAACATGTCGACGACCCGCGACTGCACCGGCAACGGTGGCGTCACACGCAACTCCAACGCCGACGTCACGTTCGGCGCCCTGACCGCGCAGAGCCTGAACGCCGACTACCAGCTCATCGCCTGGTCCGGCCTGGGCATGGTCCGCAACTACAACGGCCAGGGCACGGACACCTTCCGCACCTACTACGAGACGGACCTGCAGGCACTGTGGAACAGCACTGTGTGGCAGAACCCGGGCACCTGGAAACCGCAACTGGTAGTCGTCGGCCTCGGCATCAACGACTTCTCCACCGCGCTCAACGCCGGCGAACGGTGGACCACCGCCGAGCAACTCGCCGCCGACTTCCGGAACGCGTATCTGGGCTTCCTCGACAAGCTGCGGACCCGGTACGGCCCGGACACGTTCATCGTGCTCACCTACCCGGATCTCCCCGGCACCCTCCTCGCCGCCTCGGTCCAGCAGGTCGTCCGGACCCGCACGGAGGCGGGCGACACCCGCGTCCGCTCGCTCTACTACGACGACAACGCCCTGGGCCTGGACAAGCTCGGCTGCGACTGGCACCCGTCCCGGCGGGACGACCAGCTGCTCGCCGGGGCGCTCACCCGGTTCCTCGGTACCCTGCCCCTGACCTGGTGAGGCCGAACCGGCGGACGGCCGGCCTCCGCGGGGTCCGTCGGAGGCCGGTCGGAGCCGTATGCTGCCGGTGATGGATGTCTTCGGCACGGTGGCCGACCTGTACGAGCGTGTGCGCCCCGGGTATCCGCCGGAGATCGCCGAGTCGATCCTCGCCTACCACGGCGGCACACCGGCGTCGGTGGCCGAAGTCGGCGCGGGCACCGGGAAGGGCACCGAGGTGCTGGCCCGCCTCGGTGCGCCGCTGACCTGCGTGGAGCCCGATCCGCGGATGGCGGCCCGGCTCGCCGAACGATTCCCGGACGCCCGCATCGAGGCGACGACCTTCGAACGGTGGTCGCCGCCCGCCGGCGGCGTGGACGTGCTCGCCTGCGCGATGGCCTGGCACTGGCTGGACCCGGCCACCCGCAACGCGCATGCCCGGCGCGCGTTGGCGCCGGGCGGCACCCTCGCCGTCTTCGGGCACCGCTTCGACTACGCCGACGCCGCCCAGCAGGCCGCCGTACGGGCCGCGCTGCGATCCGTCGACCCTACCGTCCGGGAGCGGCCCGTCGACTGGTTCCACCGGGACGTCCTCGACAGCGGACGGTTCGACGACGTACGCCGGGAGGTGTTCCGCCGGGAGCTGCCGCTGGACAAGGAGCATTACCTGGCGCTGATGCGCACGTTCGGGCCGTACCTGTCGCGTACCCCGGAGCAACAGCGACGCGGTATCGCCGCGCTGGACCGGCTGGTGGACGAGTTCGGCGGCACCGTCGTGCTCGACCTGCGGACCACGCTGGTGCTCGGCCGGGCCGATGCTCGGTGACCGGTGGGGCGTGTCCGACGAGGAGACGCTGCGCCGCTACCCGTGCGACGACATCGTGCCCGCACCCACGTTGCGGGCGTGGCGCGGGGTGAGCGTGGACGCGTCACCGGCGGCCGTGTGGCAGTGGGTCGGCCAGATCCGCCTCGCGCCCTACTCGTACGACTGGATCGACAACCTCGGCCGCCGCTCACCGCGACGGTTGGTGGGCCTTCCCGAGCCGGTGGTGGGCGAGCCGTTCACCACGGCGGGTGGGCGGCGGCGCGGCCGGGTCCTCGCTGTCGAACCGGGGCGGCACTTCACCGGCGAGATCATGGGCGCGGTGCTGTCGTACGTCCTGGTGCCGGAAACCGGGGGCGGCACCCGCCTGCTGCTCAAGGTCGTGATGCGGACGAACCCGGTGATCGCCCCCGGCGGATGCCTCGGTGACCTGGTGATGGCCCGCCGGCAGTTGCTGAACCTCAAGCGGCTCGCCGAGTCCCGGTGACGGGCCGGCGCGGTGAGGGACCGCATTCGCGGACGGACCGGGACGGGTTCGCCACCTGGACTGCGGCGATGGCCTTCGGTCGATGGGTTCTCCTGGCCCTGATGGCGCTCCTCGGTCCGCTGCTGTGGTGGAGCGGCGTGGCGCTCACCACGTCCGCCGCCTACGCCGCTCTCCCGTCCGGCGATGCGCGCCTGCCGGATCTCGCGGCCGCGTACCGCAGCAGCGCGATCGTAGTCATGATTGTCTTCGTCCTGCTGAACCTGGCGCTGGTGCTGATCGCCGTGCCCTCCGAACGGGAGGTGCGACAGGGCCAGGGCGGCACGATCGTCCGCGCGGTGGTGGGAACGGTGCTCGTCACCGCCCTGGTGTGGTTCGAGTACCGGTTCAGTCCGGCGGGCCACGACTGGAGCGGTGACCCCGACGCCCGGAGCGCGGGCCGGGATCACCTGCACCCCTGGCATCCGGCGGCCGGGGGCTCTGGGTCGCGGTGCACTCTGCGGTGGCGGCCTCGATCGGCGTACGGGCCGGGCAGTACCGGCACCGCCGGCGGATCGTGGATGCCCTCAGGAAGAGGGTGCAGGCGCAGCGGGTGAACGCGGAACCGCACCCTTGACGGCGGCACGCTCGATCACGCCGGTCGTCGCTCGACCGGCGCGCTGCTCAGTACGCCGTCCGGCCGGACCTCCTGACGCAGGCGTGCCAGGTCGACGAACCGGTCACCGTCGGGCGGGACGGCGTCGAGCAGGCGCAGGACCACCGTGCAGTACTTGGCCATGGTGTTGCGGCCCGGCATGAAGATGGACAGCTCGTCGTGGGCTTCCGGCGTCCGCACGATCAGGTCGGCGGGCAGGGGCGGCAGCGTCTCCGGGGTGCCCTCCACCGCGACTTTGACCGTCCAGAACGGCCCGACACCGTCGAGCACGCGCCGGTCCTGGTCCGGCGTCTCCAGCGCCAGCGTCCGCCACGGCTCGCCCAGGCAGGTGACGCCGGCCTGCCGCACGGTGGTGACCAGTCCGGCCGCCGCCGACGCGATGACCTCCTCGGCCCGGTCCCACTCCTGCGTGTCCCGGCCCAGCGGCGTGCCGGGCACGAGCCGCGCCACCACAGTCACCGCCGGCACGTGCCGCGACCGCGGTTCGGGCTGCGCCTCGAAGACCGCGCGGGCGGCGGCTATCGCGTCGGCCTGCGCCTGGCGTTGCCGGGCGACCTCGTCGCTGTGCCGGTCGAGCAGCGCGAGGGCCTGGTCCGGTTCGTCGAGGGCCCGCCGGACGAGCTTGACGCTCATCCCGGTGTCCCGCAGCAGGGTGATCAGCATCGCGCGTTCCACCTGGTCGAAGGCGTACGAGCGGTGGCCGGTCCGGCCGTCGACCTCGGCGGGCACGAGCAGCCCTTCGGCGTGGTAGAAGCGCAGCGCCTGCGGCGACAGGTGGCACATCTGGCTGAACTCGCTGATCGACAACATGACCAAAGACTGCCCCCTGCGGTAACCGCAAGGGCAAGTGACATCGCCTAACGCCTGTCGTCGTCGCGCCCGGCCTGGGGCAGCCCGGCAGCCGCCGCGATGGCCTCGACCGCCTGTTCCAGCCCGGTACTTTCCGGGAGGACGAGCTCGCCGGGCCAGCCCAGGACGTCGTGCGCGGCGTACCAGCCGCTCATCTGCTCGGCGGTGAAGTCACCGGCCTGTGGGCGGGTCAGGTGCCGGCGCAGCGTCTCGGCCAGCGACACGTCGAGGTAGCAGAACAGCGATCGCCCCCGGTGGCCGTCCCGCAGCGAGGTCAGCACGTCGCGGTAGCGGCCGGTGTACAGGATGCCCTCCAGGACCACGTGGTAGCCGTGGTCGACGGCGAACCGGGTGGTCTGCTCGATCAGCGCGGGCGCGACGCCGCCGGGCTTGTCCCGTTCGAGCAGGACGACGCGGCGCAGATAGTCCTGTTCGACGAGGGCGCAGCCCCGGCCGTGCCGGCGTCGTAGCTCGCGGGCGATGCTGCTCTTGCCCGAACCCGAGTTGCCCCTGATACAGACGAGGATCGTGTCCGGGCTGCCGGCGGGTGCAGCGCGCACTGTCCCTCCCTGGCCGCGAGTATCCCGAAGGCGC
This sequence comes from Micromonospora sp. NPDC048169, assembly GCF_040652815.1. Classification (NCBI taxonomy): domain Bacteria; kingdom Bacillati; phylum Actinomycetota; class Actinomycetes; order Micromonosporales; family Micromonosporaceae; genus Micromonospora; species Micromonospora sp. NPDC048169. Next base: position 26,732 of record NZ_JBEZMS010000049.1, read on the forward strand.
CACCCGGCCGCACCTCGGTGGAACGCCATGGGTGCTTCACACCGGTCATCGCCGACGCTGTGCACCCTCCTGGACGCGGGTCGCGCTCACCATGGGTATCAGCGAACAGGCGGCGCAGAAGAGGTTCTCATCAAACCGGTCTCATCGGGAGTCGTCCCAATCGCCGGTCCGCATGAAACGCCTCAGGCGTAGCGTGGGCTCGGTGAGGTCCCAGCGCTTTCCGGCGACCCACTCGTCGTCGTAGTAGGAGCGACGGTACGGCTCGGCACCATCGGCGGCCACGATGACCACCGCCCCCGACTCGCCCGCCTGACTCATACGGTTCGCCAGGTGACAGGCGCCCCAGAGGCAGGCGCCGGTGGACGGCCCGGCCGCCACGCCGCCGGCCGTGGCGAGGACTCGCATGGCGGCCACGCTTGACGCGTCCGGCACCGGAATGACCAGGTCGACGACGTCGGGATCGAAGGCCGGCTCCAACCTCGGCCGCCCGATCCCCTCGATGCGCGACGGCATTCCGGTCGCGTAGTCCCGGCACTCGGTGGCCCAGCCGGGAAAATACGCCGAGTTCTCCGCGTCGACGACCGCCAGCCGGGTGGCGTGCCCGTGCCGGCGCAGGTAGCGGCCGATCGCGCGAGAGGTGGCCCCGGTGCCGGCGCCGGTGACGATCCACGCGGGCTCCGGTCGGCCCTGGGCCGCGAAGTCGCGCAGGATCTCGTCGGGCAGGCCGGGCACGCCGTCGTCGAGGTCCGCGTCGATGGCCGGACCGAGCGTGGCCAGGCAGTCCAGGTAGTACCCGTTCCACTTTCCGGCCAGCCGCTCGGCGTTTTCGTATACGGCCAGCGGCGGGTCGACCCGGTAGGTGGCCCCACCCTGCTCGGAGATTCGGGCGATGCGGTCCGGCGACGACTTAGCGGGCACCACCGCGGTGAACGGCAGCCCCAGCACCCGGGCGAAGTGCGCCTCCGCGACGGCCATGTTCCCGCTGGTCGCCTCCACCAGCCGCGTCTCCCGACGGATGACGCCGCGCGAGAGCGAGTGAAGAAACAGGCTGCGCGCGAAGCGGTATTTCACACTTCCGGTGGGGCGCGCCGACTCATCTTTCACGAAAATCGCCACAGACGATTCGCCGGGGAAGGGTAGACGAATCAGGGGCGTCGCTTTCTCGACGTTCCGATCGGCTTCCAGAACAGCCGTGGCTCGGCGACCCCAATCATCTCCCGAGAACTCCGGATGAAGTCCCGTCAATGCCATCCGAATCCCATCAGCCCTCGTAGGACAAGATTTCCGACAACTGCGTGAGGCGATCCCGGACCGAGCTCACCAGGACGCCGCCGCTCGCCTCGTCCCGCCGCAGTTTGCCGCGCTTGACAAGATCATGGACGCCCTGCCGGGTGATGCCGAGCATCGCGCTCGCCACCGTCAGCGAGACCGCCTCGGCTGACGGATGGCCGAACCGGCGCGCCACGAGCGCCCCGAACGGCGTGCGCCACCACTCGAACGGCGGCGCGAAGACGTCGCCGGACTGGTAGATCTCGGCGGTCAGGCGCCGGACGGTCTCGGCGGCGAGCCGTTCGTCCGGGCCGAGCACCTGCGCCGCCCACACCTCGGCGGCGATCTCCAACTGCCGGCGAAGCGCCGAGGAACCGGGTGGATCGTCGCCGTCCGTCCCCAGCAGCCGGTCGAGCGGATCGAGCAGGCGTGCCCCGACGTCGCACACGAGCTGACGGACGATGGCCACATGAACCGCGGTCGACACCTCGCCCCAAGCGGGCCTGTCGTCCACGAGGCCATTGCTACCTGCCGGTTCGCCGTTCATCAGTCCACCTCCACGCTCGCGACCGAGTCTAGCAGGCACTTGACACCGACGGTAAAGTCGCCGGGACCCTCCGCGCGATGATTGTCAAGAGTTCAAATAACTTTGCGTCCCACACCCTGCTTAACGGCTTGACAGGCTTCGTTAAGCGCGCAACGATAGCCATTGGCGTCGATTTGCTACGGGGGTAGCGCAATGGATGTTGGCGTTCGCCAAGATTTTTCGGCCAATCCGTGCAGCTCGTCAGGTGAGGCGTCGGCGGGCCGTGCGAGCACCCGCATACCCAAACCGTGGTTTTGGGGCCGATTTTGGAGATCACTGTTCAGTGAATCAGCCGAAGAGCTGAGGACAGAAGGCGCGGTACGGTCAAATCAGGCCGCTATTAGTTGATCTTCACGATCGGCACCGCCCTGCAGCACTGATCTTCAGAGGGCGCGACAAGCCCGTCCCGATTCGGCGATGACGCGCCTACGCACCAATCGGATGATTACCTTCAGTAACGACAGTAGAGGGATCGTTGCCGCGTATTGCTTCAGGAACGGGCTATGGGCCGAGGGCGAGCCCGTAGGGTCGGTCGCGTGGCCGAGACGCAGACAGAACTGGACCTCTCCTACATCGCCAGCGTGACTCGGGTCCGCGCGGCGGCCGGCGTGCTCCTCCGCGATCAGACCGGCCGGGTACTGCTGGTTCACCCGGCCTACAAGGACGTGTGGGAAGTTCCCGGCGGAACGGTGGAGCCGGACGAGTCCCCGGCGGACGCCTGCACGCGCGAGATCCGGGAGGAGCTGGGCCTGTCGATACCCGCAGGGGCGCTGCTGTGCGTCGACTGGGTTCCGCCGAGCCCGCCGTGGGACGGCGGGCTCATGTTCGTCTTCGACGGCGGGGTCCTGACAGCGGACCAGATCGCGGCAATGCGGCTGTGCCCCGACGAGCTGGACGGCTTCGCCTTCATCGAGCCGGGACGCCTAAACGAGGTGTTGATCCCCCGACTGGCTCGGCGGGTCACCGCAGCGGTCGCCGCGATCGAGCATGGTGGTGTCTACCTCGACGATGGGGTCGCGATCTCGAACAGTTAGTCGATCGGCCCCCATGGCCTTGGTCCCGTAGTAGGTCGGTTGGCGGAGCTGCGGGGTTGCCTCGAAGGCGAAGGCGACGCTAGTCGCGGCCTGCTGCAGGATTACCGTTGGCGTCTCTCGGCCGCGGACGCCGGCAGGGGCTCCGTGCTCACCCAGGAAGCCTATTGTCACGACTCCTCGCGGGTTATGTCGGCGCCGAGGGCGGTGAAACGGCCGGTCAGGTCTGCGTGGCCTCGGTCGATCATGGCACCGTTGCTGATGACGGTTTCGCCGTCGGCGACAAGTCCGGCCAGCACGAGGCCGATGCCGGTCCGCAGGTCGCGGGCGATGACTTCGGTGCCGCGCAGCGGCGCACCGCCGTGGACGACGGCCTTCTCGCCGTTGACGGTGAGGTCCGCGCCGAGCTTGGTCAGCTCATCGGCGAGGGCGTAGCGGGCGTCGTGGATGCGCTCACGGAAGTAGCTCGTTCCGGGTGCTTGGGTGGCGAGGGCCATTAGCGGAGGCTGCAGGTCGGTGGCGAACCCGGGGTGGGTGTCGGTGATGACGTTGATCGAATGCAGTTGACCGAGTCGGGTGACGGTGGTGACCGCCCCTGCGGGGGTGAGTTCGATGCCCATCTGTCGGAGCTTGTGCGCGGCGACTCCGAAGTGATCCAGCACGGCGTCACCGACGAGGTTGACCGCGCCACCGGTGATGGCAGCCGCGATGGTCAGTACGCCGGCGTCCATGCGGTCCGGCATGATCGTGTATTCGACCGCGTGGAGCTCGTCGACGCCGGTGACGACGATGCGGCCGGTTCCTGCGCCGCTGATCTGGGCGCCCATGGCCGTGAGCATTGCGACTACGTCGAGGACTTCGGGTTCCAGCGCGGCGTTCTCGATGACGGTCCGGCCGGGCGTCAGGGCCGCGGCCATGATGAGGTTCTCGGTGCCCGTATGGGAGGGCGTGTCGAGGTAGAGGTCGGCGCCGCGCAGGTTGCTGGCCTTGATGCTGATCGTGGTGCCCTGTTCCTCGATGTGCCCACCGAGGCGGGCCAGGCCCCGGTAGTGGAAGTCAAGCCCACGGGTGCCAAGGGCGCAGCCGCCGGCACCCTCGAAGATCACCTCGCCTCGGCGATGCAGCACCGAGGCGAGGAACAACACGCTGCCCCGAAACAGGCGGGTGAGATCGGCTGGTAACCGCGAGCTGGTGATCTCGGTGGCGTCGATGACGAGCAGTCGGTCGCTCGGGTGGTACTCGACCTGAGCGCCGAGAAACCGGGCGAGGTCGACGGCGTGCTGGACATCGGTGATCGCGGGGACATTGCGCAGCACCGTCTGACCGCGTCGGGCGAGCAGCGCGGCACCGATCATGGGCAGGGCCGCGTTCTTGGCGCCCTGCACGACGACGGTGCCGTTGAGCGGGCCGGCGGGGCGGACACGATAAAGAACTTCGGTCATGTGACGTTCCTTCAGCAGAGGAAGTGGTTGAGCAGGCGCGGGCGAGACAGCTGCCGGTGGTGGTCGGCGGTCACGCAGTCAGGAACAAGCCGTTCGGTCCTTGGCGGTAGAGCCGTCCGCAGACGGGGCAGATGAGGTTGTCGTCGAGGCGGTGTCCGCACCTGCAGGCCCAGCCGAGTCGCCGGGCCGGGTTGCCCATGACGAGGCCGTGGTCCGGCACGTCGTGTCCCACGACGGTGCCGACCGCGACCATGGCGTACTGGCCGATGGTGACGCCTGGGGCGATGACCGCGTTGGCACCGATGGTGGCTCCGTAGCGAATCGTCACCGGTTCCCGCCGCCAGTCATCGCGGCCCTTCAGGTGACCGGCGGGGTTGATGGCTCGGGGTGCGGGGTCCTCCAGCAGGTAGACCCCGGGGGCGAGCATCGCACCGTCTTCGATGGTGGCTCCGAACACCCCGCATCCGTCCTGGATCTTGACCCGGTTGCCGATGACCGCTGCCGAGGCCACATGAACGCCTTTGCCGAGTACGCAGTCCTCGCCGATCCGGACGTCCCCGTCGACCTGAGCGTGGTGCCAGATCCTGGTTCGTGCGCCGACGTGAGCTGCGTCGGCGACCTCGGCTGACTCGGCGATGAAGGGCGCGTCCGACGTGCGCCTGGCTGTCGGTGCTGGCGTCTTGGTCATGTCGAACGCTCCGCAGGTCTCAGCAGCCGTTCCAGGTCGTCCAGGGTCCGGACGCTTATCAGCTCGTCGTCGGATAGGGGACGACCGGTTCGTTCCTCCAGCAGCACCGCGAGCGTGAGCCGGTCGAGCGAGTCCAGACCGAGTTCGGACAGCCGCGTGAAGGCGGTAATGGTGTTGGTGGGCCAGCCGCTGATCTCTGCGAGGGCCTGTTGGGCCACGGTCTGTTGACCCAGAGCGTGCGTGCTCATCGGATCCGCCCGGCGGCGTCGAGCAGCAGCGGCAGGCACTCGGCCATGGGCGCACGCTGCCAGAGTCTGCGGACGGCGACCGCCCTGGTCGAGGTGCCGGCGGCGAGTTCGTGCAACGCCGCTTCGAGGAACCGCTCCAGCATCTCGTGTGTGCCCGGCGGGAGGTTGCCACCCGGTTGGCAGAGCATGTCCACCAGGCCGCGGGTCGCGCCGTCGATGAGGTCGTCGAGTACCGGTAGGTGCATCGCGCGCCGAGGGCTGTAGGGATGGGTGGCGGTCGAACCGGGAGCGGTGATCCCGTCGGCGACGATGACAGCGGCGTGCGGAGCCAGCAGCACGCCGCACCGGTAGGTGCCGGTCGCAAGGTGGATCATCGGGTGTCCCGTCCGGCCGAACAGCGGCAGGTGATCGAGGGTGACCGGCCGGTGCCCCACCCGGACCTCGATCAACGCGGCATCGCGCAGATGAGTGTTGAGCTCGGCACTCGCGTCATGGATCAAGGTGGCGATCTCGTCCAGAGCGGCGGGTTGGCTGTAGTCGGGTTCAGTGGAGAGCCGATTCGTCGCCCCCAGATAGATGGTGCCGTCGCCGCGCGGGACCATGTGGCTGCCACAGGCGAAGCCCCGGTTCGGGGTTCGCACGGCAGCGGGCAGCGAGAACGGGACGCGGGCCAGCAGCGACACGCCTCGCCCGGACCGCAGCGGAGGTGCTTCGACCTGCTTGGCGAGCGATGGGGCGAGCAGACCCGTGGTCCCGGCCCCGGCGGCGAGCACCAGGTGGGCGGCCAGGACAGTGCTGCCGTCAGCCGCGTCAACGGCTACATGCTCGCCGCGCTCGCTGACGGTCGTCACGGTGGTATCGAGCCAACGACAGCGGGGATGGGCGGTCAGCACTGTGGCCAGGGCCTCGACCAGGGCCGTCGGGTCGACGCTGGCCTCATCCGGCAGCCACAGTGCCTCGTGCGCGCGCACCTGCGGTGCCAGCCCCGGTACGGCGCTCGGCGACGCGAACTCGGCGCGGCACCCGTGGGTCTTGGCGGTCTCCGCGATGGCCCGAAGGTTCGCGGCGTCGTCCGGCCCGTAGCCGTTGCTGATCACCCACACGCCTGGGAGAAGCCGTAGTGCCCGCTTGCTGGCCGTGCCGATGCGGTCCAGCCAGGCTTCGTACCCGGTCCGGGCGGCCAAACGTTCGCCGACTTCGAGGCTGACGCGCTGGGGATCATGGCTCGCCTCGACCTCGCTGAACACGGTGAGCATCGCGCCGGCGGCCCGGGATGCTTGCCCCGCGTGGTCGCCGGTCAGTGGTCCGACCAGGGTGACGTCCAGGTCCCGGCTGAGCAGCTCGAACGCGGTGGCGAGCCCTAGCAGGCCGGAGCCGGCCACCACAACGTCGGTCACGAACTGGTTCATGTCACTCACCTGATCCGTCCAGGGAATCGATGCGGGTGGCGGCGAGGGTGTGTACCTCGAACCGGAGGCCACGGAATGCTGCCCGTTGGGCGGCCCGGAGCGGATACAGCCGCGACAGCAGCACGTCGCGGTGCATCGCGTAGCGGCGCAAGGGGATGTCCAGCTCGCAGATCTGCACAGTGCGGCACTCGTATCCGCTTCGTCGTAGCGTCTGGCGAGTGCGGGGAATGTCGGTCAGGGAGGAGTGCGTCAGCAGCAGCGTCCCGCCTGGCGCGAGCAGCTCGTCGAGGCGGGCGAGCAGGACGTCGTACAACGCCCGCCCGTCACTGCCACCGACCAGCGCGGTCTCAATGCCGTCGTCGACGGCGTACACCGGATCGTGGGGGAAGTGCGGAGGGTTGCAAACGACTAAGGCGTGTTTCGTAAGTCGGGCTGGCAGCGTCGAGGTCAGGGTGTGGCGGTGATCGACAACTGAAGAGGTCTCCGGTATCTGGTTCTGCGAC
>NZ_JBEZMS010000050.1:0-33531 GCF_040652815.1 Micromonospora sp. NPDC048169
TCGCAGAACCAGATACCGGAGACCTCTTCAGTTGTCGATCACCGCCACACCCTGACCTCGACGCTGCCAGCCCGACTTACGAAACACGCCTTAGTGGTCTTCATCGCTGACGAGGCTGCGCTCCGCGGCACCGTCACCGAAGGTCTCCTCCAGCACCGGAGACCAGAAGGCGAGGCTGCTGCCAGATCGGCTCGTCCGGGCCGGCGGTCAACCTGCCCGGCGGTCAACGCCCCTGTCGTTCTGCGGCGGCCCCTTGGGCTTCCCGCTTCCGCGCCAGCCGCCGGGCGTGTTGCGTGGCCGGAGTCGCAGCGCCAGCGGAGCGACGGACGCGCGCCCAGGCGGCGGCGCGTGCGGCCCGTTCAGGGCCGTCTGGAAGACGTACAGAAACTTTGAACATCGCCGGCAGCCGGCTTGTCCGGTCTCGGAACCTGCCTGACACATCGGTATCAGAACCTGGGTGACACTCCGCCGAGTGTTGGTGGAGATGAGCGTGATGGAACAGCGGTATCGGGCCGTCCAGGATGCTGCTGGTGGTGAAGGGTGGGCGCGGCAGGTTTCGAACCTGCGACCCCTCGCTTGTAAGGCGAGTGCTCTCCCACTGAGCTACGCGCCCGGAACGCCCGTACGGCGGGCCGGAGCGGCCAGCTTACCTGCCCGCCTCCGGCCCCGCGCAACGACGTGCCTGGGGTGTGGGACTCAGGCGGCGACGGCCTCGGCCAGCGCCTTGCGCCAGCCCTGCTGGTCGCGCGCCTCGCCGGGCATGTTCATCTCGGCGAACCGGACGACGCCGGCCTTGTCGATGACGAAGGTGCCCCGGTTGGCGATGCCCGCGACGTCGTTGAAGACGCCGTACGCCTGCGCGACCGCGCCGTGCGGCCAGAAGTCGGCCAGCAGCGGGAACTGGTAGCCCTCGCGGTCGGCCCAGATCTTGTGGGCGTAAACGGAGTCGACGCTGACGGTCAGCACCTGGACGTCGTCGTTCACGTACTCGTTGAGGTTGTCCCGCACCTCGCACAGCTCACCCTGGCAGATGCCGGTGAAGGCGAGCGGGTAGAAGACCAGCAGCACGGTCTTGCGACCGCGGAAGTCGGAGAGCCGGACCTCCTGGTTGTTCTGGTCCTTGAGCAGGAAGTCGGGCGCCTCGGCGCCAACCTCGATGGGCATGCGTGCTCCCTCGGGATCGGGTCTGGAAATGATCAGCCTGCCACACCCGGCGACCGTGGTCGCCGGGTGTGCGGCGCGTCCCTACTTCTTGCTCTTCGACCCGCGCCGCATGACGAGGCGGGCGCCGCTCCAGTCGCGGCCGGCGTTGATGGTGGAGGTCTGCTGCAACCCGGCGGTCTGCGCGCTCTCGGCGACCTCGCTCGGCTCGACGTGTCCGTCGCGGCCGGCCTTCGGGGTCAGGAGCCACACCACGCCGTTGTCCGCGAGCGGCCCGAGGGCGTCGACGAGGAGCTCGAACAGGTCACCGTCGCCGTCTCGGTGCCAGACCAGAACCGCGTCGACAACCTCGTCGGTGTCCTCGTCGACGAGTTCCCCACAGCGGTCGGTCAGGGCGTCCCGGAGATCGGTGTCTACGTCGTCGTCGTAGCCCATCTCCATGACGACCATGCCCGGCTCGATACCGAACCGGTCCGCCAGGCTGCGTACCCCGTCGGCCTGGCCAGCGGTCGCGCTCACTGTCGAGTGCCTCCTCATCTCATCCCTGCTCGTGGCGTCGGGTGACACCGTCGGGCTCAGTCCACACAGTTGCGGCTCGCCGCGCAAGTGGCGCACCGGGTGGAACGGAATTTACCGTGCCAGCAGCGTACGGGCACCCTCGGTGATGGCTTCCGCTGAGACCAGAACCTGACGGGCGGCCGGACCTAATGGTACAAACGAGTCAAGTCCGGCCACGCGCCGCGCGGCACCGACGTACCCGGTGTCGACCAGCGCGGACAGCACACCCTCGCCCACTCCGCCGGACCGCCGCGTCTCGTCCACCACCAGCACCCGGCCGGTCGCCGAGGCCTCCCGGATGATGTCGGCCACCGGCAGCGGGGCCAGCCAGCGCAGGTCCACCACCCGGCTGCCCACGCCCTCCTCGGCCAGCGTGGCGGCGGCACGCAGCGACATCCGCACACCGTTACCGAAGGTGATGATGGTGAGGTCCTCGGCGGAGCCGACCCCGTAGACGCGGGCCCGCCCGATCGGCACGTGGCGGTCCCCCCAGGCGCCCGGTTCGGCGTACTCGGCGGTCCACTCCTCGTCACCGTCCGTGTGCAGGTCACGGACGTGGTAGAGCGCGACCGGCTCCACGAAGACGCAGACGCTGCCGTCCACCCGGGCCGCCGCCAGGCAGGTACGCAGCATCGGCGCGGCGTCGTCCGGCCGGGCCGGCACGGCCACCACGAGCCCCGGTACGTCGCGCAGCGCCCCCAGCGAGTTGTCGGTGCGGTCGTGCCCGCCGAGCCCGTCCGGGGCCGCCAGGCCGGCCACCCGCACCACCATCGGGTTGCGGAACGCGCCCCGGGACAGGAAGCGCATGGTGGCCGCCTCGCCGCGGAGCTGGTCCTCGGCGCCGTGCAGCGACGCGAGGTGGCGGATCTCGGGCACCGGCAGCAGCCCGGCCAGGCCGGCGCCCAGCCCGAGCCCGAGGATCGAGGTCTCGTCGGGCAGCGTGTCGAACACCCGCGCCGCCCCGAACCGGTCCCGCAGTCCCCCGGTCACCCCGTGCGTCCCGCCCCGGGAGGCCACCTCGTGGCCGAACACCGCCATCCCGGGATGGTCAAGCATCCCGTCGGCGAGCGCGGCGGTGATGCTCTGCGCCAGCGTCAGCCGGCCGGTCAGCTCCGGCGGCTTGCCGCCGAACGCCTCGGCCCGCGCTCCGGCACCCGGCCCGGCCGCCCGTGCACCCGCCTCGGCGACCTCCCGGGACACCCGGACCGGCCGGCGCGGCGCGAGCTCCCGCACGATCTCGACCGGCGACGCGAGCTTCGGCTCGTCCAGCACCTCCTCGGCGACACGGCGCAGTTGCCAGCCCCGCTCGTCGTACCGGGCCAGCAGTTCCTCGCCACTGGCGTACCCGGAGGTCACCAGCAGCCGCGCGGTGGCCAGCAGCGGGTCGCGGTCCGCGTCCCCGTCATCCGGCTCCATCAGCCGGACGGCGCTCAGGTGCAGCACGGCGGGACGGCGCTGCTCGCGTACCCAGTCCGCCGCCTCGGCCGCGACCCGGTAGGTCGCGGCCACGTCCGTGCAGTCGGCGGCGAAGTACCGGATGCCGGGCCGGGACCGCAACGCGGTGGCCACCCAGCCCTCGGTGGAGGCGCCGGCGTCGGCGCAGACGAACAGCACCGGGATGCGCAGGCCGGTGTGGTCGTACCAGCCGGTCGTGTTGAGCGCGGCGGTGACCGTGGCCCGGTTGATCGCGCCGTCGTCGAAGGAGCAGACCACCACCGCGTCGGCGGGCCAGGACGCCGCCTCCGCCGCGCCCTCGGCAGGTCGCGCGCCGCGGCGCAGCCGCTCCAGCGCCAGTCCCAGGCCGACGGCACGCGGCAGGTGCGAACCGGCGGCCGAGGTGGTCGGCACGACCGCCAGGTCCGCGCGGCCGAACACCTTCGCCCGCCCGCCGGCGGCCGGCTCCTCGGCGGAGGCGACGATGCCGCGCAGCACGTCGCGCGCCGCCGCCGCGAACGCGTCGTCGGGCGCGGGCTGCGGCAGATCGGGTACGCCGACAGTCGCGTCCCCGTCCGCGTCCACGACCACCCCGGCCCCCACCGGAAGGCTCTCCGCCTCCCGCTCATCCGGGTCGACGTCGAGATCCTGGTACGAGACGGCCCCCAGCGGGGCACCTTCGCTCCGAGATCTTCCTGGTTCCCGGGGAGCGGAACGGTCGTCTCGGACAGCAGGAGCGGGGTGGGGATCGGCGTCGGAGTCGGTCGCGGGCGGCAGGTCCGGCGGGGTGGACGCGGCAGGGATCGGCTCGCCGGGTGAGGTGCCCGGGGCGGCGCCCGACGCGGGCGGCGGGGTGGCGGGGAAGGCGCCGGCGGCCTGGGCGGCGCGCAGGCAGTAGAACGCGCCGGAGCGGGCGTGCAGCAGCGCGGGGTCGGTCGGCCGCAGCGCGGCGGCCACCGCGGCGTCGCCCTCGTGCCCGGCCGACTGGATCGTGAAGTACCCCTCACCGAAGCCGGACAGCCACCGCCCGGCCAGGTCGAGCAGCCGGCTGGTCGACTGCGCGTCGAACAGCGCCAGCGCCTGCGAGCCGGTCAGCGGCCCGCCGTCGGGCAGCGGTTCGCCCAGGTCGCGCCGCTGGTCGGGCGCACCGAGCGCGGCCAGTGCGGCTCGGAGCCGGTCGTCGAGATCTTGCGGGGTGCTCACGCGGACAGCATTACCGACTCCGGCCCGCCGCGCCCAGTCGGACACGTTCCGCCCGGCGTGGCTCAGACCTCGCCGCAGTCCTCCGGGCAGCCGCCGTCGGAGACCTTGAAGACCAGGTCACGCAGCGCGGCCAGCTCGGCGGTGCTCAGGCCGTCGAGCAGCCGGGGGTCGGACATGACCTGACCGACCCGCTCACGGACCTCCCGGCCGCGCCGGGTGACCACCAGCGCCTTCTGCCGCCGGTCGGCCGGGTCGGTACGGCGTTCCACGAGCCCGGCCCGCTCCAGCTTGTCGGCCAGGCCGGTGACGTTGGACCTGTCGCAGCCGAGCTGCTCGGCGAGGTCACGGGCGGGCAGCGGGTGGTCCGGGTCGAGTTCGTGCAGCGCGCGGGCGGCGGCCGGGGTCAGTCCCAGCGCGGCGATCCCCTCGTCCTGGTGGTGCCGCATCGCGGCGGCGACGTGCAGGATCCGGCGCACCGTCTCCCCGGCCAGTTCGGCCCGGTCGCGGACGGTGGGAACGGTGGAATGCGCCATCCGTTCATGTTATGGGCGAGTCGATCTTCAATCAGCCGAACGGTGAGGCACCTCATGCAACCGATTGCCGATCATGAGGCGCTGTTCGGCGGAAATTCCCGCCCGGTCGTCCGCCCTTCACCTGGCGGCCATCGACGTCCGTGAGGCTTCCCGGAGTCGACGAACCGGACTCCGGGGAGGAACGTGGCTCTGTCCCGACGTACCATTTTGCTCAGCGGCGCGGCGCTCGGCGCCGCCGGCGCGGCAGCCGGCCTGCCGCTCGCGGCCGCCGCGTCGCCGGGCCCGCTGCGACGCGACCCGTTCACGCTCGGCGTGGCCTCCGGCGACCCGGACCACGACGGCTTCGTCCTCTGGACCCGGCTGGCGCCGGAGCCGCTGGCCGAGGACGGCCTGGGCGGGATGCCGTCGCGGGTCGTGCCGGTGGCCTGGGAGGTGGCCGCCGACGAGCGCTTCCGGCACGTGGTGCGCCGCGGCGTGGCCCTGGCGCGGCCGGAGTCGGCGCACAGCGTGCACGTCGAACTGGGCGGCCTGCTGCCCGGACGGGAGTACTTCTACCGGTTCCGCGCCGAGCGCTGGCTGTCCCCGCCCGGGCGGACCCGCACCGCCCCGGCGCCGTGGCTGATGCCGTCCGCCCTGGCGATGGGCTTCGCCTCCTGCTCGCAGTACGAGCACGGCTACTTCACCGCGTACCGGCGCCTCGCCGAGACCGAGCCGGAACTGATCCTGCACCTCGGCGACTACCAGTACGAGTACGCGCCGGACACGTACAACGTGCCCGGCGGCAACCCGCGCGACCACGAGGGGCCGGAGACCCGCACGCTGGCCAACTACCGGCAGCGGCACGCCCAGTACAAGACCGACACCGACCTGCAGGCGGCGCACGCTGTCGCGCCCTGGGTGGTGGTCTTCGACGACCACGAGGTGGAGAACAACTGGGCCGACGAGGTGCCCGAGGCGCCCGACCCGGACTTCCTCGCCCGGCGGGCGGCGGCCTTCCAGGCGTACTACGAGAACATGCCGCTGCGCCGCACCTCGATCCCGCGCGGCATCGACATGCGGCTCTACCGGCGGGTGCGCTGGGGCCGGCTGGCCACCTTCCACATGCTCGACACCCGGCAGTACCGGGACGACCAGGCGTGCGGCGACGGCTACAAGAGCTGCGACGCGGCGTCCGACCCGGCCCGCTCGATCACCGGCGCCGCCCAGGAGGCGTGGCTGCTGGACGGCTTCCGCCGCTCCGAGGCGCGCTGGGACCTGCTCGGCCAGCAGGTCTTCTTCGCCCAGCGGGACAACAACTCGGGCCCGCTGACGGTGACGAGCATGGACGCCTGGGACGGGTACGTCGCCTCCCGGGACCGGATCACCAGGGGCTGGCTGGCGGCCGGGGTGCGCAACCCGGTGGTGCTCACCGGCGACGTGCACGCGCACTGGGCCAGCGACCTGAAGCTGGACTACGCCGACCCGACCTCGCGGACGGTCGGCAGCGAGCTGGTCTGCTCGTCGATCACCTCGACCGGTGACGGCGCGGACTCGCCCACCGGCTCGCACCCGTGGCTGGCGTTCAACCCGCACCTGCGCTTCCAGAACAACCTGCGGGGATACGTCCGGACCACGATCACCCCGACCGAGCTGACAGCGGACTTCGACGTGTTGCCGTACGTGAGCCGGCCGGACGCGCCCGCGTACACCCGGGCCCGGTTCGTGATCGAGGACCGGGTGCCCGGGTTGAACCTGACGTACGACCGCCCGCCGGCCGCGGCACGCACCGCCGCCCCCGGCGTCGACCAGGGCCGGCAGACGGTGGAGACGGAGACGGTCCGCCCGTGACGGCGCGGCCGGGCCGGGCGCGTCGCGCCCGGCCCGGCCGTCAGCCGGCCAGGAACGAGAAGCGCACCTGACGGTCGGGGTTGTCGCCGTTGGTGTCGACCAGGCAGATCGACTGCCAGGTGCCGAGCTGGAGGCGCCCGCCGAGCACCGGCAGCGTCGCGTACGGCGGCACGAACGCCGGCAGCACGTGGTCGCGGCCGTGCCCGGGCGAGCCGTGCCGGTGCCGCCACCTGTCGTCGGTGGGGAGCAGGTCGTCGAGCGCCCGCAGCAGGTCGTCGTCGGACCCGGCGCCGGTCTCGATGATCGCCAGCCCGGCGGTGGCGTGCGGGACGAAGACGTGCAGCAGGCCGTCGCCGGCCCCGGACACGAACCGCTCGGCCTCGCTCGTGATGTCCCGGACGGCCGGCCGGGAGCCGGTCCGGACGGTGATCACCTCACTGCGCATAGGGCGCATTCTGCCGCAGCGTCCGACTCCGCGCCGCGCCCGCCGATAGCGCATCCCGTGATCGCGCAAAGTTACCGACGGGTACCTGTGTTCAGCGTCGCGTCTGGGGGTGGGAGAGGTGACGGCACGCGCCACCAGGGGGCAGGATGGCGCTAGAGACCTATCCCACACGAAACCGAGGGAACGCCTGTGGCTACGGAACGCAAGCGCCCGGTGATCACCGCTGGTCTGCCGAGCCAGCTTCCGGACATCGACCCTGAAGAGACCAGCGAATGGGTCGAGTCACTCGACGGTGTCATCGACGAGCGCGGGACAAAGCGAGCCCGGTACGTCATGCTGCGCCTGCTGGAGCGGGCCCGCGAGCGGCAGGTCGGGGTGCCGTCACTGACCACCACCGACTACATCAACACGATCCCGCCGGAGCGCGAACCGTGGTTCCCGGGTGACGAGCACGTCGAGCGGCGGCTGCGGGCGTACATCAGGTGGAACGCCGCGATGCTGGTGCACCGGGCGCAGCGCCCGGAGATCGGCGTCGGCGGCCACATCTCCACGTTCGCCAGCTCGGCGTCCCTCTACGAGGTGGGCTTCAACCACTTCTTCCGGGGCAAGAACCACCCCGGCGGCGGTGACCAGATCTTCTACCAGGGTCACGCCTCCCCCGGCATGTACGCGCGGGCGTTCCTGGAGGGCCGGCTCAGCGAGAACCAGCTCGACGGGTTCCGGCAGGAGCTGTCGCACCCCGGCGGCGGGCTGCCGTCGTACCCGCACCCGCGCCTGATGCCGGACTTCTGGGAGTTCCCCACCGTCTCCATGGGCCTCGGGCCGCTGAACGCGATCTACCAGGCGCGGTTCAACCGCTACCTGCAGCACCGCGGCATCAAGGACACCTCCCAGCAGCACGTCTGGGCG
Source organism: Micromonospora sp. NPDC048169 (assembly GCF_040652815.1). Taxonomy (NCBI): domain Bacteria; kingdom Bacillati; phylum Actinomycetota; class Actinomycetes; order Micromonosporales; family Micromonosporaceae; genus Micromonospora; species Micromonospora sp. NPDC048169. The sequence continues at coordinate 8,071 of NZ_JBEZMS010000050.1, forward strand.
TTCCTCGGCGACGGCGAGATGGACGAGGTCGAGTCGCTCGGCGCGATCGGCGTGGCCGCCCGCGAGGAGCTGGACAACCTCACCTTCGTGATCAACTGCAACCTCCAGCGCCTGGACGGACCGGTCCGCGGCAACGGCAAGGTCATGCAGGAGCTGGAGGCGTTCTTCCGGGGCGCCGGCTGGAACGTCATCAAGGTCGTCTGGGGCCGGGAGTGGGACCCGCTGCTCGCCGCGGACACCGACGGCGCGCTGGTCAACCTGATGAACACCACGCCCGACGGTGACTACCAGACCTACAAGGCGGAGTCCGGGGCGTACGTGCGGGAGCACTTCTTCGGCCGCGACCCGCGGACCCGCAAGATGGTCGAGCACCTGTCCGACGACGAGATCTGGAACCTCAAGCGGGGTGGCCACGACTACCGCAAGCTCTACGCGGCCTACAAGGCGGCGATGGAGCACACCGGCCAGCCGACGGTGATCCTCGCCAAGACGATCAAGGGCTGGACGCTCGGCTCGCACTTCGAGGGCCGCAACGCCACGCACCAGATGAAGAAGCTGACGCTGGAGGACCTGAAGCTCTTCCGCGACCGCCTCTACCTGGACATCCCGGACAAGTCTCTGGAGGAGAACCCGTACCTCCCGCCGTACTACACCCCGGGCGAGAAGTCGGACGAGATCACCTACCTGAAGGACCGGCGTCAGCAGCTCGGCGGCTACCTGCCCACGCGCAGCACCGCGCGCAAGACGCTGGCCATCCCGGGCAGCGAGCGGTTCGCCGACGTCAAGCGCGGGTCGGGCAAGCAGAAGGTGGCCACCACGATGGCCTTCGTCCGCCTGCTCAAGGACATCATGAAGGACAAGGAGTTCGGCAAGCGCTGGGTGCCGATCATCCCGGACGAGGCCCGTACCTTCGGCATGGACTCGCTCTTCCCGACCCAGAAGATCTACTCGCCGCACGGCCAGCGCTACACCGCCGTGGACCGGGACCTGTTCCTGTCCTACAAGGAGTCGACCACCGGCCAGATCCTGCACGAGGGGATCAACGAGGCCGGGTCGGTGGCCTCGTTCACCGCCGCCGGCACGGCGTACGCCACGCACGGCGAGCCGATGATCCCGCTGTACATCTTCTATTCGATGTTCGGCTTCCAGCGCACCGGCGACGGGTTCTGGGCGGCGGCGGACCAGATGGCGCGGGGCTTCGTGCTCGGCGCGACCGCCGGCCGGACCACGCTCAACGGTGAGGGCCTCCAGCACGAGGACGGCCACTCGCTGCTGCTCGCCGCCACCAACCCGGCGGTGGTCTCCTACGACGCGGCGTTCGCCTTCGAGCTGGCGCACATCGTGGAGAACGGCCTGCACCGGATGTACGGCGAGGCGCAGGAGAACATCTTCTACTACCTCACCATCTACAACGAGCCGATCTTCCAGCCGGCCGAGCCGGAGGGCGTGGACGTCGAGGGCATCGTCAAGGGCATCCACCGCTACTCCCCCGCGCCGCAGGTCGGCGACGACGCGCCGAAGGCGAACATCCTCGCCTCCGGCACCGGCATGCAGTGGGCGCTCAAGGCCCAGCAGCTGCTCGCCGAGGACTGGGGCGTGTCCGCCGACGTGTGGTCGGTGACGTCCTGGACCGAGCTGCGCCGCGACGCGGTCCAGTGCGAGGAGCACAACCTGCTCAACCCGGGCGAGGAGCCGCGCGTGCCGTACATCGCGCGGAAGCTGGCCGACGCCGACGGGCCGAAGGTCGCGGTCAGCGACTGGATGCGCGCGGTACCGGACCTGATCGCCCGCTGGGTACCCGGGGACTACACCTCGCTCGGCACGGACGGCTTCGGCATGTCGGACACCCGGCACGCGCTGCGCCGCCACTTCCACGTGGACGCCGAGTCGGTGGCGGTGGCAACGCTGCGCCAGCTCGCGCTGCGCGGCGTGGTGCCGGCGCACGTGCCGGCCGACGCCGCCCGCAAGTACGCGCTGGACGACGTCAACGCCGCACCGGTCGGCGAGACCGGCGGCGACAGCTAGTACCCGTCACATGAGAAGGGCCCGGCGCCAGGTGCGCCGGGCCCTTCTCGTCCCCCGATGCGACGACGGCCCGGCGTCCCTGGCGGGAACGCCGGGCCGTCACAACGCGGGCGACGCCGGGACGGGCTCGGTCAGCCGACGGCGGCCAGGTCGGTCAGCCGGGCCAGCGAGTCCTCCAGGTCGGCGCCGACCCGGCGCAGGCCGAGCCGGAGCAGGGCCGCCTTGACGGGTCCGGCCGGCCACCGCACCACGATCAGGCGTACGACGCTGCCGCCGTCCTCCTCGTCCGGGGTCAGCTGGACGTAGATCTCGGTGCGTGCCTCGGCCCGGGCGCCGGCGCCCTTCGCGCGTTCACGCCAGCCGATCAGCGTCGGCTCCTGGAAGGCGATCACCTCGGCCTCGTGCGCGGCACCGCGTCCAGCCTGGACCAGCTGCCGCCGCCCGAATCCCTCCCCGGACAGGACCTCGGCCGCGCGGACCCCGGCCAGCCAGGCCGGCAACTGCTCGGCGCGCTGCACGACGTCCCAGACCACTTCCACCGGCGCCGCCACGTGTGCGCTGCGTTCCACGAGGATCATGAGTACTTTCCCCCACTTAAATCACATCCGCGATATTCGGCACTCTATGTGTAAATCGGACTTAAGCGGACGGGTTCGGAAAAGACACGCCGAACTCCCTTGCGCCACCCAGTCATCTCGGCCTATGGCGCAGCGGTCCGCGGAGCCCTAGAGTCGCGAGCACGCCTCACGTCCTGGAGGGTGGCTTGACGACCGCGATGCCCGAGTTCCCTGCCGGCTTCCGCTGGGGGGTCTCCACGTCCGCGTACCAGATCGAGGGTGCGACCACTGCCGACGGTCGCGGTCCGTCCATCTGGGACACCTTCGCCCACGAGCCGGGCCGGGTCGCCGACGCCAGCACCGGCGACCGGGCGTGCGACCACTTCCACAGGTACGCCGAGGACACCGCGCTGCTGGCCGGGCTGGGGGTGTCCGCGTACCGGTTCTCGCTCGCCTGGCCCCGGATCCAGCCGGCCGGCTCGGGCGCGGCAAACGCCGCCGGGCTGGACTTCTACGACCGGCTGGTGGACGGCCTGCTCGCCGCCGGGGTGGACCCGGTCGCCACGCTGTTCCACTGGGACCTGCCGCAGCCGCTGGAGGACGCCGGTGGCTGGCTGAACCGGGACACCGCCTCCCGCTTCGCCGAGTACGCCGACCTGGCCGCGGCCCGCCTCGGTGACCGGGTGAAGCTCTGGATCACGCTCAACGAGCCGTTCATCCACATGAGCATGGGCTACGGCATGGGCGTGCACGCTCCCGGCCGGATGCTGCTGTTCGACGCCTTCCCGGTGGCCCACCACCAGCTCCTCGGGCACGGTCTCGCGGTCGCCGCGCTGCGCGCCCGCACCACGTCACCGGTGGCGATCGCCAACAACTACTCCCCGGTGCGGGTCGCCGGCGACACCGACGCGGACCGGGCCGCCGCGGCGGCGTACGACGCGCTGCACAACCTCCTGTTCACCGATCCGCTGCTCGGGCGCGGCTACCCGGACGCGCCGGGCATGGACCCGACGATGATCCGCGACGGCGACCTGGACGTCATCGCCGCCCCGATCGACGTGCTCGGGGTCAACTACTACAACCCGACGGGCATCCGGGCGCCCGAGGCGGACTCGCCGCTGCCGTTCGACATCGTGCCGCTGGAGGGCTACCCGCGCACCGCGTTCGACTGGCCGGTGGCCCCGGACGGCCTGCGGGACCTGCTCCTCCAGCTGCACGAGCGGTACGGCGACGCGCTGCCGCCGGTCCAGGTCACCGAGAGCGGCTGCGCGTACGACGACGCGCCGGACGCCGACGGCCTGGTGCACGACCCGGAGCGGATCGCGTACCTGGACGGGCACATCCGCGCGGTACGCGAGGCGATGGCCGAGGGCGTGCCGGTGACCGGGTACTTCGTCTGGTCGCTGCTGGACAACTGGGAGTGGGCAGAGGGCTTCACCAAGCGGTTCGGCCTGGTGCACGTCGACTTCGACACGCAGCGGCGGACGCCGAAGTCGTCGTACACCTGGTTGCGGGACCTGGTCCGGCGATGACCACAGTGAACCCGACGCCGGCCTCGCTGCCGGCGGCGCTCGCGGAGCCGACAGTGCCGGTGCGGCGCGGCTGGATCGCGCTGATCTTCGCGGCCAACCTGGGCGTCTGGATGGCGTTCTTCACCCCGATCCAGGTGCTGCTGCCGCAGCAGGTGGAACGGATCGCCCCGGCCGACAAGGAGGCCATGCTGGCGGTGGTCACCGGCATCGGCGCGCTCGCCGCGGTGCTGGCGAACCCGCTGGCCGGGGCGCTGTCCGACCGCACCTCGCTGCGGCTGGCCAACCGGCACTTCGGCCGCCGGCACGTCTGGACCGCGCTCGGCGCTGTCATCGGCGCGCTCGCCCTGGTGCTGCTGGCCCGGCAGAACACCATCGCCGGGGTGGCGGTGGCCTGGGTCGCCGCGCAGGTCTGCTTCAACGCGATGCTGGCGAGCCTGACCGCCGCGATCCCGGACCGGGTGCCGGTGGCGCAGCGCGGCGGCGTGTCCGGCTGGGTCGGCATCCCGCAGGCGCTGGGCCTGGTGCTCGGCGCGGTGCTGGTCACCGCGGTGGTCACCGGAAACGCGGCCGGGTACGCGGCGATCGCGCTCGCCGTGCTGCTGCTCTCGCTGCCGTTCGCGCTGCTGACCCAGGACGACCACCTGCCCCGGGAGCACCGCTCGCCGCTGCGGCTGCGGTCGCTGTTCGCCTCGATGTGGATCAGCCCGCGCCGCCACCCCGACTTCGCCTGGGCCTGGTTCACCCGGTTCCTGGTGCAGACCGGCAACGCGCTGGGCACGCTCTACCTGCTCTACTTCCTCACCGACGGGGTGCGGGTGGCCGACCCCGAGGGCTCACTGCTGGTGCTGATCCTGCTCTACACGGTCGGGATGATGCTGACCGCCGTGGTCGCCGGGCGCATGTCCGACCGCTCCGGCCGGCGCAAGGTCTTCGTGATCACCTCCGGGCTGATCATGGCGGTGGCGGCGGTGCTGCTGGCGGTGGCGCCGACCTGGTCGATGACGGTCGTGGCGGCGCTGCTGCTCGGCGCGGGCTATGGCGTCTACCTGTCGGTGGACGCCGCGTTGATCACCCAGGTGCTGCCCACCGCCACCGACCGGGCCAAGGACCTCGGCGTGATCAACATCGCCAACTCGGCGCCGCAGGTGCTCGGGCCGGCGCTGTCCGCGCCGATCGTGGTGCACCTCGGCGGCTACCCGACGCTGTACGCGGTCACCGCGGCGGTCACCCTGCTCGGCAGCGCCCTGGTCGTGAAGATCAAGTCGGTGCCCTGACCCGGCCCCCTGCCGGAAACCCGTAGCGGCCCGCCGTAGGCTGGGGGGCGTGACGGTACGTGTACGCTTCGCCCCTTCCCCGACCGGTATGTTCCACGTCGGCGGCGCCCGTTCGGCGCTGCAGAACTGGATCTTCGCCAAGCAGCAGGGCGGGGTGTTCGTGCTGCGCATCGAGGACACCGACGCGGCACGCAACCGGCCCGAGTGGACCGAGGGCATCCTGTCCGCGCTCGACTGGATCGGCATCGCGCGGGGCAGCTACGAAGGGCCGTACTTCCAGTCCTCGTACGCGGGTGAGCACCGAGCCGCCGCGCAGCGGCTGTACGAGGGCGGCCGGGCCTACTACTGCGACTGCACCCGCGAGGACGTGCAGGCGCGTACCGGGCCTCAGCAGCGCGGCTACGACGGCTTCTGCCGCGACCGCGACCTGGGACCGGGCGAGGGGCGGGCACTGCGCTTCCGTACGCCGGACGAGGGCGAGACGGTGGTGGTCGACCTGGTCCGCGGCGAGCCGACGTTCGAGAACAAACTGATCGAGGACTTCGTCATCGCCCGCGGCGACGGCTCCCCGGTGTTCCTGCTGGCGAACGTGGTCGACGACATGTCGATGGGGATCACCCACGTGATCCGGGCCGAGGAGCACCTGCCGAACACCCCGAAGCAGCAGCTGCTGTGGGACGCGCTCGGTGTGAAGCCGCCGATCTGGGCACACGTGCCGGTGGTCGTCAACGAGAAGCGGCAGAAGCTGTCCAAGCGGCGGGACAAGGTCGCGCTGGAGGCGTACCGGGACGAGGGCTACCTCGCCGACGCGATGCGCAACTACCTGATGCTGCTGGGCTGGGCGCCCTCGGGCGACCGGGAGATCGTGCCCTGGTCGGTGATCGAGGAGGAGTTCCGGCTGGACGAGGTCAACCCGTCCCCGGCGTTCTTCGACGAGAAGAAGCTGCGCGCGTTCAACGGCGACTACATCCGGGCACTACCGGTGGCCGACTTCGTCGAGGCGTGCCGGCCGTGGCTCACCGGCACCGACACCATCGCCCCGCCGCCGTGGCAGCCCGACGAGTTCGACCCGGCCGCGTTCGCGGCGGTTGCCCCGCTGGCCCAGACCCGGATCGCGGTGCTCAGCGAGATCGTGCCGAACGTCGACTTCCTGTTCCTGGCCGACCCGCTGATCGACGAGGCGGCCTGGGCCAAGGCGATGAAGGAGGGCGCCGCCGAGCTGCTGGACGCCGCGATCGTCGCGTTCGAGGCGCTGGAGTCCTGGGACGCCGAGTCGCTGAAGGCCACGCTGGAGGCGGTCGGCGCGGAGCGCGGGCTGAAGCTCGGCAAGGCGCAGGCGCCGGTACGCGTCGCGGTCACCGGGCGCACCGTCGGCCTGCCGCTGTTCGAGTCGCTGGAGGTGCTCGGCCGCGACCGTACGCTGACCCGGCTGCGCGCCGCCCGCGTACGCCTGGTCTGAGCCACCGGCCCGCGTCCGGGCGCGTCGCGGCCGGGCAGCGGTATCCCTCGTGAGCGATATGCCTCTGAATCATCTTTATGACTCAGAGGCATATCCGTTCGCAGCGGTCGTTGCTCCGCGCTGGCTCACCGAGAGTGTTCGCCGCCGTTCAGCGGCGGGTCGCGCGGCGGCGCACCAGCAGCCCTCCCCCGAGCGCGAGGAGCACCACCACGGCCCCGGCCGCCCAGAGCCAGCCCGTACTCCCGCCGTCGTCCGCCCCGGCGGCTGCCGGGGTGGGGCTCGCCGGGGACGGCGCGGCGCTGGTCGGGACCGCACTGACGGTGGGGGCGGCGCTGGTCGGCGGCGCGCTCGCCGAGGGCGGGGTGCCGGTGGTCAGGGTGAAGCGGACCTCTCCCTTGATCGGATGCCCGTCGTCCGAGGCGAGACGGTAGGTCACGACGTAGAGCCCGGCCGGACCCGGCCGGAACGGCACGCTCACCCGCTTGCCGGAGAAGGCCGGTGCCCCGCCGGTAGCGGCCACGTTGTCCGGGCCGGTCACGGTGACCTCGGTGGTGGCCTCCTTCGGCGTGGCCAGGAACCGCAGCTCGATCCGCTCGGGTGCGGCGGCCAGCCGGGCCCCGTCGCGCGGGTCGCTGCCGGTGAGTGAGTTGTGCGCCGCGGCCGGCGCGGCCGGCAGCAGCGCCGACGCCGCCACCACCCCCAACACCACCGCCCAGGTACGCGCCACACGGGCGACCCTGCCCCCCATGGTTCCCTCCGTCCGGGTAGGATCCGGCCGATGATCATCGACCGTTCGTTGGTCGGTCTCAGCTCGCAGATAGTTCCAAATACTCTTCCACCTGCTGCGACCGAGCGCCGTTATGCGGAGTCTTGTGGTGGACACCGGTCCAGTGTGACCCGCAGCGGAAGCCAGCCATCGAACGGGGCGAGGAGGCGGCGATGATCCGAAGGGTGAAACGGCTGCTGGTCGCCGTGACCGGGAGCGTGGCGGCTCTGGCGTGCTCGCTGGCCCTGGCCGGCACGGCGGCGGCCCAGGCCGCGCCCAAGCCCAAGCCGGCCGCCCCGACCGGCGTGGACATCACCGGCGAACGGCTCGACGCGCCGCTGAAACTGCGCACCGACGTCAGCCCCAACGAGGTCAACCTGGTGATCGACCAGGTCAAGTGGCTGGGCACGACCGGTCAGCTGCGCGGCCCGGCCGCCAAGGACCTCGGTCCGAAATACACGGTGCTGGTGCTCGCCGCCGCCGGCCCGCAGCGCACCTACGACCTGTTCCCGCTGGCAAAGGGCGGTCCGCGGATCTACCGGCCGGGCAAGCAGCCGGATTCGAGCAGCACCCGGGCCGGCTGGTTCTTCGGGCGGCTCAACATGCCCGAGACGCTGCGCTCGGTCGGTGTGCCGATGCCGGCGCAGTTCGACACGCTCGCCGGCGGCGTCGGCGGCGGCGGGGAGCGGGTACTGCCGGAGGAGGCGCTCGACCCGGTGCAGGACCTCGACACCGCGCTCGGCGAACTCCAGCGGCTGCTGCTGCTCAACGTGGGCGTCGTGCTGGTGATCACCGCCGGGCTGGCCGGCATCGCGCTGCTGGTCCGCCGCCGCACCCGCTGAGGCCGGACCGGGCCTCGCCCGACCCGGCCGGAGCCGGATCAGCCCAGTCGGTGCCGCGTCAGCACCAGCGGCGCGGCGGACGCTCGCGGCGGATCGTGCGGTTACGCGGGCGTACCGCGCCGTGCCGGTGGGCGCCCGCCCAGCCCGCCAACTCGCTGCGGCAACTCGGGTCGGCAGGTCCGTCGTCGGCCAGGTGCACCGGCTCCGCCGCCCGCTGCCGGGGCACGCCCGGCTCGTCGTCGCCGCGTTCCGGCGACCGGCCGGCCGGCTGCTCGCCCTGGTGGTGCAGGCACGGCCGGCGCTGGTGCATGGCAGTCGCCGGCTGGTCGTGGCCCCGCCGGCAGGCCTCCCCCTGGGCGCAACCGTGCTCGGCCTCCCCCTGCGCCATCCCGGCCTCCCTCACGCGTCGCCCTCGCCTGCCCGGCCGGAGTCTGGCCCGCCGTGCCCTGACACCGTACTGGCCCGGCCGAACAAGATCGTCAGCGCGTACCGGTGCGGCTCGTCACGCCGCCCCGGGCCCGTCACCTCGACGTGCAACAGCTGGTCACGCCGTGTCAGGCTGGGGCGGTGAGCGAACCGGGCGGAACGGAGACGTCGGCGACGCTGCGCCGCATCGAACGGGCGGCGGGCGGGCTGGCCACCGCCAGCGTGGCCCGGATGGACGAGACGCTGCCGTGGTTCCGGGAGTTGCCGGCCGACCAGCGCTCGTGGGTCATGCTCGTCGCCCAGGCCGGTGTGCGCTCGCTGGTGCAGTGGCTGCGCCAGGGCGGCGGCGCGACCGACCGCACCCAGGAGGTGTCGGACGAGGTCTTCGCCGCCGCGCCGCAGGCGCTGGCCCGCACGATCAGCCTCCAGCAGACCGTGGCGCTGATCAAGGTGACCATCGACGTGGTCGAGGAGCAGGTGTCGGACCTGGCCGTGCCGGGCGAGGAGCAGTCACTGCGGGAGGCGGTGCTGCGCTTCTCCCGGGAGATCGCGTTCGCCGCCGCGCGGGTGTACGCCCGGGCCGCCGAGAGCCGCGGCTCCTGGGACGCCCGGTTGCAGGCGCTGCTGGTCGACGCGCTGCTGCGCGGTGACTCCCCCGACGTGCTGGCCAGCCGGGCCGCCGCGCTGGGCTGGACGGACGCGCCGCCGGTGGCGGTGGCGGTGGGCCGCTCCCCCGGCGGCGAGGTGGCCGCCGTGCTGCACACCGTCTACCGGCAGGCCCGGCGGATCGGCGTCGAGGTGATCGGCGGTGTGCACGGCGACCGCCTGGTGATCGTGCTGGGCGGGGCGGCCGATCCGGTGGCGGCCACGGAGAAGCTGCGTACCGCCTTCGGGGACGGGCCGGTGGTGGTCGGCCCGGCGGTGCCCAGCCTGGACGAGGCCACCGAGTCGGCGCGGGCCGCGCTGGCCGGGTTCCGGGCCGCGCCGGCCTGGCCGACCGCGCCCTGCCCGGTCGCCGCCGACGAGCTGCTCCCGGAGCGCGCGCTGGCCGGGGACACCGAGGCCCGCCGCCGGTTGCGCCACGACGTGTACGCGGCACTGGCCCGCTCCGGCGGTGAGCTGCTGGAGACGCTGGACGCGTTCTTCGCCGCCGGCGGCACGCTGGAGAGCGCGGCGCGGGCTCTGTTCGTGCACCCGAACACCGTGCGCTACCGGCTGAAGCGGATCGCCGAGGTGACCGGCTTCTCGCCGCTGGCCCCGCGCGACGCGTTCGCGTTGCAGGTCGCGGTGACGGTGGGCCGGCTCGACCCGGTGGCGCCGACGGCCTCCGATCGGCGATGACATCCGACGATCTTTGTAGGTTTCCTCCAAAGGTTCTAGTGCGGTTTCGTGCCGTACGTTACAGCGCGGCACGCCGCGATCCGTCAAAGTCGTACACGTGCTCGCCGTACTCTCCCCTGGACAGGGCTCGCAGAAGCCCGGTTTCCTCGCGCCGTGGCTCGACCTTCCCGGCGCCGAGGCGCGTCTGCGCTGGTGGTCGGCGCTGGCCGGGGTGGATCTGATCCACCTGGGCACCCAGGCGGACGCGGACGAGATCAAGGACACCGCCCGTACCCAGCCGCTGCTGGTCGCCGCCGCGCTGCTCGCCGCCGAGCACCTGCCGATGCACGACGTCGGGCTGGTCGCCGGGCACAGCGTCGGTGAGCTGGGCGCCGCCGCGCTGGCCGGGGTGCTGCCGGCCGAGGCCGCCGTGACGCTCGCCGGCGTACGCGGCCGGGAGATGGCCGCCGCCTGCGCGCTGGAGCCGACCGGGATGGCCGCCGTGCTCGGCGGCGACCCGGAGGAGGTGCTCGCCGCGCTCACGGCACACGGGCTGCACCCGGCCAACCGCAACGGCGCCGGTCAGATCGTGGCCGCCGGTCCGCTCGACGGCCTGGACAAGCTCGCCGCCGAGCCGCCCGCCCGGACCCGCGTCATCCGGCTCCAGGTGGCGGGCGCGTTCCACACGCCGTACATGGCACCGGCCGAGACCGCCCTCGCCGCGGTGGCCGCCGGTGTCCCGGCCACCGCCCCGGCCCGGATCCTGCTGTCCAACCTCGACGGCGCGGCGGTCGGGCACGGCCCGGAAACGATGCGGCGGCTGGTCCGGCAGGTCACCGCCCCGGTCCGCTGGGACCTGTGCATGCGTACGCTGGCCGACCTCGGCGTCACCGGCGTGATCGAACTGCCGCCGGCCGGCACGCTGGCCGGGCTGGTCAAGCGGGAACTCAAGGGCGAGGGCGCGCCCGAGATCGTCACCCTGAACACCCCGGCCGACCTGCCCGCCGCACGGCGGCTGATCGCCCGGCACGCCGGCCCCGCCGCCCGCCCGCCCGCGCCGTGGTTCCGGGTGGTGGTCTCCCCCGCCGCGGGCCGCCTCGACCGGTCGGCCGGGCCGGCCGAGGGCGCCGAGGTGAGCGCCGGCCAGGTCCTCGGCCACGTCGCCGGACCGCACGGGCCGGCCGAGGTGACCGCGCACGACAACGGGCTGCTCACCGAGTGGCTCGCGCACCACGACGACCCGGTCGCCCCGGGCCAGCCCCTCGTCCGCATCGGAGGAACGCAGTAAATGGCCGGCAGCCGGATCGTCGCGATGGGGCACTACCAGCCCTCCCGCGTCGTCACGAACGACGAGATCGCACAGATGGTCGACACCAGCGACGAGTGGATCCGGGACCGGGTCGGCATCGCCACCCGGCGGATCGCGGGCGACGAGACGGTGGCCGACATGGCCGCCTCCGCCGCCGGCAAGGCGCTCGCCAACGCCGGCCTGACCGCCGCCGACATCGACCTGGTCGTGGTGGCGACCTGCTCGTCGGCGGACCGCAGCCCGAACGTGGCCTGCCGGGTCGCGGCCAAGCTGGGCATCAGCGCACCGGCGGCGTACGACCTCAACACCGCCTGCTCCGGCTTCGCGTACGCGCTGGGCACGGTGGACCACGCGATCCGGGCCGGCGCGGCGCGTAACGCGATCGTGGTCGGCGCGGAGAAGCTCTCCGACCTCACCGACTGGACCGACCGCTCGACCTGCATCATCTTCGCCGACGGCGCCGGGGCGGCGGTGGTCACCGCGACCGCCGACGACGAGCCGTCCGGTATCGGGCCGGTGGTCTGGGGTTCCGCGCCGGAGAAGAGCGACGCGGTACGGATCGAGGGCTGGCAGCCGTACATCGCCCAGGAGGGGCAGTCGGTGTTCCGCTGGGCCACCACCGCGCTGGCCCCGCTCGCGCTGCAGGCGTGCGAGCGCGCCGGGGTGGACCCGTCGGAACTGGCCGCGTTCGTACCGCACCAGGCCAACGCCCGGATCATCGACGGCATCACCAAGCGGCTGAACATCCCGAACGCGATCGTCGCCAAGGACATCGTCGAGTCCGGCAACACGTCGGCGGCGAGCATCCCGCTCGCCCTGTCGAAGCTGGTCGAGCGGCGCGAGGTGCCCTCGGGCGCCCCGGTGCTGCTGTTCGGCTTCGGTGGCGGTCTGACCTACGCCGGTCAGGTCGTGCGCTGCCCCTGAGACCCCCTCGGGCGCGAACGCGCCGAGGCGTGTGGCCGGCGACGCCGGCCACCGGTAACCCCCGATGAGAGGAACCAACCGTAATGACCCGTGACGAGATCACCGCCGGCCTCGCCGAGATCCTCGAAGAGGTTGCCGGGGTGAACCCGGACGACGTGGCCGAGGGGAAGTCCTTCACCGACGACCTCGACGTCGACTCGCTCTCCATGGTCGAGGTCGTGGTGGCGGCCGAGGAGAAGTTCGGCGTCAAGATCCCGGACAACGAGGTGCAGAACCTCAAGACCGTCGGGGACGCGGTCAGCTACATCGAGGCGCAGTCCTGACCATGAGTCGCCCCGACGTCGTCGTCACCGGGCTCGGCGCGACGACCCCGCTCGGCGGGGACGTCGCGTCGACCTGGGACGCCATGCTGGCCGGCCGCTCCGGGGTGAGTGCGCTCACCCAGGAGTGGGCGGCGCAACTGCCCGTCCGGATCGCCGCCGAGCTGGCGGTCGACCCGTCCGAGGTGCTCGACCGGGTGAAGCTGCGCCGGCTGGACCGCTCGGAGGCGATCGCCATCATCGCCGCCCGGCAGGCGTGGGCCGACGCCGGCCTGACCGACGCCGCGCCGGACCCGGAGCGGCTGGCGGTGAGCGTGGGCTCCGGCATCGGTGGCGCCACCACCCTGCTCGCCCAGGACGACATCCTGGAGGCGTCCGGACCGCGGCGGGTCTCCCCGCACACCATCCCGATGCTGATGCCCAACGGTCCGGCCGCCTGGGTCGGTCTGGAACTGGGCGCCAAGGCCGGCGTGCACACGGTGGCCAGCGCCTGCGCCACCGGCGCGGAGGCGATCGCGCTGGGGCTGGACATCATCCGCGCCGGCCGGGCCGACGTGGTGGTGGCCGGCGGCACCGAGGCGGTCATCCACCCGCTGCCGATCGCCGGCTTCAGCTCGATGCGGGCCATGTCGACCCGCAACGACGAGCCGGAGCGGGCGTCCCGGCCGTGGGACTCGGGCCGCGACGGCTTCGTGCTCGGTGAGGGCGCGGGCGTGGTGATCCTGGAGCGGGCCGAGCACGCCGCCGCCCGGGGTGCCCGGGTGTACGCGCGCCTGGCCGGCGCGGGGATCACCTCGGACGCGTACGACATCGTGCAGCCGCACGCCGAGGGTGAGGGCGCCATCCGGGCCATCGCCCGGGCGGTCGCCGACGCGGACGTGGCCCGTACCGACATCGTGCACGTCAACGCGCACGCCACCTCCACCCCGGTCGGCGACATGCTGGAGATCGGCGCGCTGCGCCAGGCGATCGGCGACCACCCGGTGCTCACCGCCACCAAGTCGATGACCGGGCATCTGCTCGGCGCGGCCGGCGCGCTGGAGTCGATCGCCACCATCCTGGCCATCCGGGACGGCGTGATCCCGCCGACGATCAACCTGGACGACCCGGACCAGGGCCTGACCCTGGACGTGGCCGCGCACAAGCCGCGTCACATGGAGATCCCGGCGGCGCTGAACAACGCGTTCGGCTTCGGCGGGCACAACGTGGCGCTGGTCTTCACCCGCCCCTGATCGGATGTAAGGAAGGGCCCCTTCTTAACAGTCGCCTGTTAAGAAGGGGCCCTTTCTCTACCGCAGGCGTTAAGAGGGGGCCCTTCCTTACACCTCAGCGGCGGTTGCGGGGGTGCTGCCGGGCGGTCCGCTCGTTGCCGTGCCGGTAGTTGCCGGTCCACCGGGCCATGGTCAGCTGCGGATCGTCGCCGACCTCGGCCAGGAACTGCGCGGCCCGGCCACCGCGAAGCGTGCCGGCGACCCGGCCGTGATGCGTGATGACCACCGTGCCGTCGGCGCGCTCGACGTAGCGGAAACCGTGTGCTGCCTCTCCCATTCGCGCCACCCTGCCAGCCGGCCGCCCCGGGCCGCACCCGAGTTACGGCGGCGGTCAGGTACGGCAGGTGGTGGCGGGCAGGCCGGAGACGGGCACCGGGGAGCGGCCGGCCGGGCGGGCCTTGCCGGCGAGCACCGCGGCGAGCCCGGTCATCGAGGCGCGGGTGGACGAGTAGGTGGCCATCAGCGTCGGCGACTTCGCCCCGGACAGCACGTACGGCGTGTCCATCGCCACCGTCACGGCGGCGTCCGCGCGCAGGTCCTTCGCGCCGTCGCCGTACCCGACCAGGTGCACCACGGTGCCGCCGGAGGGCACCACCTTGACCCCGGCCGCGGTGAGCGCGTCGGTCAGCAGCTTGCGGGTGCGCTCCCGGCCGCCGGAGGACGTGACGCTCACCGGTCCGTTCACCGCGCCGCCGCACTTTCCGCGCAGCACCGTCACCGCGGCGGTGGCCAGGGCGTCGGCGGCCTTGTGGTGGGCGGCGCCGCCCAGCGTGGACAGCGCGGGCGTGTCCCGCCCGGCCAGCCGGAACTTCATGGTCAGCACCCGGGTGACCGCCTCGACCAGGCGGGCCCGGGGCAGCGAGCCGTCCTTGAGCGCGGCGCGCAGCCCGTCGTACGCCTGCTTGACGTTCGGGGTCATCAGGATGAGGTCGTTACCGGCGTTGAGCGCGCGTACGGCCGCCTCGCCCGGGGACCACTTCTTCGCCGGGGCCATGTTCATCCCGTCGGTGATCACCACGCCCTGGAAGCCGAGCTGGTCGCGCAGCACGTCGGTGAGCAGCTTGCGGGAGAACGTGGCGGCGGTGCCCGGGTCGACGGCCCTGACGTCCAGGTGGGCCGACATGACCGCCATCGTGCCGGCGCCGATCCCGGCCCGGAAGGGCGGGAACGCGAGGCGGTCCAGCTCGGCGCGGGACTGCTTGATCACTGGTAGTTCGGTGTGTGAGTCGTCGGCACTCAGGCCGTGCCCGGGGAAGTGCTTGACGACCGCGCCGACGCCCTCGGCCTGCAGGCCGCGTACCGCGCCCGCCACCTGCGGCGAGGCGGTCGCCGGGTCGGCGCCGAAGGAGCGGGAGCCGATCACCGTGCTGCGGGTCGCCAGCACGTCGGCGACCGGGGCGAAGTCGAGGTTGATGCCCATCGCGGCCAGCTCGGCCCCGGCGGCCCGCCACGCGGCCTCGGTCAGCGCCGGGTTCCCGGCGGCGCCGGCGGCGAGCGGGCTGGGCAGCAGCGTCACCCCGTCGGTGATACGGGTGACCACGCCGTACTCCTGGTCGGTGCCGATCAGGAAGGGCGCGGAGCCGGCGGGAAGCTTGCCGGCGGCGGCGCGGAGCCCGTCGGTGAGCGCCCGGACCTGCTTGGGGTTGTCCACGTTCGTGGTGGCCTGGTTGCCCGAGGTCGGGTCGTCGGCGCTGAAGCCGACCAGGATCACCCCGCCGAGCCGGTACTTGGCCACCATCTCGGCGGGGGTGTCGACACCGGCCAGCGCCCGGTTTCCGGCCGCCGAACCGGCTGAGACCTCGGTGGCCGAGCTGCCGTACGCGTACGGCATCAGCACCTGCCCGACCAGGTCCTCGTCGCTCAGCGTGCGGACGAGCGCGGCGGCCCGGGCGGCCGGGTCGGCGGTCGGCGGGTCACTCGGCGCCGGCGCGGCCGACGACGGCGCCGGGCTCGACGGCGCGGGCCGGGGCCGGTCCGGCCCGTCCGAGCACCCGGAGACGAGCAGCGCGGTCAGTGCGGCGAGCGCGACGGCGGAGCGCCGCGAGGAAATCGACACGCGGCCCACCGTATCGGGGCAACTCGACCTTCGTCACCCGACCCGGGTGAGCAGCGTGACCGGCGCACCGTCACCGGCGTACCGGTAGGGCTCCAGCTCGGCGTCCCAGGCGGTGCCGAGCGCCTTGTCCAGGGCGTGGGCCAGCGCCTCCGGGCCGCGCGCGGCGGCCATCAGGCTGCGCAGCCGGTCCTCGCCGAGCTGGATGTCGCCGGCCGCGCCGACAGCGGCCCGGAACAGGCCCCGACCCGGCACGTACATGAAGCGCTCGCCGTCGACGCCGGGACTGGGTTCCTCGGTGACCTCGAAACGGATCATGGGCCACTGCCGGAGGGCAGCGGCCAGCTCCGCGCCGGTCCCCGGGCTGCCGGTCCAGCCGCACTCGGCGCGACGGGCGCCCGGATCGACGGGCTGCGCCGTCCAGTGCAGGTTGACCGGCGCGGCGAGGACGCGCGCGATCGCCCACTCGACGTGCGAGCACACGGCGAGCGGGGTCGAGTGGACGTATACGACGCCACGCGTTGGCACGGTGACCTCCCGGTGAGCCGAGGTGCGTCTTCCCCTACGACCTCGTCCTGCCGAGCGGTCCCTGGCACACATGATGACTGTTGTGACTGGTGGTGCGCCAGCGAATCGGAAAATTCGCCGGACCCCGGGGGCGGGAAATACCCGGGCGGCGGACCTGGTTGTGCCCTCTGACGCCGCGATCACCAGCCAGGTGTCGTGGTCGTGTACAGTTCTCTGGGCGGTTCTGTGCCGCCGTACATCTTCGCGGGCCGGCGCTCATCCGGGCGTCATCCGCACAGCCCCCGGACGGCTTCCGTCCCCACCGTACGTCTGCAAGGAGTACCTCCGTGGCGAGCAACACCTCTAAGACCGCGCGCGCGTCAGTCCGGGCCGGCCAGGCTGGCCAGGGTGGCGCCCTCAGCGTGCTGGGCGAGTTCAAGTACCTGATCCCGCTCAACGGCGGCAAGCACGCCTACGTGCGCAACCTGACCAACGGCAAGACCGCGCACCTGCGCACCGACTCCGACGCCTTCGTCGAGGAGATCCGCGTGCTGGCCGCCGCCGGCCACGCCGCCAAGATCCGCGCCGAGATCAACGGCCTGGCCGCGTCCTACCCGGACCACGGCTGGGACGCCACCGAGAAGCGCCTGGTCGAGGCCGGTGTCTTCGAGGGCTGAGCACCCTCACCCGCACCACCGCTACCGCCCGCCGGGATCACCCGGCGGGCGGTTTCGCGTCTGCTCCTGCGGCAGCAGCGCCACCTCGCCCGTGGCCAGGTCGTAGAGGGCGCCCTCCACCGCCAGCTCACCGGCCTCCACCGGACCGGCGAGCCGGTCGTCGCGGCGCAACGCGGCCACGGTGCGCCGGACGTGGCGGCGGATGGCCAGCGGGTGCGCGTCCGGGTCGTCCACCCCGACGTCGGTCACCGCCGGGGCGATCCGGTCCACCACGTACGCCAGGTCCCCGCCGGGTCGCCGCCCGGCGCGCAGCGCCTCGACGGTCGAGCCGACCGCGCCGCAGCGCTCGTGGCCCAGCACCATCACCAGGCGTACGCCCAGTTGCTCCACCACGTACTCGATCGAGCCGCGGACGGCCCGGTCCAGCACGTGCCCGCCGGTACGGATCACGCAGATCGAACCGAACGTCTGGTCGAAGATCGCCTCCAACGGAACCCGGGAGTCGATACAGCCCAGCACCACCGCGTACGGCTGCTGGTCGCCGGAGGCCACCGCCGCGGCGGCGGTGACGTCGTGCCCGTGCACCGGCTGCCCGCTGACGAAGCGGCGGTTGCCGGCGAGCAGCTCGGCCAGCGCGGCACGCGGACTGGTGGTCGGCATGTCTCCAGCCTGGTCACCGATCCGACGACGTGGGGCCGGACGGGAATCTTCTCTCCGGACCGGTTGCCGTGGTCTCATGGCGGGTAACGCCGGTGTCACCGCCGGGTCATCCGGTGGACACACATCGGCGGGCCCGGGAGGTGGACGATGCCGGACCTGGAACTGCGGCTCCCCGACGACGTACGGCTGCACGTGTCCGTCACCGGGCCGGTCGACGCCGACGTCACCGCCGTGCTGCTGCACGGCTGGACGCTCGACGGGCGCAGCTGGCACCGCCAGGTCGCCGAGCTGCGGGAACGCTTCGGCGGCCGGGTCCGCGTGGTCACCTACGACGCGCGCGGCCACGGCCGGTCGAGCTGCCTGGCGCTGCGCGACGCCACCCTCGCCCAGCTCGGCGACGACCTCGCCGCGGTGATCGACGAGATCGTCCCGGCCGGTCCGATCGTCCTGGTCGGGCACTCGATGGGCGGGATGACGGTGATGGAGTACGCCCACCGGCACCCCGACCGGTTCGCCGCGCGTACCGCCGGGCTGGTCTTCGTCTCCACCACCGCCGAGGGGCACACGCACACCGCGTACGGCCTCTCCCCCCGGATCACCCGGCTGATCCGCCTGGCCGAGACGACAGGCGCCGGGGTGCTGGCCCGCTGCGGCGGCTGGCGGCCCCCGCACGCGCTGCTGCGCGCGCTGCGCCCGAGCATCCGCTGGATGCTGTTCGGCGACCGCTGCGACCCGGCGGACATCCGGCTGGTCACCTCGGCGGTGGCCCGGGCCACGCTGCGCTCGATCGGCGGTTTCCGCGCCTCGATCGGCGCCCAGCACCGGCTGGAGACGCTCGCCGCGCTCGGCGGGCTGCCGGCCGCCGCGCTGGTCGGCGACCGGGACCGGCTCACCCCGCCGCCCTGCGCCGAGTCGATCGCGGCGGCGCTGCCCACCACGGAGCTGACCGTCTGCCCGGGTGCCGGGCACATGTTGATGATGGAGCGCCCCGAGAAGGTCAACGCCGCTCTGGCCGGCGTGCTGGACCGGGTACTGGCCGACCGCCCGGCGGTCCGCCGCTGAGCGTCCCCGCACGCGGGCGGCACCGACGTACGCCACGTGCGCGGCATGCCCCGGTGTGCCGGTTGCCGGCGGCCCGTACCCTCATTCAGCCCGTCGTGCCCTCCGAACACAGGAGCATCCGCGTTGACCGACCAGACCACGCTGGACCGGGAGATCGCCGCCGAGCAGCGTCACCTCGACCGGGTGTACGCCCGGCTGGCCGAACTGCGCCGGTCTGCGGCCGACGCCGAGCGGGAGGGCTACCTGCTGGCCCGGGTCGGCAACTTCGGCGCGCTGGTCGAGCGGGACGCGATGGTCTTCCACGCCGCCCAGCGCCGGCACGTGCTGGACGCCGAGCACGAGGGTCTGGTGTTCGGCCGGCTGGACCTGCGGACCGGGCAGGTGCTGCACGTCGGCCGCCTGGGCGTGCGGGGCGTGGACGCGGAGACGCTGGTGGTGGACTGGCGGGCGCCCGCCGCCGCCGCGTTCTACCAGGCCACGCCCGCCGAGCCGCGCGGCGTGGTGCGCCGGCGCACGATCCAGTCCGCCTCCGAGAAGGTCACCCGGATCGAGGACGACCTGCTGGATCCGGAGGCCGCGCCGCCGGACATGGCGGTGGTCGGTGACGGGGCCCTGCTGGCCACGCTGTCCCGGGCCACCGGCCGGGGCATGCGGGACATCGTCGCCACCATCCAGCGGGAGCAGGACGAGGCGATCCGCTCCCCCGGCAACGGCGTCACGATCGTCTCCGGCGGCCCGGGCACCGGCAAGACGGCGGTGGCGCTGCACCGGGCCGCGTACCTGCTCTACTCCGACCGGGCCCGGTACGCCGGCGGCGGCATCCTCGTGGTCGGCCCGTCCGGCGTGTTCGTCGAGTACATCGCCTCGGTGCTGCCCTCGCTGGGCGAGGAGACGGCCACGCTGCACTCGCTCGGCTCGCTGTTCCCCGGCCTGTCCGCGTCCCGCGCCGACCCGCCGGACGTGGCGGCGGTGAAGGGTTCGCTGCGGATGCGCCGGGTGCTGGAACGCGCGGTCCGCGACGCGGTGCCGGACTCCCCGGCCGAGCTGCGCCTGCTCTACCGGGGCGAGCTGCTGCGCCTGGAGCGCGCCGCGCTGGACGCGGTCCGGGACCGGACGCTGGCCCGGGGCGCCCGCCGCAACGAGGTGCGCCGGGCGGCGTTCGACGCGGTGCTCGCCGCGCTCTACGCGCAGGCCCGCACGCTGCGGGTGGGCCGGCTGCCGGAGCAGCCGGCGTTCGAGGACGAGATCATCGAGCGGCCGGAGTTCCGCGAGTTCCTCAAGGCGTGGTGGCCGCGGCTGCACCCGCGGCACGTGCTGGACTGGCTGGCCCGCCCGGACCGGCTGCGCCGCTACGCCGGGGGGATCCTCTCCTCGGCCGAGATCCGGCTGCTCGGGCAGGCGTACCGCACGCTCGGGACCGACGGGCTGACCGTGGCGGACATCGCGCTGCTCGACGAGCTGGACGCGCTGCTCGGCAAGCCCGTGCAGCGGGCCCGGCCCAGGCGCGACCCGTACCAGCTCGCCGGTGGCGTGCGCGAGCTGAGCACGTACGCCGACCGGCAGCGTGCCGCCCGCGCGGCGGCCCGGGAGCGTCCGGCCGACTACCGCGACTACGCGCACGTGGTGGTGGACGAGTCGCAGGACGTCTCGCCGATGCAGTGGCGGATGGTCGGGCGGCGCGGGCGGCTGGCGTCCTGGACGGTGGTCGGCGATCCGGCGCAGACCGCCTGGACCGGCGACCCGCAGGAGCTGGACCGCGCCCGGGACCAGGCGCTGGGCCGACGCAAGCGGCACCGCTACGAGCTGACCACCAACTACCGCAACTCGGCGGAGATCTTCGCGGTGGCGGCGGCGGAGATCCGCCGGCTCTACCCGGACCTGCCGCTGCCCGACGCGGTGCGGTCCACCGGCGTGCCGCCGGTCGAGCGCACGGTGCCCGCCGCCGACCTGCCGGCGGCCACCGTCGAGGCGGCCGAGGCGCTGCTCGCGCAGGTGGAGGGCACCGTTGGTGTGATCACGCCGGTGCCGCGCCGGGACGAGGTGGCCGGCTGGCTGGGCGCGCTCGGCGCGAGCCGGCTCCAGGTGGTCACCAGCCTCCAGGCGAAGGGCATGGAGTACGACGGCGTGGTGCTGGTGGCGCCGAGTGAGATCCGGGCCGACCCCGGTTCGGGGGTACGCACGCTCTACGTGGCGCTGTCCCGGGCGACCCAGCGCCTCACCACGCTCGACCCGCTCTGAGGGACACCCGTCCGCGCCCCTGACGTCACCCACAGTTCAGTTGCATACATAGCGATGTGAACATACATTGGGCCTGGCCGGTACGGGGCAGGAAGGGTGTTGGCGTGGGCGCAGGTCATGACCACAGCGGCGCGGTGGCCAACGCGGCACACCGCCACCGGGGCCGCCTCTGGGCCGCCTTCGCGCTGCTCGCCGTCCTGATGGTGGTCGAGGCGGTGGCCGCCTTCACCACCGGCTCGCTCGCGCTGCTCTCCGACGCCGGGCACATGTTCACCGACGTCCTCGGCATCGGCATGGCACTGGCCGCGATCACCGCCGCCCGCCGCGCCGGCACCGACCCGCAGCGCACGTTCGGGCTCTACCGGCTGGAGGTGCTCGCCGCCCTGGCCAACGCCGTGCTGCTCGGCGCCGTCGCGCTCTACGTCCTGGTCGAGGCGGTACGCCGGTTCGGCGAGCCGCCGGAGGTGCTGGCCGGCCCGATGCTCGTGGTGGCGGTGCTCGGCCTGCTCGCCAACATCGTCGCGTTCGCGCTGCTGCGCGCCGGGGCGAAGGAGAGCATCAACCTGCGCGGGGCGTACCTGGAGGTGCTCGGCGATCTGCTCGGCTCGCTCGGCGTGATCGCCGCCGCGCTGGTCATCGCCGCGACCGACTGGTGGTGGGCCGATCCGCTGGTAGCCGTCGGGATCGGCCTGTTCATCCTGCCGCGCACCTGGCGGCTCGGCCGGGCCGCGCTGCGCATCCTGGTGCAGGCCGCGCCGGAGCACCTCCAGGTGACCGCCGTGCACGACCGGCTGGCCGCCGTACCCGGCGTGGCCGAGGTGCACGACCTGCACGTGTGGACGCTCACCTCGGGCATGGAGGTGGCCTCGGCGCACCTGACCACCGACCCGGGCGTGGACCCGGGGCAGGTGCTGGCCGCCGCGCGGGCCGCCCTGCACGAGGACTTCTCCATCGATCACGCCACGTTGCAGGTCGAACCCGGAGCGTCGGCCGGCGTGTGCGGGAAGACCGAGTGGTGATTAGGGCAGACTTAAATCACTGTGGCTGTTGTAGTCTTATGCCGGTTTTGCCCCACCTAGTGGCGTTGCTCCACCGAGCCACGCCCGGGCAGCGCCGGTAGTGTCGGTCGCGGCCGCACCCGCGGACGCCACCGGCCCCGGTGGGGCGGCCGTCGCCTAATCGTCCGCAGGGACGAGCCGGGGAACCACGTACGTGGGGTGCATCCGCGTCAGCGGTAGGGATCTTCCGTCCCGAACCCGTCAGCTAACCCGGTCGGCGTTGACGGAAGGACGTGTGAATGCCCCACGTGGCACCTGTACGACGGACAGCCGCCCGGTTGGCGGCCCTGCTCGTCGCGACGCTGGCCCTCGGCGTCGCGACTGTTCCGGTCTCCCCCGCCTCGGCGGGGCCGGCGACCGGCCTGCTCGCCGCCGCGCCCGGCGGCGACGACGAGGGCGGCACGCCCGAACTGCGTGCCCAGCTCGACGCCGCCAGCAAGGGCTGGCTGGAGGCCAAGGCCGCGCTGAACCGGTCGGTGAGCCGCCAGAAGCAACTGAACGAACAGCTCAAGACGGTCGGCGCCGAGCTGGCCGTACGCGACGCCAAGGTCGGCGAGATCGCCGCCGTGGCGTACCGCAACGGCCGCCTGGGCACCGCCGGGGTGCTGCTGGGCAGCAGCAGCCCGGAGGGCTTCATGGACCGGGCCGCCGCGCTGGAACAGGTCGCCGCGCACGAGGACCGTACGCTGCGCGACCTGATCGCCACCCGGGACCAGGCCACCCGCACCCGCGCCCAGCTCGACGGCGAGATCCGCGAGCAGCGCAAGCAGGTGACGGTGATGGCCAAGCGCAAGGAGCAGGCCGAGCGCGCCCTGGAGGTGGCGAACGACCGCGCCACGCGCAGCAGCAGCGGCGGCAGCGTCCAGGGCACCTCCACCAAGAACGCGAAGCCGGCGCCGCGCAACTCGGACGGCTCCTGGCCCCCGGAGTCGTGCAGCGTCAACGACCCGACCCCGGCCAACGGCTGCATCACCCCGCGCACGCTGCACGCGCTGCAACAGGCGAAGGCGGCCGGCTTCACCAGGTACGTCTCGTGCCACCGGCCCAGCGGCTCGGGCGAGCACCCGAAGGGGCGGGCCTGCGACTTCGCCGCGCAGAAGAACGGCTTCGGCGGCGTGGCCTCCGGCGGCGACCGGACGTACGGCAACAACCTGGCCGCGTACTTCGTGCGCAACGCCGACCCGCTCGCCGTGCTCTACGTGATCTGGTTCAAGCAGATCTGGCTGCCCAGCAGCGGGTGGAAGTCGTACAGCGGGGGCAACGGCGACCCGTCCAGCGACCACACCAACCACGTGCACCTGTCGGTGTACTGAGCGCCCGGAAGGGGCCGGCCGGATCAGGCCGGCCGGCCCTCCAGGGTCGCTCCGAGACGCGCCGCCAGGCCCAGGTGAGCCGCCCGGGCCTGGCGGAACGCGTACCCGAACAGCGGTGCCGGCGCGGTGAGCGTGATCTCCACCTCGACGCGTACCGTGCCGTCGTCCTCGTCGCGCAGCCGGGTGTGGTTGCGTACGGTCGTCGCCGGCTGCTGCCGGGCGACGGTGACCACCTCGTCCTCGCTCGCGATCAGCACGTCCGCCTGGTAGGTCACCGGGAAGTGCAGCGGGCCGAGTTGCAGCCGGTCGGTGATCGCGTAGCTGGCCAGCGCGCCGGGCCGGGCCGGCAGCTTCCGGACCCGGACGATCAGCGGATGCAGCTCACCCTGGCGACTCAGGTCGCCTAGCAGGGCCACCGCTTCGGCCCGGCTGCACCGGGCCTGCACGGTGTAGCTGAAGCTGTCGCTGCTCTGCAAGCGGGCCCCCTCGCCGTCGTGCGTCGCGACGATCGTCCCGTACCGACGCCGGACTGGCAACGGGTAGAAGGTCCCCTGGCCGCAGGGGGTGCGAACGGCGCTCAGGCGCCGGGCAGCACCTCGGGGGTGTCGTCGGCGAACCACGGCTCGGGCGCGCCGAAGAGGCCGAGCAGGCCGGTCACCCAGAGCTGCCGGTGCACGAACCGGCTCGGCTCGGTGACCACGAGCTTGACGCCGCTGACCTCGCAGGTCTGGAAGCCGGCGACCATGGCGCTGATGCCGACCGAGTCGATGAACGTGACAAGCCGCATGTTCAGCTCGATCCGCGCGGGGCGGGCCTTCGCGAGCACCTCGGCGATCGCTTCCCGCACCTCGTACGCGGTGTCGACGTCGATCTCCCCACGGGGCGCGATCTCGACGACACCACCCGGCCGCACCGACTTCACGATCGACAGGCTCACGCGAGCACCTCCACTCGCCCATGACGGGCGCCTCATCAGTACGCGGGCCGCGACCGAGAGTATTCCTCCCACGCCCCGGTCGCCACCCCCCGGGATGAGCAATTCGCGAACTGGGCACACCTGGGCGTACCCAATCCGGACCACCGGGTTCCAGTTTCCCCCTGTGGCGGGCCACGGCCAACCGTGCGACCGGGCGGGCCCGCCGATCCCGCGGACCAGGGTAGCTGGCGCACGCACGTCCCGTCCGCACCCGTCCCGGCGCGTTCGGGTGCTTCGTCCCGTTCACCGGCCGCACCCGCCATGACCCGGGCGTGGTTTGCCGCCGGGTCCGGTGGGGCACTGCCCGGGACAGTGACCGCCGGATGGACACCGGAGTCCGAAGTGGCCGCCGGCCTTCGGCACCCGAGGAGGTAGAACGATGTTCGGAACCAACCTGCTGGACCGCCGGGGCAAGGCCGAGCGGGTCGCCGACCAGGCGTGGCAGCACCTGCTCTCCGCCGTCGGTTCCGCCGGTGACAGCATGCGCGACGCCACCCGGACCGCCCGCCGCAGCTCCTCCGGCCTGGCCGACGACGCCACCGACCTGGTCGGCTCCGCCGCCGAGGAGGCACGCCGCCGGGCCGGTCTCGCGTTCGACGCGCTCGCCGGCCGCCGTCCCGCGCTGCCCTGGACGCTGCTGATCGCGGCGGCGCTCGCCGGCGCGGCGATCGGCTGGGCCGCCGGCACCGCGGCACGCGCCGCCGGCAGCCGGGACCGCGCCGCCGACGACATCGAGTTCGTGGACGTGGACCGGCCGAACTCCCCGGCCGGCCTGGACGGCTGACCCCAGACGCGCCACCGAGTCGGATGTCGGACACGACCTGCCGGACCAGGGCCTGCGCGGGTGCGACCGGTGGTGGGCGGCACGATGACCGTGTACGCGCTGCTGGTA
>NZ_JBEZMS010000051.1:0-33426 GCF_040652815.1 Micromonospora sp. NPDC048169
CGTGGTGCTCGCCACGAAGGTCCACTTCCCGATGGGAGAGGGGCCCAACCGGGGCGGCAACTCGCGCCGCTGGATCGTCCGGGCGGTCGAGGACACAGCCGGCGGTCCGCCCGGGCGCCGCGGTGGCGACCTCGCGGCGGCGGGGCCGGCGCGGCACGCTCGTCGGTGCGCTGGGCGCGGTGCTGGTGGCGATGGGCGCGCTGGGCGCGCTGGTGGCCGCCGCGAACGACACCACCGAGCCGGCCACGAAGATCGACTCGACGGCGCCCGCCGTCGCGCCGAGCGACCCGGCCGCGGAGCCGGTCGCCGACGAGCCGTCGGCGAGCGACGAGTACACCTACCGTCCGGTCGGCCCGGGTGGCCGGCCGTCGGCCACGCCCTCGGTGACGCCGAGCGCCTCGCCGACCCCGTCGGCCCAGCCGAGCGTGACGGAGGCGCCGGCACCGACCCGCGAGCCGAGCAGCACGCCGTCCAGCGCACCGACGACGACGGCGCCCACCACGCCGCCCGCGCCCGACCCGACCACCGCCGACCCGGGCACCGGTCCCGGTGGCGGCGGTGACACCGGCGGGCAGCCGGCCACCCAGCCCTGACGCACGGCAGCGACGAGTCGGCCCCGCCCACCGCGGAGCCGGCTCGTCTGTGTCCGGGCGGCGGCGCTCAGTCCGCGCCGAGCGACGCCACCACCGGGCGGGACAGCGCCCGGCGGGCCGGCAGGACCGAGGCGAGCAGCGCGGCCACCACCGCCACCGCGACGATCAGCCCGATCCGCGCCCACGGCAGCACCAGCGTGAAGTCACCGCCGATGCGGGCCACCACGGCCATCGCCCCGGCCGCCACGCCGGTGCCGAGCGCGACGCCCAGCATCGTGCCGACGAGCGCGGTGAGCACCGCCTCGACCGCGAGCACCCCCCGCATCCCGGCCCGGCTCAGCCCGACCGCGCGCAGCACGGCGGTCTCCCGGGTCCGTTCCACCACCGACAGGCTGAGCGTGTTGGCGACGCCCACCAGCGAGATCACCACGGCGAGGCCGAGCAGCGCGGTGACGAACCCGAGCACCAGGTCGACGGTGCCGGTGAGCATCTTCTTGTACGCGGCCTGGTCCATCACGTTCACCGTCGGGTAGCGGGCCAGCACCGACTCGACAGCGGTCCGGGCCGCGTCGGCGCTCACCCCGGCGGCCGGGTCCACCTCGGCCAGGTAGCCGCGCTCGGCGGGGAGCATGGCGGTGAAGTCGGCGTCCAGCACGTCCACCAGGTGACCGGCGGGGACCGGGCTGCCGGCCAGGACCGGCTCCTCGTCGGCCACCACCGCGGCGACCCGGAACGGGCGGCCGGCGAGCGTGATCGTGGCGCCGGCCGTCCAGCCCCGCGCGACGGCCAGCTCACGGTGCACCAGCACCGACCCCGGTCCCAGGTCCGCCGGGTCACCGGCGTCCACCGCCGACAGCGTCCGCCGGACCAGCGCCGGATGCGCGGCGCGCAACCGCACGTCGTCGACCACCCGGCTGCGCTGCTCGTGCACCACACCCAGCTCCGGCCGGGCGGCCAGGTCACCGGCGAGCGTGGCCGGCAGGTCACCACCGATGCCGGTGACCAGGAAGTCCACGCCGATCCGGGCGTCCACCGCGCGTTCGATGCCGGACTTGACGCTCGCCGCGCCGACCACGAAGGCCGAGACCAGGCCGATGCCGATCACCATCGCCGTCGCGGTGGCGGCGACCCGGCGCGGGTTGCGTACCGCGTTTGACACGGCCAGCCCGCCGGTGGCGCCGAACGCCGCCCGGAACGGCGCGCCGAGCACCCGTACCAGGGCCGGCACCAGCACCGGGCCGAACGCCACGATGCCGCCGAAGGCCAGCAGCCCGCCGGCCGCGACCAGCGCCACCTGGCCGGTGGCCCCGGCGCCGGCCAGCGCCGCCACCCCGGCGGCGAGCACCAGCGCACCGACCGCCAGCCGGATCCGCCCGGCCGGGCGGACCGGGTTGATCGCCGCGTCGGTGAGCGCGGCCACCGGGGCGACCCGGGTGCCCTGCCAGGCCGGCAACGCGGCCGACGCCACGGTGAGCAGCGTCCCCAGGGCCAGCGAGAGCAGCAGGGTACGCGGGGTGAGGGTGAGCCCGCTGCCCAGCGGCGGGCCGCTTCCGGCGAGCAGCACGCCGAGGCCGCCGGCCACCCCCGCGCCGGCCAGCACCCCGGCCACCGAGGCGAGCAGGCCGGTCACCGCCGCCTCGGACAGCGTGGCCCGGTAGATCTGCCCCCGGGTGGCGCCGACCAGGCGCAGCAGCGCGGTACGCCGGGAGCGCTGGGCGAGCACGATGGCGAAGGTGTTGGCGATCACGAAGCCGGCCACCACCACGGCGACCGCCGCGAACGTGCCCAGCAGCATGCCGAACTGCCGCAGGTCGCGTACCGCGTCGTCGACCGCCGCGTCGAGGATGGCGTCCCGGTCCCGGACCGTCACGTCCGGTCCCACCACGGCGCGGACCCGGTCGGCCAGCGCAGCCGTGTCCTCCCCGGGCCGCGCCGCCACCATGATCCGGCCGTAGCCCTTCTCGCCGCTGACGGTGAGCGCGTCCGGGCCGGTCAGCCCGATGTACGGGCCGCCGACGTCGCGGGAGCCGCCGGCCACGTCGACGGCGCCGACCAGTGTGTACGGGCGGGCCGCGCCGTCGCGCCCGCCGATCGACACCGGGCCACCGAGCGTGAAGCGCTGCTCGGCGACGGTCTCGTCGTCCAGCACCACCTCGCCGGGGCGTTGCGGCAGCCGTCCGGCGACCACGTCGTAGGACTGCAGGGCCGCCTCGGTGGGGATCGCGGCGAGCACCGCGTACCCGAGCACCGGACGGCCGTTCGCGCCGACCACCCCGGCGGAGCCGGTCAGCTCCCCCGCGGCGGCGGCCACCCCGTCGATCGCGCGGACCCGGTCCACGAGCGCCGGGGGCAGCGGGCCGGTCTCCGCGTACGCGGCCAGGTCGGTGTGCCTGTCGAACTCACCGGCCCGCTCGTACGCCCCGGCGCGCATGCCGTCGGTGAACATCAGCGTGCCGGCGACGAACGCGACGCCGAGGACGATCGCCAGCGAGGACAGCAGCAGGCGCAGGCCGTCGGCGCGGACCTGGCGCAGGGTCAGGCGCAGCATCCCGCTCACCGCCCCACCGGGTCGAGCCGGCTGAGCGCGTCCCGGATCTCGCCGACCGCCGGCGCGCGCAGCTCGTCGACCAGCCGCCCGTCGGCGAGGAACACCACCCGGTCGGCGTACGCGGCGGCGGCCGGGTCGTGGGTGACCATGACGACTGTCTGGCCGAGCGTGTCCACCGCCTCGCGCAGCAGCCGCAGCACCTCCGCGCCGGAGCGCGAGTCGAGGTTGCCGGTCGGCTCGTCGGCGAAGATCACCCACGGCCGGGTGATCAGCGCGCGGGCCACCGCGACGCGCTGCTGCTGCCCGCCGGACAGCTCCGCCGGCCGGTGCCCGAGGCGGTCGGTCAGGCCCACCGCGGCCACCACCTGACGCAGCCACGCCGCGTCCGGGCGGTGGCCGGCGATGGCCGGCGGGAGGACGATGTTCTCCTCGGCGGTGAGCGTGGGCAGCAGGTTGAACTTCTGGAAGACGAAACCGATCCGGTCCCGGCGCAGCCGGGTGAGCCGCCGGTCGTCCAGGCGCGTCAGGTCGGCGTTGCCGATGTGGACCGCACCGGCGGTCGGCCGGTCCAGGCCGGCGAGGCAGTGCAGCAGGGTGGACTTGCCGGAGCCGGACGGGCCCATCACGGCGGTGAACCGGGCGGCGGCCAGGTCGAGGTCGACGCCGTCGAGCGCGACGACGTGGCATCGCCCGCGGCGGGCCGGCGCCGCCGCAGGTGATCCGCAGCCCGGCGGCGCGGAAGCGGTCGAGCAACGCGGGCAGTTCCACCAGCGCGGGTCGCCGGTGCGCCGGCTCGGCGGCCGGCTCGTCCGCCGCCGGCGGCGACTCCGGGCGGTCCGGTTCCCGGAGTACGCCGACCAGCCGCCGCATCTCCTCCAGCGCCTGCCGCCCGGTGTCCGCGACCACCTTGGCCGCCTCCCGGGCCGTGGCCGGGTCCCGGTCCAGCGTGAACCGCACCCCGTCCGCCTGCACGATCATCACGGCCATGCTGTGGGCGACCACGTCGTGCAGCTCGCGGGCGATGCGGGTGCGTTCCTCGGCGACGGCGGCGCGCGCCTCCGCCTCCCGTTCCCGCTCCAGCGTGGCGGCGCGTTCCTCCAGGCTGAGCACGTATAGCCGGCGGGTGCGCAGGTTCAGTCCGGCCAGGAAGACCGCGCCGACGATCAGGGCGTAGAAGAACGCGCCCATCCACCAGGGTCCGACGCCGGGCGACTGGAGCGCGGCGAGCACCCCGCCGAGCACGGCGACGACCCCGGCGACGATGCCGTCACGCAGCCGGCCGGCGTACTTGACCACGCTGTAGAGGGCGACCAGCACGGCGATGTCGTAGCTGAGCGGACCCCAGCCGGCGATCACCTGGACCAGCGCCAGCGCGGCCACCAGGGCGCCCACGGCCGACGGGTGGGTACGCCGGAGGAACAGCGCCACCGCCATCGCCAGGCCGACCGCCGTCGCCGGGATCCCGGTGTGCCCGGCGAGGTAGCCGGACAGCGCGAAGAACACGACGAACCCGCACGCGGCCGCGTCGAACGCGACAGCGCGCAGCGGACGACCGAGGATCAGGCGGTTCACGACCCAGGAGCCTAGGGCCGCCCGCTCACCCTCCCGCAGGTCAGGGGGTCAGCAGCGCCCGCATGCGGGTGATCTCGGCGGACTGCTCGACGGCCACCGCTGTGGCGAACTCCTGCATCGGCTGGTCGACACCGACCTTCAGCAGATCGGTGGACATGACGATCGCGCCCCGGTGGTGGTCGGACATCATCCGCACGAACAGCCTGTCGAACGCCGCCCCGCGCGCGTCGCCGAGCCGCCGCATCGCCTCGGCGGACTGCATCCCGCGCATGCTGCCGTGGTCGTGCCCGGGCACGTCGGCGGGCAGGTCGCGTTCGCTGAGCCAGGCGCGCAGCAGGCCGACCTCCGGCCCCTGTGCGGCACGGATCCGCATCGCCACGGCGCGGATCCGCGCGTCGGCGGCGCGCTCGGGCGCGAGGGCCGCCATCTCCAGGGCCTGCTGGTGGTGCGGGATCATCATCCGGACGTACCAGACGTCGAGGCTGTTCCATCGCGGGGTGGTGGCGCCCCGGACCTGCTCGGCGGGGCGGGTCGCGGCGGGCTCCCCCGGCCGGCCGGGGACCACCACCGGCGGCGCCGGCACGGCGGCGCTCGCGCTCGGCGCGGCCACCGCCGTGGTCGCGGCCGCCTCCGGGGTACGGGTGTCCTCGCGCCCGGCCAGCGCGAACGCGCCGGCCACCACGAGGGTCACAAGTGCTGTGACGCCCACCCACACACGCGCCTGCCGGCTGGTCATACGACGGCTCCTCCGGTCAAGGTGACAGCGATCCTATCCATAGACGAAAGTTCCCAAGTGTGACCCGGATCACATTGATGGCCGTCTCAAATAGGTAGGGTGTGGCGAATCATGACCCCCTTTCGAAGGGTGTTGCCGATGATCAACATCCGCACGTCCCGAGTCCGGACCGTCAGCCTCGCCGCCGCCGGCCTGCTGCTCGCCGGTGTCTTCACCGCACCGCCGAGCAGCGCGCAGGAGGTCCCCCGGGCCGAGGCCGCGCCGGCCACCGTGGACGACGCCGTCCCCGGTGTCGACGAGATCTCCAGCAGCCCCAACCTGCGTCAGGTGGCGAACCTGCCGAAGCAGGCGCCGTTCGACACCACTGCCGCACTGGGCACCGACATCGCCTTCCAGGGCCGGTACGCCTTCGTCGGCAACTACGACGGGTTCGTCGTCTACGACGTCTCCCGCCCCAGCCGCCCGGCGATCGTGTCCCAGGTGCTCTGCCCCGGCTCGCAGAACGACATCTCGGTCCACGGCAACCTGCTGTTCCTGTCGACCGACTCCTCCCGCAGCGACGACTCCTGCGCCAGCACCAGCCAGCCGGCGTCGGTGAAGGAGTCCTGGGAGGGCATCAAGATCTTCGACATCCGGGACAAGCGCAACCCGCGCTACATCAAGTCGGTGGAGACCGCGTGCGGCTCGCACACCCACACGCTGGTGCCCGGCAAGGACAAGCGGAACGCCTACCTGTACGTCTCCTCGTACAGCCCGCGGGCCGAGTTCCCGGACTGCCAGCCGCCGCACGACTCCATCTCCATCGTCAAGGTGCCGGTGAAGGACCCGACCACGGCCTCCGTCATCGCCACGCCGAACCTGTTCCCGGACGGCGGATACCCGGGCATCCCCGGCCAGTCGTCGGCCACCACCGGCTGTCACGACATCACCGCGTACCCGGCGAAGGACCTGGCCGCCGGTGCGTGCATGGGTGACGGCATCCTGCTGGACATCTCCGACCGCGAGGCGCCCCGGGTGATCGAGCGGGTCACCGACGCGGTGAACTTCGCGTTCTGGCACTCCGCCACGTTCAACAACGCCGGCACCAAGGTCGTCTTCACCGACGAGCTGGGCGGCGGCGGCGCGGCCACCTGCAACGAGGAGGTCGGCCCGAACCGGGGCGCGGACGCCGTCTACGACATCACCGGCCGCGGTGACGCCCGCAAGCTGGAGTTCCGCAGCTACTACAAGATCCCCCGGGCCAACGCGGACACCGAGAACTGCGTGGCCCACAACGGCTCGCTGATCCCGGTGCCCGGCCGCGACATCATGGTCCAGGCGTGGTACCAGGGCGGCATCTCGGTGTGGGACTTCACCGACTCCCGCAAGCCCACCGAGATCGCCTACTGGGAGCGCGGGCCGCTGGACGCCACGCAGCTGCGTACCGGCGGGTCCTGGTCGGCCTACTGGTACAACGGCCACATCTACTCCAGCGACATCCAGAAGGGACTGGACGTGCTGGAGCTGCGTGACCCGCGTACCTGGCTGGCGCAGTTCCTGCTGGTGCCCGAGCTGAACGTGCAGACCCAGGCCGGTTACCTGAGCTGGTGACCCGCTGACCGTCGCCGGGCCCGGCGCCTCCGAAAGGGGCACCGGGCCCGGCGCGTGACCAGCGGCACCCGCCGTGAGCCGACTCGGACGCCCCCGAGTCGGCGAAGATGTCCGGGTGGGAACTCTGCTGGAGGGTGTGCTGACGGACCTCGGGCTGGCGGGCGCCGCCGGGCCCACGCCGACCGGCGATCCGCGGCCCTCGGTGCTGGCGTCGCCGCTGGCGGTCGCCGACTGCGCCACCGCGTCCGTGGCCGCCTGCCTCACCGCCGCCGCCGAGCTGGCCGCCGCGCGCACCGGCCGGCGGCCCGACATCGCGCTCGACAGCGAACACGTGGCGGCGGCGGTACGCGGCGAGGTCTGGCTACGCGACGCCGACGGGCGGGGCATCGACGGCTTCGCTCCCCTGTCCCGGCTGTGGCGGGCCGCGGACGGCTGGGTGCGCACCCACGCGAACTACCCGTGGCACCGGAGCGCCCTGCTGGCGTCCCTCGGCGTGCCCGACGGTCCGGACGCCGAGGTGCGGACGCGGCTGGCCGGCGTGATCGCCGGCCGCCCGGCGCGGGAGGTCGAACGTGTCGTGTACGCCGCCGGCGGGCTCGCCGTGGCGGCCCGCACCCCCGAGCAGTGGCAGGCGGAGAGCACCCCGGAGACGCCGCCGCTGGTGACCATGACGCCGCTGCGCCGTGGCCCGCTCGCGCCGGCCGGTCCGGGCCCGCTGCCGGCGTCCGGGGTGAGGGTGCTCGACCTGACCCGGGTCATCGCGGGCCCCGTGGGCACGCGGATGCTCGGCGCGCTCGGCGCCGAGGTGCTGCGGGTCGACGATCCGCGTCGCCCGGAGCCGGCGCTGCACGCCGTCGACGGCGTGATCGGCAAGGCGAGCGCGTTCCTGGACGCCGGCACGGACAGCGGCCGCGCGGCGCTGCACCGCCTGCTCGACCAGGCCGACGTCCTCGTGACCGGCTACCGGCCGGGTGCGCTGCGCCGGCTCGGGCTGGACCCGGACCAGGTCGCCGACCGGCACCCCGGCACCGTGGTCGTCACGCTGTCCGCGTGGGGTACGACCGGAGCGTGGGGCACCCGGCGCGGTTTCGACAGCCTGGTGCAGATCGCCACCGGCATCGGCTGGGCCACGAGCACCGACGGCGTCCGGCCGGGTGCCCTGCCCTGCCAGTTGCTCGACCACGCCACCGGCTACCTCCTCGCCGCCGGTGCGCTGGCCGCGCTCGGGCGACGCGCCCGCACCGGTGAGGCCACCCACGTCTCGGTGTCCCTCGCCAGGACCGCGCGGTGGCTGCTCGACCAGGGCAGCCGGCCGGCCCGGTCGAGCGGTGACGACGACCCGGAGCGCCGGGCCGACACCTACCGGACGGCGCTCGGGAACGGCTGGACCGCGATCAGTCCACCGGGGCGGCTCGACGGCCATCCACTGAGCTGGCCGCACCTGCCACCCGCCTACGGCCAGGCGCCACCCGTCTGGAGCTGACCCGTCAGCTCATCGGCAGCCGGTAGTCGCGGGTGCCGCCACCGGCAGTCAGCACCCGCACCTCGCCGCTGCGCAACCCGTACGTCACCGACCAGCGGGTGTGCGACTGGCGTACCGCGTTCAGCAGCCGCAGCGCGCCGGCCGCGTCGACCACCCCGCCGGTGCGGTCCAGTTCCTTCGCCAGCACCCCGTACCTGCGGTCCTGACGCAGTTCCCGGTCCGGCACCCCGACGGCGGGCACGTTGGTGAGCGCCTGCCACGGGCCCTGTCGCCGGTCCACCGTCATCTTCCCGTCGACGAACTCCACCACCGCCGACGCGCCCGTCGCGTCGGCGAGCAGGTAGTGCAGCGGCGGCCCGCCGTCGAAGTCGAGGTTGTAGCGCCGGAACACGGCGACCGCCTCGTCCACTGTGGCAGCGGAGTCGAGCACCAGGCGCAGGATGCGCACCGAGCCGACCTTCGGGAGTCCGGGCACCGGCTCGGCGCGTGCCCCGTCGTCGGCGGCCAGCCCCACCGCGAGACCCCGCTCGTTCATGCCGTCGAACGGCAGCAGCGGCGCGTCCAGCAGCCGCCGGTCCCCCGTCGGGTCGGCGGAGACACCCAGGTAGGAGATGTCGACGAGGGAGATCGAGGCGTACCCGTCCGGCGGGTCGGTGCGCAGCACCAGCGCGGGGTTCGGCTCCCAGTCGAAGTTGCGGGCGAACAGCGGGCGCTCCCGGTCGGCGAGCGCGGCGAACAGCGAGCAGCCGAACGGGCTCGGCGGCGTCGACCCGGCCAGCCCGGCGGTGGGGTCGTAGTCGCCGTCGTACGTCATCTCGTACATCGGCAGATCGTCGATCTTGCGGAGGCTGGCCAGGGTCCGCTCGACCTGCCCCGGGTCCTGCCGTGAGGCGGTCGGCGAGCCGGCCGTGGCCGGCGGGCCGGGCGGGCTGTCCTCCCCGCAGGCCGTGGCGAGCAGGAGCAGCGCGAGCCCGCCGGCGATGAGGGTCCTCCGCATGGCAGCGACGCTAGAAGAGGCACGCACGGATGTCCATCGGGGACCCGGTCAGCTCCGCGACCGCCGCCTCGGGTCGCCGCCGTCGGGTCCGGCGTGAAATTGCGCGCCGAGCGGGATCCCGCCTGCCGCGTTCCGCGCCGACAATGGCCGGATGGACGTCGACGACTACCGGACCCACTCCCCGTACAGCGATCCCCGCCACCACGCGGCGCTGCTCGACGCCGTGCCCGCCGACCTGCCGACCGTCGCGGCGACCGCCCGCAACGTGATCATCCACTACCGCGCCGGTGGCGTGGAGCTGCCGGACGTCCGCCGGGCCGAGGTCAACCTGCGCTGGCTGGACCGCATCCTCGACACCGACCAGTCCCGGTTCCCGCTGCCGCTGACCGCCGCGCGCCCGGCCGCCGAGCGGGTCGCCGGCTGCTGCCGGGACCACACGCTGTTCACCGTCGCGGCGCTGCGCCGGCACGGGATCCCGGCCCGCAGCCGGGTCGGGTTCGCTAGCTACTTCTCCCCGGACTGGCACTACGACCACGTGCTGGCGGAGTGGTGGGACGGTGCGCGCTGGGTCTGGTCCGACCCGGAGCTGGACCCGGCCGGCGACCGGGGGTTCGACGGCTACGACATCGACCCGGAGGCGGGGCACTTCGAGTCGGCGGCCCGGGTGTGGCTGGCGTACCGGGCGGGCCGGATCGACCCGGACACCTACGGCGTCGACCCGTCGCTGCCGATCCGGGGCGACTGGCTCGTCCACGACTACGTGCTGCTGGAGCTGGCCCACCGGCACAAGGACGAGGTGCTGCTCTGGGACGAGTTCGGGGCCATGACCGAGGACCTGACCGGCGCCGACCTCACGCTGGTCGACGAGCTCGCCGCGCTGCTGGTGGCCGCCGACCGCGGCGACGCCGCCGCCGAGCGGGAGCTGACCCGCCGGTACGCCTCGGACGCCCGGTTGCGTCCGGGCCGTACGGTCCACTGCCTCGACCCGGTCTCCGGGGTCGCCGCCGACGTGGACCTGCGACGCTGATCCGGCACGCCGCGCACCGGCCGGACGGCCCGGCGACGAGCCGGCTCACCCGGGCAGCGGCGCCTCGTCGCCTCGGGTGCGGCGCGGGTTGACCAGCCGGCGGACCATCGGGGCGGCGTTCCAGCGGGCCGCGCCGACCAGGTCGCGGGCGTGTTCCAGCACCGTGTAGTCGGGCCGGGCGATGCCCTCGGCGATGGCCCGGTCGAGGTCGTTGCCACAGCGGGTGAGCACGCTGTCGAAGTCCCGGCGGACCGGTTCCAGCAGGTCGTAGCCGAACGAGCGGTGCAGCCGGGCGAACAGCGGCTTGTAGAGGCGGGCGCGTTCGTGCAGCCCGGACGAGTACGACATCGGGTTCTTCGGCCGCTGCCGGACGTAGGAGGGCAGCAGGTCCGCGAAGGCCCGCCGGACGATCCACTTCTCCTGCCCGTCGCGCAGTTTCACGTCCAGCGGCAGCCGCATGGCCAGCTCGACGACGCTGAGGTCGAGGAACGGGACCCGCGCCTCCACGCCGTGCGCCATGCTGGCCCGGTCCACCCGTTGCAGCTCGGTCCGGCAGAGGTTGCGGATCTTGTGCAGGAACAGCCGCCGGGACCGCTCCGGTCCGACCCGGTGGTACATCGGGTAGCCGCCGAACAGCTCGTCCGAGCCGTCGCCGG
The DNA here is from genome assembly GCF_040652815.1 of Micromonospora sp. NPDC048169. Taxonomy (NCBI): domain Bacteria; kingdom Bacillati; phylum Actinomycetota; class Actinomycetes; order Micromonosporales; family Micromonosporaceae; genus Micromonospora; species Micromonospora sp. NPDC048169. The sequence continues at coordinate 11,203 of NZ_JBEZMS010000051.1, forward strand.
TGAGCACCACCCGGACGCCCATCTCGCGCAGCCGCCGGAAGATCGGCACCGAGACGACCGCGTTGATGATGTCGCCGTACTCGGTCAGCTCGGAGATCCGGATCGCCTCGCGGACGTCGGCGAGCCGGATGTCGCGCGGGCGCAGCTCGATCACCTCGTGCGGTACGCCGAGGTCGGCGGCGAGCCGCCGGGCGTACGCGACGTCCGGGCTCTCCGGCACACCGATGGTGACGGCCACGCAATCCGGGTGCAGTTCCCGGGCGTGCAGCAGTGCCAGCGAGCTGTCCAGGCCGCCGGAGAGCACCACGCCGACGGTGAGGTCGGTGTCCAGCCGGGCGCGCATCGCGTCGGTGAGCGCGACGCGGACCAGCAGGGCCGCCTCCTCCGGGTCGTCGATCACCGGCAGGCCGTCGCCGAGGGTGAGCAGGTCGACGTGCGGGCCCAGCCGGACCGGGCGGCCGGGCTCGACCCAGCCGTGGTGGCCGGGCGCCACCTCGCCGATCGGCGCCCCGTGCCCGACCAGCGCCTTGACCTCGGAGGCGAGGTGCAGGCACCCGGGCAGGCGGGACCAGTACAGCGGCTTGACGCCGAGCGGGTCGCGGGCCAGGTACGCCCGGCCGCTGTCCCGCTCGACGATCACGAACGCGTACTCGCCGCGCAGCCGGCGTACCGCGTTCCCGCCCCACTGGCGGAACGCGGCGAGCACCACCTCGGTGTCGCCACAGGTGCGGAACCCGTGGCCGAGCCGGGTCAGCTCGGCGCGCAGCTCGTGGTGGTTGAAGATCTCGCCGTTGAAGCAGAGCAGGTGCCGCTCGTCGGGTGACATCCACGGCTGGACGGACCGGTCCCGGTCCACGATCTTCAGCCGTCGTACGCCGGCGAGCAGGCCGTTCTCCTGCCGGGTCTCGGTGACCTCACCGCGCGGCGCGAGCGCGGCGAGCATCCGCCGGAAGGTGGCCGGGTCGGCGTCGGGGCCGATGCTCAGCGCGATGCCGCACACCTGTCACACCCCCATCTCGGCCTCGTACGCGCGCCGGTACCGGCGGCGGGCGGCCGGGGCGAGGCAGACGTGCCACGCCTGGCCCTCGTCGACCACGTTCACCTCGCCCGCGTCCTGGCGGGCCAGCAGCAGCCCGGCGAGCGCGGGGCGGGCGCCGAAGCGGTCGTACCACTCCAGTTCGACGTCGGCGGCCCAGCCGAGGCAGTGGCCGCTGGGCACCATCGCCGCGTACCCGAGGCGGCGCAGCCGGTACTGGTGTTCGGCGCTGCGGGCCAGGCTGGTCACCCAGAGCGGTGGCGTGCCGTCGGGCGCGATGGCGGTGAACTCCCGGGCCAGGTCGTTGAGGAACGCGATCATCTCGCGGCGGGCCCGGCGGAACAGCAGCCCGGCGGTACGCGGTGTGGCGTCCGGGCGCAGCCGCCGCCGGAGGGCCCGCAGTCCGCGTCCCACCACTGTGGCGGGCTGCTCCTGGTAGCGGAATTCGAGCAGGCCGCGGCGGCGCAGCCACTCCAGGTCGACCAGTTCGGTGCTGGTGCGCACCTGGTCGTCGGTGAGGAACGTCGGGCTGTCCCGCCACCAGAGCACGTCCACGCGGGAGAGCAGGTAGATCCGCACCAGCGCGGTGAGGTCCTGCGCGGAGCTGCGCGCGTTGGGCTGGTAGCGGGCCATCTCCAGCAGCAGCGTCTCCCGGGCGCCGATCAGGCCCTGCGGGGTGGCGTCGAGGACGGCGGCGATGGCCGGTTCGCGCAGCCGCTGGTCGAGCAGCACCTGACGGGCGGTGGCCGACGGCCCGTCGGCGAGGGCGCCCACCTCGACCAGGAGGTCCGCGACCGCCGCCCGGTACGCGGCCAGGTCCGGCGCGGCGCCGCCGTGCCACCCGGCGGCGGGCACCCGCCGGGCGGGGGCGGTGGGTGTGACTGCGGGACCGGGCTGGCGACCTGGGCTGCGGCTGGGCACTCGCATGGTCTCCGTCCCCTCTCGGTCAGGACACGGCGTGATTGGGCCTGCACACACCGTAATCAGGCGAGAGGGTGGCAATCCTCGCATCTGTCCCGAAGGTGCCCGATCAGGTGGCGAATGGCCGGGCCAAGGCCTGCACCTCCTCGTACCCGGGCGGAGCGGGCAGGCGCGGGTCGCGCCCGGCGCCGATCGCGTCGGCCAGGTGCAGCGCCGCGCCGAGGGCGGCCCGGAACAGCAGCGAGCCGGTGCTGACCCGGGCCACGCCGAGCCGTCCGAGGGCGGCCAGGTCCGGGCCGCCCGGCCGGTACAGCACATTCAGCGGCAACCCGGCCCCGGCGGCGAGCACACCGACCAGGTCGTCGGGTGCGCCCGGTACGAACAGGCAGTCCGCGCCGGCCGCCCGGAACACCGCCGCCCGCCGGAGTGCCTCGTCCAGCGGTGACGGCACGTCCAGCCACCAGGCCTCGGTGCGGGCGTTGACGACCATCTCCGGCACGGCGGCGCGGACCGCCGCGATCACGGCGGCCACGTGCTCCGCCGGGGCCAGGTGCCCGTCCGGGCGGCCGTCCTCCAGGTTCACGCCGACCACGCCGAGGGCGGCCAACTCGCCGACGAAGCGCGCCACCTCGGCCGGGTCGTCGTGGAAGCCGTCCTCGACGTCCACAGTCAGCAGCGCCGGCAGGCCCCGCAGCCGGTACGCCAGCTCCAGCGTCTCGGCGCGGGTGGCCCGGAGGGCGTCCGGGCGGCCGGCCGCCGCCGCGACGCCCAGGCTGGTCGTGCCGATCGCCTGATGCCCTCTGGCGGCGAGCGCCGCGGCGGAGGCGTGGTCCCAGGCGTTCGGCAGCAGCAGCGGGTCACCGGGCCGGTGCAGCTCCCGGAACGCGCGGTACCTGTCGGTCATCGCCGGCTCCCCTCGCTCAGCGCGCCGGAGGCACGGCGCAGCACGTCGACCACGCCGGTCGCCAGGGCGAGCGCGTGCCGCTCCCCCGGGCAGCCGCGCGGACCGGCGCCGAAGGTCAGCACCGCGCCCGGCGGGTCGGCCCGGAACCGGTCCGGCTCACCGAAGGCGGCCGGGTCGCGGTTCGCGGAGTCGAACCGCAGCAGCAGCCGGTCGCCCGCCCGCACCGCCCGGCCGCCCAGGCTCAGCGCGTCGGCGGCGACCCGGCGGGTGAGCCGTACCGGTGGGTCCAGCCGCAGCACCTCGGCGAGCAGCGTGGTCGTGGCGAGCCCGTCCGGCGCGGCGAGTCCGTGCCGTACGGCGGCGTCGATCAGCCCGGCGGTGGCGTCGGCGGCCTGCACCAGCAGCCCGAGCCGGTTCGCCGTCACCTCGGCCCGCGCCGGTGGCGACAGGGCCAGCAGCGCCGCGACCGCCCGGTCCGCCCGCCGCACCGCCGCCTCGTCCGCGCCCGGATGGTAGGCGGCGGCCACCGCCCCGACCTCCGGGACGGCCGCCGCCGGGTCGGCCAGGCCGAGCCGCGCGGCCAGCACCAGCAGGGGTACGCGCCGAGCCGGGGTCACGTCCTCCCCGCCCGGCAGGTCGAGGGTCCGCTCGGTCAGCCGCGCGGCGGCGAGGCGCAGGTCCCCTGGGTCGAGGGCATCGAGTGCCGCCACCCCGACGGCTCGTCGCGCGGCGTGCCGGCCCGGCGGGCTGAACCGGCTCACCGAGGCGCGCAGCCAGGCGAGGGTGCCCACCGGTCCGTCCGCGACCGGCGGCACCACGCAGCGGCTGTCGGTCAGGGTGGCGCTGACGTCGGCGTGCCGGGTGACCACCCAGCCGTCGTCGCCGAGGCTCGGGGGTCCGCAGGGCGGGGTGCCCGCGGGAGGGGTGATCGTCGGTAGGTCCATCGCCCGACCGTAGGGCGGGAACGGTTCGGTCCGGGCCGAACGATCCGTGCGGGCTCCGCCGGGCCGGGTCAGGCGCGGGCCGGGCCGGTGTCGCGGGTGGCGGGCGGGGCCAGCAGCGCCGGGTCGAGCCCGAGCGCCTCGGCCAGCGCTTCCCGCCCGGCCGGGGTGAGGCGTACCGCCCGGCCGGTGCCGCGCGCGGTCCAGCCGAGGTCGAGGAAACGCCCGCACAGCGCCGCGCCGACCGCGCCGGCCAGGTGCGGGCGCCGTTCGGTCCAGTCCAGGCAGTCGCGGACCAGCGGACGCCGGGTCGCGCGCAGCGGTTCGACAGGTACGCCGAGGCCGGCCAACCAGGCCACTCCCGCGCCGGTGAGCGCCAGCCCGCCGGAGCGGTCGAGCACGCCACGGGCGAGCAGGGCGTCGTGCAGCAGCACGCCGAGCCGCCCGGCCAGGTGGTCGTAGCAGGTGCGGGCGTACGCCAGGGCGATCCCGGCCGACGCGGCGCGCAACGTGCGGGGCGGGGTCGCCGGTGCGGGCGCCCGCGCGGCCAGGTCCTCGACGAGCTGCGCGACGGCCGGGTCGGCGAGGCGGACGTACCGGTGGCGGCCCTGCCGCTGCTCGACCAGCAGGCCGCCGGCGACCAGCCGGGTGAGGTGGTCGCTCGCGGTGGACGCGGCGACCCCGGCGGCGCGGGCCAGTTCCCCGGCGGTCCAGGCCCGGCCGTCGAGCAGGGCGAGGCAGAAGCCGGCCCGGGTGGGGTCGGCGAGCAGCGCGGCGAACCCGGCGAGTCCGCGTCCGTCGGCACCGGTGGTCATCGGCCCATGCTGACACGGGCACGGTTCGGGCCGCGCCGAACGGTCCGGGGTTCTTTACAGCAGTCTCTCCAACGTTGTAGAAACGGTGGCACCGGCACCTCCGTCTATCCCCGAGGGCAGGCCCGATGGGACACCTCCGCCGCGGTGGCGCGCTCGCCGCCGTACTCACGCTCCTGCTCGCCGGCGCGGCCCCCGCGTCCGCCGCCGAGCCCGGCCGCTACCGCAACCCGGTCTCCGCCGGGTTCGCCGACACCTTCGCCGACCCGGTCGTGGTGCGCGGCGACGACGGGCTCTGGTACGCCTTCGGCACCTCCGACCCGCTGCGCGAGGGCGAAGGCCGGGCGCACCGGGTGCCGATCGCGCGTTCGGCCGACCTGGTCGACTGGTCCTTCGTGGGCGACGCGTTCGCCCCGGACCAGCGGCCCGCCTACGCCGCGCCCGGTGCCGCGTTCTGGGCGCCGGACGTGCGGCGGGTGGCCGGCCGCTGGGTCATGTACGTGACTGTCACCGACACAGGCGTCTCCGACGACACGTTCGACACCGCCGTCGGCGTGGCCACCGCGCCGAGCCCGGCGGGACCGTGGACCTTCGCCGACACGCCAGTGGTCGCGCCGCGACCCGGCGCGGGCGGCGGTTACCTGTGGACGATCGACCCGAGCCAGCTCACCGGCGCCGACGGCCGGCACTGGCTCTACTACGGCAGCTACTACGGCGGCGTCTCGGTCACCGAGCTGTCGCCGGACGGGCTGCGCGCGGTCGGCACGCCGACACCGGTCGCGATCGACAACAAGTTCGAGGGCGCGTACGTGCTGCGCCGCGACGGCTGGTACTACCTGTTCGCGTCCACCGCGAACTGCTGCGCCGGCCCGGCCACCGGCTACTCCGTCCAGGTCGGCCGGTCCCGTGACCCGCGCGGCCCGTTCGCCGACCGGGACGGGCAGCGCCTCGACGTGTCCCGGGCCGGCGGCACGCCCGTGCTCACCCAGAACGGCAACCGCTGGATCGGCACCGGGCACAACGCGGTCCTCACCGACCTGTCCGGGCAGGACTGGATCGCCTACCACGCGATCGACCGCGCCGACCCGTACCTGGACGAGCCGTTCGGCGTCAACGAGCGGCCGATGCTGCTGGACCGCCTCGACTGGGTCGACGGATGGCCCACTGTGAACGCGGGCGCCGGTCCCTCCGACACCGCCCGGCCCGCGCCGGTCACCACCGGGCCGGTCGACGCCCGGTTCGCCACCGGAGACCTGCGTGGCTGGCGGGCCGAGCGCGGCCGCTGGCAGGCCACCGGCGGGGTGCTGACCGGCAGCGGCACGCTCACCTGGCGTACCCGCATCGGCGGTGACCTGCGGGTGGAGACCGACCTGCGGCTGACCGGCGCGGCCACCGCCGGGCTGCGGCTGCGCGGCGTGGACGTCCGCGTCGGGCGCGGCCGGCTGAGCGCGGGCGCCGCGTCCACCGCGCTGCCCGCCGGCCTCGACCTGCGCGACCGGCACAATCTCGCCATCGAGGTACGCGGGCGGCAGCTCGTCGCCACGCTCAGCCCGTCCCGCCTCGGTGACCCGGTCGCCCGGGTGACCGCGCGGCTCCCCCGCCCCGGCGCCGGTGAGCTGTCCGTGCGCGCCGAGGGCGGGCCGGCCGAGTTCGACAACGTCAGCGCCGCCCGGCTGTACCGACCGGCGCGGCACACCGTCGGCGACCCCCGGGTCGGCCCGGTGCTGCGCGGCTACTCCGACGAGTTCACCGGCGGCCTCGACCCGGCCTGGCGGTGGGTACGCCAGGACCCGGCCGCCACCGTCTCCGGCGGCGCGCTGCGCTGGCCGGTGCGCGACGCCGACCTGTCCGGCACCGGCAACACCGCAGCGGTACTGCTGCGCGACGCGCCGGCCGGAAACTACGTCGCCGAGACCAAGGTGACGCTCGACCTGGGCGAGGACAGTGTGCGCAACTACCAGCAGGCCGGGCTCATCGCGTACGTCGACGACGACCGGTTCGCCCGGCTGACCCAGGTGGCGATCTGGAACACCCGGCAGGTCGAGTACGGCTACGAGCTGCCCTTCGCCGGCCGACCCGTGTACGGCGGCAGCATCGTCGGCACCCCCGGCGCCACCACCTGGCTGCGGCTGGCCCACCGGGTCGACCCGGTCAACGGCGAGCACGAGTTCCGGGCCGGGTCCAGCCGCGACGGGAAGCACTGGACGTGGGGCGCGGTGTGGACGTTCCCGGCGGACACGACGCCCCGGATCGGGCTGGTGGCGCACGGCGGCGCGACACCGGCGGTGACGGCGGAGTTCGACTACCTGCGCTTCCACAGCTGATCAGGCTCGACGGTTCGCCGTTCACCACCGAACAGCCTCGCTACGAGGTCATCGCTCGACCGGCAGCCCACCGCACCCGCCAGCACTTCGGCAGGCACCACCTCGGCTATCGGTGCGGGAATGCCGCCTCCCCACGCATCCCACCCCTCGATGAAAATGTGATCATCGAGAAACGCGCCGAGCGGGCCCGCACGCCCCGCACGCCTCACTTCCGTCCCGAGTTCTTCGAGCATCCGCCCGAGTGACTCCGCCGTCACCGCCTTCCGGGTGTCAATGCTCCAGCAGCCGAGCCAGCCACCTCCGGCGGCCAGATCCTCCGGCGCCACGCACACCCACAACCGGGTGGAGGCAGCGGCGTCACGAGCGAAAACCACAGCGACCAACCGCTGCTCGACGTGGATCAGAACCTTCAACCGGGCCGGCCGGGACCAGTCGTCCTCCGGCACCAGCGTCAGGTCCGTCACCACGTTCAGCCGCCGGAACGGGGGGCGGCGGTGGTCAGCTCGCCGACCGTACGGGTGTCGCCGTCGTAGCTGCGCGCCGCCACGAACGCACCGGCCGGCGGGTGGGCCCCGGCGACCGCCCGGGCGCGGCGCCGATCCGCCGCGCCGAACCGCAGCGCCAGGCTCAGGTGCGGCACCCACCGGCCGGGACGGTGCCACGAGTGCCCGCCGGGCGCCTCGGCGAGCACGTCCCAGACCGCGCCGTGCAACGCGACGAGCTGCGGCGTCGGCCGGACCAGCCACACCAGCGGCGCGCTGCCGTCGAGCACCGTCACCCGGCCCAGCCGCACCGGCAGCGGCAGCGCCGCGTCGCACAGGTCGGCCAGGCGCTGCTCGGCGCCGGGCGGGAACTCCTCGACCGAGGCGAGCGTCAGGTGCGGCCGGTTCGTCTGGTGCGTGTTGCGGGCCAGGCTGGGCAGCCCGGCGGCGGCGAGCCGGTCCCAGGCAGCGCGAACCGCCGCTTCCAGTTGGGGAGAGCAGAGCAGTTCGACCGTCCGCACGTGATCAGGCTAGTCGCCGGCGACCGCGCGCGACGCCCCGTACGTCAGAGCCAGCCGGCCTCGCGCGCCCGCCGTACCGCCTCGGCCCGGTCGGCCGCGCCGAGCTTCTGCACGCAGGCGCTCAGGTGGTTGCGGACAGTGCCGGCGGCCAGGTGGGTCCGCCGGGCGATCACCGCGACCGGGGTGCCCAGCTCGGCCAGCCGGAGCGTCTCCAGCTCACGCGGCGTCAGCGGGCACTCGGGCAGGGTGAGCGCGTCGGCCGCGAGCGCGGGGTCGACGTAGCGGGCACCGGCGTGCACCCGGCGGATCACGTCGGCCAGCGCGCCGCCGGGGGCGCCCTTGGCGAGGAACCCGCGTACCCCGGCGGCGAGCGCCGGGCGGAGCTGAGCGGGGCGGCCGTGTCCGGTGAGGATCACTGGCGCGCAGCCGGGCAGCGCCCGGGTCAGCTCGGCGGCGACCTCCACACCGCCGGGCGGCGGCATCTCCAGGTCGAGCACGGCGACGTCCGGACGGTGGGCCAGCGCGGCGTCCAGGGCGGCGCGCCCGTCGCGGGCGTGCGCGACCACCTCGATGTCCGGTTCCAGGTCGAGCAGCGCGGCCAGGGCGAGCCGGATCAGCTCCTCGTCGTCGGCCAGCAGCACCCGGATCACGGCGTCACCGGCACTGTCGCCACCAGGCTGAACACGCCGTCGGCGGCCTCGGCCCGGACCCGGCCGCCGGCCGGGGCGAGCCGGTCGGCCAGCCCCCGCAGGCCGCCGCTGAGCCGGTCCGGGCCGTCGTCGGCACGGACGCCGTCGTTGCGTACGGTGAGTGTCACCACGCCGTCCTCCCGGATGATCTCGATCCGGCACCAGCCGGCCCGGCTGTGCCGCAGCACGTTGGTCCCGGCTTCGCGGAGCACGGCCGCCAGGTCGGCGGCGACCGGCGCGGGCACCGCACCGTCCGGCGGCACCACTGTCGTGCGTACGCCACTGGAGCGCAGCACCTCCCCCACCGCCGCGGCCTGCTCGGCCAGGTCGACGGCGCGGTAGCCGTGCACCGCCGCGCGTACCCGGGTCAGCGCCGTCGCGGCGAGCCGCCGCGCCTCCGCCGCCTCCCGGGCGGCCCGGGCGGCGTCGCGCGGCGCCAGCCGCTCCGCCAGCTCGGCCTTGAGCGCGATCACTGTGAGGTCGTGGCCGAGCAGATCGTGTACGTCCCGGGCGAAGCGCAGCCGTTCCTCGGCGACGGCGAGCCGCGCCTGGGCGGCCTGCCCCTGCCGGGCCTCGACGAGCAGGTCCCAGAACCAGACCTGGACCCAGGTGAGCGCGGCGATCCCGGCGCCCACCACGCCGGTGACCAGCAGCGCCGTGAGCACCGACCCACCCGCCGCCCAGGTGACGGCGGCGGAGAGCGCGAGCACACCGGCCACGGCCGCCGCCGCGACCGCGGGCCGGAACAGCAGCGGCGTCATGCCGACCAGGGACGCCCCCAGCCACGCCCAGGTGGGCCAGGTTCCGGCCGCGACCGGGCCGAGCAGCGGCAGGCTGAGCAGCGCCGCCACGGTGAGCGCGGCGTGCCGGCGGCGACGGGCCGGTACGGGCAGCCACGGCGTGACGGCGGCGTGCAGCACCGCGATCTGGGCGGCGGTGAACCCGAGCAGCCCGGCCACGCCGAGCGCGACGCGTACCGGGTCGGGTTCGCGGGCCAGGCCGACGGCGGGCAGCAACACCGTGGTCCACGCGTTGGTGGCCAGCGACAGCAGCGTGACCCGCCGGGCCCGGCGCAGCCGGTGGTCCGCCGGATCGACGCTCATGCCCGCCGATCCTAGGGCGCGCACCGGCCCGCCCACCCGGGGGAGATGTCACGGCCGGACCGTGCGGTCCGCACGGTTTCCCGATGACGGACGTGCCTTCTCCGGTGCGCCGGGCGGCGGCAGGGTCGAGGCATGACGGAGATGACTGTGGTCGTACCCCGGCGGTGGGCCGGGTGGGCGCGGACCCGGCACCTGGCCGGGATGGTGGTGGCGATGGTGGCCGGGATGGTGCTGCTCGGGCCGTTGTGGCGGGTGGGCGCGGACCTGCTGGGCGGCGCGGCGGTGCTGGCGCGGCCGGACGTGGGCGCGCTGGTCATGGCGACGAACATGGCGGCGGGCATGGCCGCGTGGATGTGGTACCGGGGGGACGGCCGGGCCGCCACCGCGGAGATGTCGGCCGCCATGTACGTGCCGTTCCTGCTGCTGCTCCCGCCCTGGTGGGCCGGGTGGGCCGGGGACGACACGCTGCTGCTCGGCGGCCACCTGCTGATGGTGCCGGCGATGCTGCTGGTGGCGCTGCGGCACCGGCACACGCCCGCCGCGCCGCCGCGCCGCGATCCGGTCACGGCGGCCGTGGCGCGCGGGTGGCCGGCCGGGCTGGCGCTGCTCCTGACGGTGGACATGTGGTTCGCGCCCACCGTCTTCGCGCCGTGGACGCTGCTGGTCCTGCCGGCCGGCTACCTGCTGATCGGCACCGGGCGGCGGCAGTGGGGAGACCGGCGCGCGCTGGTGGCGCAGCTCGCCGGCGCGGGCGTGTGGGGTGGCCTGGCGGTCGTGGCCACAGTCGCGTCCGCCGGCCTCGCCGGAGCGATCGTCGGGGTGGGCTGGCTCGTCCACGCGGCCTGGGACGCCTGGCACCACCGCACCGGCACGGTGGTGCCGCGCGGGTACGCGCTGTGGTGCGCGGTGATCGACGTCGGGGTGGGCCTCACCACGCTGCTGGCCGCCCTGTCCCGGTGACCCGGCGGGGGCACGGGGTCACGCCGGGTCACCGGGATCGGGCGGCGGCCGGGTGGCGCGGCGAACGTTTGCCCGGTCGCCGCGACCGGCGCGCGGCGGTGATGAAAAGCTTGTCGTATGAGCGCCGCACCGACCCCGACCGACCCCGCCGTTACCGCCGACGCCGAGGACACCTTCGCCTTCGCCGATCTCGGGCTGCGCACCGAGTTGCTCGGCGCGCTGTCCGCGCTCGGCTACGAGGAACCGACGCCGATCCAGCGGGAGGCCATCCCCCCGTTGCTGGCCGGTCAGGATCTGCTGGGCCAGGCGGCCACCGGTACGGGCAAGACCGCCGCGTTCGCGCTGCCGCTGTTGCAGCGGATGCCTGTGGGACGGGCCGAGGGCGACCCGGTGTCGCTGGTGCTGGTGCCGACCCGGGAGCTGGCCGTGCAGGTCTCCGAGGCGTTCCACCGCTACGGCAAGGACCTGGGCGCCCGGGTGCTGCCGATCTACGGCGGGCAGCCGATCGGGCGGCAGTTGCGCGCGCTGGACCACGGGGTGGACGTGGTGGTCGCGACGCCGGGCCGGGCACTGGACCACATCGCCCGGGGCACGCTGCGGCTGGGCGCGCTGGCCACGGTGGTGCTGGACGAGGCCGACGAGATGCTCGACATGGGTTTCGCCGAGGACATCGAGGCGATCCTGGAGCACGCCCCGGCCGGCCGGCAGACCGTGCTGTTCTCGGCCACCATGCCGGCCCGCATCGACGGGCTGGCCCGCAAGCACCTGACCGATCCGGTCCGCATCCGGATCGAGCGGGAGCGGCAGGTCGCCGGGGAGGCGCCCCGGGTACGGCAGAGCGCGTACATCGTGGCCCGGGGGCACAAGCCGGCCGCGCTGGGCCGGGTGCTGGACGTCGAGTCGCCCACCGCGGCGATCGTGTTCTGCCGCAGCCGCGAGGAGGTGGACCGGCTCACCGAGACGATGAACGGCCGGGGCTACCGGGCCGAGGCGCTGCACGGCGGGATGAGCCAGGAGCAGCGGGACCGGGTGATGGGCCGGCTGCGCTCCGGCACGGCGGACCTGCTGGTCGCCACCGACGTGGCCGCCCGCGGGCTGGACGTCGAGCAGCTCACGCACGTGGTCAACTACGACGTGCCGTCGGCGCCGGAGTCGTACGTGCACCGGATCGGCCGGGTGGGCCGGGCCGGACGGGAGGGTGTGGCGATCACGCTCGCCGAGCCGCGTGAGCACCGGATGCTCAAGACCATCGAGCGGGTCACCGGGCAGCGCATCACCATCGACAAGATCCCGACGGTGGCGGACATGCGTACGCGGCGGCTGGAGCTGACCCAGGCCGCGCTGCGGGAGAGCCTGCTGGAGGACGACCTCGACCCGTACCGGGCGATCGTGGAGTCGCTGACCGACGAGTTCGACCTGGTCGAGGTGGCGCTGGCGGCGGTGAAGCTGGCGCACGAGGCGACCTCGCCGGGCTCGGACGACGAGGAGGAGATCCCGCAGGTTCCGGTCCGGGGCCCGCGCGAGGGCCGGCCGGAGGCCGGTGGGCGGGGCGAGCGCCGGGGTCCGGGCCGCCCGCGTACCGGTGGCACCACGCAGGTCTTCATCGGGCTGGGCCGGCGGGCCGGGGTACGGCCGCAGGACCTGGTCGGCGCGATCACCGGGGAGACCCGGATCAGTGGCCGGGACATCGGCTCGATCGAGATCGCCGACCGGTTCTCCCTGGTCGAGGTGCCGCAGGGGGTGGCTGACGAGATCATCGCCGGGCTGCGCGGCACCACCATCAAGGGCCGCAAGGCGACCGTACGCCGGGACCGGGACGGCGACGGCCCGGGCGAGCGCCGCGACCGGGGCTACGAGCGGCGCGACCGCCACTGAGCGCGCCCCGGCCGGCGGCACGGCGCCGCCCCGGCCGCCGTTCGGTGGCCGGGGCGGTGGTGGTGCCTCAGGCGGCGGCGAGCGCCGGTCCGTCCACCGGCTCCGTGCCGATCTCGGCCGGGCGCAGCGCCAGCGCGAGCACGTCCGCCACGTCGGACAGCGTGTGCACGGTCAGCGCCTCCCGCACCTGCGCCGGCAGGTCGTCCAGGTCCGGCTCGTTGCGCTTCGGGATGATCACCTCGGTGAGACCGGCCCGGTGCGCGGCGAGCAGCTTCTGCTTGACCCCGCCGATCGGCAGCACCCGGCCGGAGAGCGTCACCTCGCCGGTCATCCCGAACTCGGGCCGCACCGGCCGGCCGGTCACCAGTGAGGCCAGCGCGGTCACCATGGTGATACCGGCGCTCGGGCCGTCCTTGGGCACCGCGCCCGCCGGGACGTGCAGGTGGATCCGCCGCCCGGCCAGCGCGTTCGGGTCCAGGCCGTAGCGCCGGCCGTTCGACCTCAGGTACGACCACGCGATGTGCGCGGACTCCTTCATCACGTCGCCGAGCTGGCCGGTGAGCGTGAGCCCGGGCTCGCCCTCCATGGTGGTGGCCTCGATGAACAGCACGTCGCCACCGGCGCCGGTGACGGCCAGGCCGGTCGCCACGCCGGGCACGGCGGTGCGTTCGGCCGACTCCGGGGTGAACTTCGGCCGGCCCAGGTAGCGGGCCAGGTTCCCGGCGTCCACGCGCACCGGCGCGGGGTCGTCGGCGAGCGCGACGGCCACCTTGCGCAGGATCTTCGCGAGGGCCCGTTCGAGCTGCCGGACGCCCGCCTCCCGGGTGTACTCGCCCGCGATCAGCGCCAGCGCGTCGTCGGCGACTGTGACCTCCTCGGCGGTCAGCCCGGCCCGTTCCCGCTGCCGGGGCAGCAGGTGGTCGCGGGCGATGGCGACCTTCTCGTCCTCGGTGTAGCCGTCCAGCGCGACCAGCTCCATCCGGTCCAGCAGCGGGCCGGGGATCGCCTCGACCACGTTGGCGGTGGCCAGGAACAGCACGTCGGACAGGTCGAGGTCGACCTCCAGGTAGTGGTCCCGGAACGTGTGGTTCTGCGCCGGGTCGAGCACCTCCAGCAGGGCCGCCGCCGGGTCGCCGGCGTAGCCGGCGGCCAGCTTGTCGACCTCGTCGAGCAGCACGACCGGGTTCATCGAGCCCGCCTCGCGCAGCGCCCGGACGATCCGGCCCGGCAGCGCGCCGACGTAGGTGCGCCGGTGACCGCGGATCTCCGCCTCGTCCCGGACCCCGCCGAGGGACACGCGGACGAAGGTGCGGCCCAGCGCCCGGGCGACCGACTCACCGAGGCTGGTCTTGCCGACACCGGGCGGGCCGGCCAGGGCCAGCACCGCGCCGGAGCCGCGTCCGCCGACCACGCCGAGGTTGCGCTCCGCGCGCCGGTTGCGCACCGCGAGGTACTCCAGGATGCGGTCCTTCACGTCGGCCAGGCCGGCGTGGTCGGCGTCGAGCACGGCCCGCGCCGCGGCCAGGTCCGTGTTGTCCTGGGTACGCGTGTTCCACGGCATCTCCAGGACGGTGTCCAGCCAGGTTCGGATCCAGCCCGCCTCGGGTGAGGCGTCGCTGGCCCGCTCCAGCTTGCCGACCTCGCGCAGCGCCGCCTCGCGTACCTTCTCCGGCAGGTCGGCGGCCTCCACCCGGGATCGGTAGTCGGCGGAGCCGTCCGGCTCGTCCTCGCCGAGTTCCTTGCGAATAGCGGCGAGCTGCTGGCGGAGCAGGAACTCGCGCTGGGACTTCTCCAGCCCCTCGCGGACGTCGCTGTTGATCTGCTCGGTGACCTCCTGCTCGGCCAGGTGTTCCCGCACCCAGCCGACGAGTAGTTCCAGCCGGGCGGTGACGTCCGGGGCGGCGAGCAGTTCGGTCTTCTGCGTCAGGCTGAGCCAGGGCGCGTAGCCGGCCGAGTCGGCCAGCTCGGACAGGTCGGTCATCCGCTCCATCGCGTCGATCACCTGCCAGGCGCCGCGCTGCTGGAGCACCGACGTCATGAGCGCGCGGTACTCGCGGGCGAGTTCCCGGGCGCGGCCCGCCGGGGCGGGTTCGTCGAGTGCGGTCGCCTCGACCCAGAGCGCGGCGCCGGGGCCGGGTACGCCGGAGCCGATGCGGGCGCGGGCGAGGCCGCGGATGACCGCTGCGGGTTCGCCGCTGGGCAGCCGGCCCACCTTCTCGATCGTCGCGACCACGCCGACGGAGCCGTACTCGCCGTCGATGCGGGGTACGGCCAGGAGTTCCTTGTCGCCGGTGGCGCGGGCCGCGTCGACGGCGGCCTGGGTGGTCGGGTCGAGGGTCACCGGGATGACCATCCCGGGCAGCAGGACGGCGTCGGTCAGCGGAAGTACCGGAAGAGTTGCCATCGAACACCTGCCATCACGTTGGTTGAGCGTGTTTGGCTCAAGTAACAAAACGTGTCCCTTGTTCCGGGTTGTGACCCAGACCACGCCCGAGGGTCGCACCCGCGGGCCGGGCACCCAATCGCGGCACCCTTTACCGCGACCCGGCGAATGGAAACGACCGGCTATTCTTGCGGAATTACCGCACGGTAGGTCAAACTCTTAGCCACACCCCGCCCGACACAGGGAGTAATGGCGATGGCAAGGAAAGTAATCACTGTTCTGACCGACGACCTCGACGGCGGAAAGGCCGATCGGACCGTCGAGTTCAGCCTGGACGGCGTGGCGTACACGATCGACGTCTCCGACGAGAACGCGGGCGTCCTGCGTAAGGCCCTGGATCCGTACATCAGCGCTGGCCGGCGAATCAGCCGGGGCGGGACCGAGGTCACCCGGGGCGCCCGTCGCGCGACCCGGCCGAGCACCTCGGGAATGGATCGCGAGCAGAACCGTGCCATCCGGGAATGGGCCGCCAAGAACGGGTTCGAGATTTCCGAGCGTGGGCGCATCCCGGTGTCGGTGGTCGAGGCGTACAAGAACCGCTGAGCACCACCGGCTCACCGTCGGGCATCCCGGGGTCACGCTGAGAAATCGGCATGGCCCCGGTCGGCTTTCTGTCGTCGATGTTCTTCATCCGGCCGGATACCACCGGCATGGAATTTCCTCCGGGGCATCTCCCATCGAGCCTTATGCGGGAACGGCCGCGGCCGCCCGGAGGAGTCCCCGGACGGCCGCGGCCGTTCGTCCGCTCAGTTGACCCGGATGCGCACCACGTCGATGGCCGGGGTCTGGTTCGCCCGCTCCATCATCGGAATGCGGTGCGAGCCGTCACCGGCCCAGACCGCGCACTGCGCCAGGCCCGACTGCGCGAGGCCCGGAATCTGGATCAGCACGTCGTCCGGCTGGTTGCCGCCCCGGCCGTCCTCGGTGGCGACGAAGAACGCCGGCACGTCCTGGGGGTTCGGAGGCTGCCGGGTGCTGCCCAGCATCCGGCAGGCGGTGTGGAAGTGGCCGCGTACCAGGCCCTGGCCGTTGAGCAGCGAGCTCTCCAGGTAGTAGCCGCCCTGGCCGGCGGCGAGGAAGCGGTCCCGCACCAGGTTCCTGGTGGTCACCCGCAGCGTGAACGGCTGGTTGCGCCGCACCTGGTTCGGGAACTGCGTGATCAGCAGCGAGGGGTTGTTCGCCGCGGCGCCCACCTCACCGAACGCGGTGCTCACGCAGCGGTTGCCGTTCTGGAAACCGTCGTGCGCCTGGAGCTGACTGCCGGAGCAGTCCTTGGCGAGCACGTTCAGGCCGTTGCCGCCGCCGTTGTTCTGGCCGCCGCCATTGTTGTTCCCGCCGTTGTTGCCGCCACCGTTCTGGCCGCCACCGTTGTTCCCGCCGTTCTGGCCACCGCCGTTCTGGCCGCCACCGTTCTGGCCGCCGTTACGCGGGGTGTCGCTCACCGCGCACCGGGCGAACTGCTCCAGACCCTGCGGACGCTGGGCCACCCGGCCGATCGCGGTGGCGATCCGGTTGAGCGCCGCGGTCCGCTTGTCCGCCAGCGGGCCCAGAATCGCGTTGTTGATGAACTCGCCGCCGTTGCGGCCCTCCGCCGCGAGCCGCCGGTTCGCCTCGGCGATCTGGCTCTCCAGCAGCGCCAGGGTGCGGTCCACCTCGGCCCGGGCCTGGCCCGGCACCTGCGGCAGCCGGCTCCGGACGTCCGGGCAGGCCACCGTCGGGGTGCCGGCGCCGGCGCCACCGGCTGTGGTCTGCTGGCACTCGGCCGGCGACATCTGACCGTCACCCCAGTGGTTGCGGACCCAGCGGCCGTTCTGCCAGGTACGGGTGGTGCTGCCCTGACCGTCCGGGGCGGTCGCCCCCGGGCTCGCGGGCACGCAGGACGCCGAGGCCGCGCGGGTGGTCGTCCGCCGGTCCTGGGCGGACGAGATCTGGGTGACGGCGACGATGCCGCCGAAGACCGCGAGCGTGCCGACCACCGCCAGCATCCGCTTGCTCCGCGCGTTACCGGATGACCGGCGCGCCCGTGTGGACCTGCGCATCGAATTGCTCTCCTTCTCGATCCGGTAGTTGACTGGTGATCCCGGCGGACCGACGAATTCGGGGTGTGAGATCACTGCGACGCTGAGTCGCGCGTCAATGGCCGACGATGCCCTTTCCGCACCGTCTCCGCGCCGTCCGGGCGCGGCGGGGAAGATCTGCGTCCATTCCCGATGAGGTACGGAGCGCCGTCGGCGAAGGTTCAACCGGAGATCGGAAAAAATCGAAAGTCGCCGTGCCCGCGGGCGCGGACGGTTTCAGTCGGCGCAGAGGTGGTCGAAGGCGAATCCGCCGTCAAAGGAGTCCCGCCGGGCGGCCAGCGCGCGTACCCGCCCCCGCAGTTCGGCGCGCTCCAGCAGGGCCGGCGCGTTGCCCCCGAGGTCACGCAGCCGCTCCCCCAGCGCCACCACGGCCAGATCCTCGGCGAGCCGCCCCGGGTCGACGCCGCAGTCCAGGCCGCGCGCGGTCAGCCGGACCCGCTCCAGCAGGCAGTGACCGGGCCGCACCTCGGCCCAGGCCCAGCCCTCCGCCGGACCGTCGGTCCAGCGCACGTGCAGGCCGCGCAGAATCGGGTCGGCGATCCGGCCCGCCACGTACGCCTCGACCGCCTCGGCCCGGGCCAGCGCGCCGAGGTCGTTCACCGGTCCGCGCCGGCCGTCCGGCAGCCGGCCGATGATGTCCCGGAAGCCGACCGCGTCGCCGCCGTCCGGGTCGGTGCCGTCGGTGTAGGCGCGCGCGTCGAGCACGTACTCGACGAACCGGCGGACCTGCTCCGTGCCGCCCAGCGTCGGCGACTCGACGCGCAACAGCGGCAGGCCGACGGCGGCGCAGACCGCGTCGGTCAGCCGTTCGGCCCGCCGGGCCGGCGATCCGTCCGGGGCGGGAGCGGTGAACCGCACGGCGAAGCGCGGCAGCCCGGTGCCGGCGGCGCAGACCACCAGGTCCAGCGAGGCCCGCCCGGCGGCGCTCCACTGGCTGCCGGTGACCCCCGGCGGGCGGCCCTGCACCAGGTCGCCGAGCCGCCGCCCGGCATGGCCGAGGTGGCCCGCGCGGACCAGGTGGGGCGCGGCGCCGGGCGGGATCGGCCGCAGCCAGGAGGCGGTCACGCTGCCTGTGCTCGTCATCTCGCCCCGATCCCCCTCGTCCGGTCGACGCCCGAGTGTAGGCGGGTGCGGCGCGGCCGGTCCGGTCGACCGGTGCGCTGCCGCGCTCGTCCCTCTAGGCTCTGCCCGTGCACAGCGGACGGACCCTGGAACAGTTCACCAAACGCAGTCTCGTCGCCGTCTCCCACGCCATCGAACGCGCGGCGCTCGCCGAGGCCGAGGACGGCCCGCTCGTCGTGCTCGCGCTGTTCCAGCGGCTGCCGTACTTCGCCCGGGAGCGCGAGGTCTACCGGCGCATCGCCGGCCGCGCCGCCGCGACGGTGGTGGCGATGGTCGGCGGACCGCCCCCCGACCTGCCCGAGGGCGCCTACGGCGTGGCGCTGGACGAGGCCGAGGCGCTGGCCCGGGAGTGGACGGTGGTGGTGCTGAGTCCCCGGTTCGGCGCCACAGTCGTCGCGCACGACCGGGCCGAGGTGGCGCCCGCGCCGACGCTGGAGTCAGGCCGGCTGTTCGAGGGGCGCTGGGGTTTCCGCCGCGACGAGGCGCTGCACGAGGCGATCCGGCTGCGCGAACAGCTCGCCGAGCGGCTGCCCGCCGCGGCACGCACGGCGCTGGACGAGGCGATCGCCCGGGTACGGGACATCCCGGCCGGCCCGGGCGAACCACGCGCCGAGGCGGCGCTGCGGCTGCTGGCCCGCCGCGGCGACCGGAACAGCCGGCCGGCCGAGCCGGCCGAGGCGATGCTGGACGAGCCCGGCCTGGCCCGCTGGTCCGGCGCCGACGGGGTGACCGCCTCCGGCACGCTGCCGGTGGCGCTCGTCGGCCTGCGGGTGGACGCGCCGCCCGGCTCACCGGAACGCTTCGGCCGCCGCGGCGTCGCCCGGGAGGGACATGCCGTGCTCACCGCGGTCACCGCCGCGCTGCGGCCGGTCGACCGCGCGCTGCGCGTCACCGAGAACGAGTTCCAGCTCCTCCTGCCGGGACTCGACGAACCAGCAGCGCTGGAGGTGGTACGCCGGCTGCACGACGCGATCGGCGCGCTGGCCCGGTCGTACCCGTTCATGGCGTACACGGTGCACGCGGCGGTCGGGGTGACCACCCGGCGGCCGCTGCCCACGTCGGACCTGCGCGCGGCGGTGGACTGGGCGGTCCGCAAGGGCGTGCCGGTGGCGGGCCTGCCGCCGGAGAACGCCGACGCCGTGGCCGCGCCGGCCCGCTGACGGTACGAGGGAGGACGCGCGGTGCGGGTGGTGTCGCTGGTGCCGTCGCTGACCGAGGCGGTCGCGGCCACCCGCCCGGAGGTGCTGGTCGGTGCGACCGACTGGTGCACCCATCCGGCCGGGCTGGACGTCGCCCGGGTCGGCGGCACGAAGTACCCGGACCTGGACCGGGTGCTCGCGCTGGCGCCGGATCTGGTGCTGCTCAACGAGGAGGAGAACCGGCTGGCCGACGCCGAGGCGCTGCGGGCGGCCGGGGTGCCGGTGCGGGTCACCTTCCCGCGTACCGTGCCGGAGGCCCTCGACCAGCTCGGTGAGCTGGCCGTCGCGCTGGGCGAGCCGGGCGAGCCGGGGTGGCTGCGGGAGGCCCGCCGCGCCTGGGCCGCGCTGCCCGGGCCGGGGCTCGTCCGCACCGCCGTGGTGCCGGTGTGGCGGCGTCCGTGGGTGGTGCTGGGGCGGGACACGTTCGCCGGGGACGTGCTGGCCCGGCTCGGCGTCCGCAACGGCTGGGCCGACGACCCGGAACGCTATCCCCGGCCGAGCCTGGCCGAGTTGCGCGCCCGCGCGCCGGAGCTGGTGGTGCTGCCCGACGAGCCGTACCGGTTCACCGCCGACGACGGGCCGGAGGCGTTCCCCGGGGTGCCGGCGGCGCTGGTGTCCGGCCGGCACCTCACCTGGTACGGCCCGTCGCTGGCCGAGGCCCCGGCACTGCTCGCCGCCCAGCTCGCGCACACCACCGGGGGCCCCACCTGACCGGCGGGGCCCGCGGTGGTGGCGCTCAGGCGACAGGGGTGGCGTGCACCGGGTCCAGCTCCATCAGCGTGGTGTCGTCCACGTCGTACCCGATCGTGTTGTGCACCGTGACCACGCCGGCGACCTGAGCGGCGAGGCGGCCGGCCAGCTCGACGGCGCTGCGCCGGTCCAGCCGTCCGTCCATGGTGACCTCGCCGCCGCGGACCTGCACCGTGACCAGGCCGTCGCGGACCGACAGCACCCGGCGCAGCACCTCGTGCACCACGTCCTCGCGGATCTCCGCGTCGGTGCGCAGGTGCACGCGCAGCAGGTCACCGCGGGTGACGATGCCGGCGAGCCGGCCCAGGTCGTCCAGCACCGGGAGCCGCTTGACCGCCTCGTGGTCCATCAGCCGGGCGGTCGCCGCGAGCGAGGCCCGCTCGTGGGTGGTGACCGCGGGGGCGGTCATCAGGTCCCGGGCCACCAGCGCGCCCGCCTTCTCCCGCGCGGTACGGCGGCGCCGCCCCTCGAAGACCCGCCGCTCGTCCGGGTGGCCGGACCGCTCCACCTTGTGCAGCAGGTCCGCCTCGGAGATCACCCCCAGCACCCGGCGGAACGAGTCCACCACCGGCACGCCGCTGATCCGCTGCCGCACCAGCACGTCGACGACCTCGCGGTACGGGGTCTCCTCCGTCACCGTGGCGACGTCCCTGGTCATCACGTCGGTAACCTGCCACGTCCTCATCACGACCTCCTCGTGCCGGCCTTTCACCTGCGACGGTAGGCGGCCGGCGTACGCCCTGGTCAGGGGCACCAGACCGGCTGCGAGGGGCCGACCGGACCGGGTACGGACGGGACCAATGACCCGGTCACGAGGGCACCGCTCGGCCCTGCTCCCGGACGCGGCGCGGCGGTGGAATGAATGTGCCACCGGGAAGCGCGGTGCGAGGCACAGGAAGGGACGTGGACACCATGACCGCGACAATCGAGCGGACCCCCGCCGTCAAGCGGACCCCCGCCGTCACCACCGCTCCGGCGGCGCACACCGAGACCACCCGCCAGAAGGCCACCCGGTACGTGTGGGCCGGTCTGCGGCTCGCCCTGGGCTGGATCTTCCTCTGGGCCTTCCTCGACAAGATGTTCGGCCTCGGCCACGAGACCCCGGCGAAGGGCGCCTGGATCAACGGTGGCAGCCCGACCAAGGGCTTCCTCGGCCACGCCGTCGAGGGACCGTTCGCCGGCTTCTACCAGAACATCGCCGGCGCGGCCTGGGCGGACTGGCTGTTCATGCTCGGCCTGCTCGGCATCGGTGTCGCGCTGATGCTCGGCATCGGCATCCGGCTCGCCGCCGTCGCCGGTGGACTGCTCCTGGTCCTGATGTGGACGGCCGTGCTGCCCCCGGCGAACAACCCCTTCATGGACGACCACCTCATCTACGCGGGCCTGCTGGCCGGCCTGGCCCTCGTGGGCGCCGGCAACACCCTCGGCCTCGGCCGGATCTGGGCGAAGCTCCCCCTGGTCCAGCGTCTGCCCTGGCTGAAGTGAAGCAGCTCGCCCCGGGGCGGGCGTCGCCGACAGGCGGCGCCCGCCCCCTCTCGTGTCCCCGCCACGCCGGTGTGCGGGGACCGGCGCGTATCGGCCGGTCGCGATCCGGCAGGATCGACGGTGACCACACAGTCAGCATCCGAGGAGACCGTTCATGGACAAGCCCGAGGTCGGCCCGATCGAGGGCGCCCCGCCCGCCGATCTGGTGGTCGAGGACATCACCGTCGGCGACGGCCCGGAGGCCCGCCCGGGTCAACTGGTGAGCGTGCACTACGTGGGCGTGGCCCACTCGAACGGCCGTGAGTTCGACGCCTCGTGGAACCGGGGCGAGACGTTCGAGTTCCCGCTCGGCGGCGGCCAGGTCATCGCCGGCTGGGACCAGGGCGTCGTGGGCATGAAGGTGGGCGGCCGGCGCAAGCTCACCATCCCGCCGCACCTGGGCTACGGCGCCCGGGGCGCGGGCGGCGTCATCAAGCCGAACGAGACGCTCGTCTTCGTGGTGGACCTGCTCGGCGTGCGCTGAGCGGGACCCATTCGGCGTCGGGCCGCCGGCTTCCGCGCCGGCGTCGGGCCGCCGGC
>NZ_JBEZMS010000052.1:0-32081 GCF_040652815.1 Micromonospora sp. NPDC048169
ACCCGCTGCCTCAAGCGCTACATCGCCCGACAGCTCTACCGCACCATCACCAACCACCACCGAACCACTTGACAACCCCCACTCACAGATCGACGAGAGTGTGGAACGGCCCGCCCGGCGCGTGCGCCGGGCGGGCCGTTCCTGTCGGGTGCGGGGTCAGCAGCGGGTGGGGGAGAGGGTGAAGTCCTCCACCGTGGGCGTGCTGCTGTTGATCTTCGTCTGGCGCGTCTGGGGCTTCCAGCCGTCCTTGGCGACGATCAACGTCAACGGGTTGTTGCGCCGGTCCATCCAGTAGGCGTACCGGCCCTGCGCGTCGGTGGTGAAGGTGTACGAGCTCGCCCAGGAGTCGACCTGCACCGTCACGCCCGCCAGCGGTGCGGTGGCGCCCTGGCAGCTCTTGCCGGAGACCGTGCCGGACAGCTTGCCCCAGGTGGTCGGCGGCTGCGCGATCATGGTCACCGCCACCGGCTCCACCGTGTACGGGGTGTCCTCCTTGATCGCCACCGACGCCGAGTACGTGCCCGGCTGGTCGACGTTCGCCGTCATCGTGACGGTGACGGTGACCTTCTCACCGGGCGCCAGCGTGACCTTCGACTTGTCGACGGTCAGCCAGCTCACGTCGGCGGCGGCCTCCGAGCACTCGGAGAAGCCGGGCAGGACCTCGCTGTCCTTGGTGGCTGTGAAGCTGCCCGACGAGCCGCCGATCTTGTAGAACCCGCACGCCGCGCCGCCCCGGTAGCGGGCGGTGTTGGCGTTGGGCAGGTTCGCCCACGAGTTGGTCGCCGGGTCGAACGCGAAGCCGGCGTTGGTGATGGCGCCGCCCTGCGACCCGCCGACGACCAGGAGCTTGCCGTTCGCCACCGCGTACGAGGAGGCCCAGCTGTCGGCCGGCGCGTCCGGGATGGCGGTCCAGGCGTTCGCGGACGGGTCGAAGGCGTACCCGACCTTCTGCGACGTGGTGCCGTCGTTGCCGCCGGTGCAGTAGACGGTGCCGTCGATCCCGCCGCAGGACAGGAACGCCACCGACTTCGGGTACGCGGGCAGCGTCTCCCAGCTGTCCGCGCCGGGGTCGTAGCGGACCACCGAGTTGGACATCGGCGTGCAGCTGGCAGTGGTGCAGCCGCCGATCGCGTACAGCTTGCCACCCGCGACCGCCTGGCCGGCCGCCGAGCGCGGCGCCGGGTTGTCGGCCTTGCGGCTCCAGGTGTTCGCCGCCGGGTCGTACGAGAAGGTTCCGGCGTCCGGACCGGCGGCGCCCCAGCCGCCGGTGGCGATGATCTTGCCGTCGACCACGCCGACCGTCATGGCGTTACGCGCGCCGGGCAGGTCGGCGATCCCGGTCCACGCCTGGGCGATCGGGTCGTACCGGTAGTTCTTGGCGCTCGACGCGGTGCCGTCGCCACCGGCGATGGAGTAGACCTTGCCGTCGACGCTGACGACCCGGTTGTCCATCACGTTCGACGGGTAGCCCGGGATGGCGGTCCACGGGTCCGCCTGCGGGGCCGCCGCCGCGATCACGGTGGACGACTTGCCGGACGAGCGGGCGGCGAACGACGTCGCGGCGGTCAGCCGCTGGACCGGCGCGCCGGTCGAGCCGAGCAGCGCCTGCTGGGACAACTGGGAACCGTCGGCCCGTTGCAGCACGAACCCGCCGTCACGCTCGCTGAACTCGGCGGTCACCGGCGCCCCGCCGGTGTTCGTCACGGTGAAGGTCTTGCTGACCTTCCCGCTCGGCATCCGGACCGTGCCGGTGATCGAGGTCGGCTTCACCGACAGCCGGCCGGCGGCGAGCTGGAAGTTGGCCGCCGTGGCCCAGTCCTCCTCGACCGCCACCTGCTTGGTCTGGCTCACGTAGTTGCCGGCGCTGGCGGTGAACGGGTGCGTCCCGGTCAGCGACGAGAACATCCAGTAGAAGCCGTCGGGCAGCTCGGTGTCGTCCGGCGTGGCCACCGTGGTGGCCTTCTCCGCCGGGCGGTCCTTGCTGGTCACCGTGGCGCCGTTGACGTAGCTGTTGTCGTTCTTGTCCCGGACGTGGCCGAGGACCAGGCCGCCCTTGACCGGCTTGCAGACGAGCTTGCTGCCGATGAGGACGTTGTCGACCTGCCACCACCATTCCCAGCTGGCCTCGTAGTAGTGGAAGCGCACCCGCACCTGCGACTGGCCGGCCGCCTGCGGGATCGGCACCTCGGTCACCCGGGGCCCGCGCACGTCGGCGGCCTGCCGCAGCACGTTGCTCCACGTGGTGCCGCCGTCCAGGCTCAGGTCGACGTCCGCGCGGTCGCTGTTGAGCCAGTTGTAGTCCTGGTTGAACCGGATCACCGGCGTGGTCACGCCGGTCAGGTCGACCACCGGGCTGACCAGCGACGTGTCCTGCCGCCCGCCGCTGCCGTAGTTGTCGCTGTCGATGATGGCGAAGTTGCCGCTGCCGCCGGTCAGGTTGCCGCGCTCACCGGCGTCGGTGAACTCCCAGACCTGGCCGGTGCCGGCGTTGTCCACCACGGTCCAGCCGTCCGGGGTGCCGGTGCCGTCGAACGTCTCGTACTCGCCGTCGGAGCTGACCGTGTAGCCGGGGGCGGTGGTGCACGCCTCCGGGTTCGCCTGCACCGCGATGTTCGCGGTCACGTTGGCGGACCCGACGGTGACCTCCTTGGTGGTGGTCAGATAGCCGGCGTACTGCGGCTCGACAGTGAGCCGGTACGTCGCCCCGGCCGGCAGCGACAGGCTGAAGCGGCCGGTCGTCGGCGTGGTGTAGTCGGAGATCGGCGTGCCCTCGACGCTGACCTTCGCGTACAGCGGCCAGCCGTGCCCGGAACCGTCGGTGACCTGCCCGCTGACCGTGACGCTCGGTACCGCGCTGAGCGCCACGTCGAGCGTGGTGGTCGTGTTCGCGGTGATCGTCGCCGGCAGCGTGCGGGTCGCGTACCCGAAGGCCGAGACGGCCACCTGGTAGTCGCCGGCCGGCAGGAGCGAGGAGTACGTCCCGTCCGCGCCGGTGATGAGCGTGCGGTCCGCCGCGCCGGTCAGGGTGACGCTCGCGCCGGCGATGGCCGCGCCGGTGGCGGCGTCGGTGACCTTGCCGGCCAGCGTGCCGTTGTCGCCGATCGGGGCGGCCGCGAGCAGCGCGAGCGCGTCCAGGCGACCCTCACCGTAGACGTTGTTGTCGTCGGTGGTGCCGCCGCACTGGGCGTCGCCCTTGTCGATGGCCGCGTCGTCGAGCAGCGCGCGGGTCGCCGTGACGTCGCCGACCAGCGTGGGCGCCGCTGACCAGAGCAGCGCGATCGCGCCGGCCAGGTGCGGCGCCGCCATCGAGGTGCCGCTGATGCTGGCGTACGAGTTGGTCGGCACGCTGGAGCGCACGTTCACGCCCGGCGCCGAGATGTTCGGCTTGATCTCGCCGTTCTGCCCGGTGCCCCGGGACGAGAAACTGGCGATGTTGTTGTTGACGTCGTACGCGCCGGCCGAGTAGTTGCTCGCCAGGCTGCCCGGCGAGCCGCTGGTCTGGCAGGACGGGCCGTTGTTGCCGTTGGACCAGACGCCGAAGATGCCGGACGCGGCCCAGGCGTTCGTGACGTCCTCCATGAACGGCTCGTTCGACGGCGTCCTGGTGCCCCACGAGTTGTTGATGATGTTCGGCCGCTTGCTGGCGTCCGGGTTCTGCCCGTTGAGGTCGGTGGGCTCCAGCATCCACTGGCCGGAGGAGACCAGCGCGTCGTCGGACGGGCAGCACCCGTTCGCGGCGATCCACTTGACCTCGGGGGCGACACCGATCTGGTTGGCCCCGTCGGCGCCGGCCATGGTGCCCATGGTGTGCGTGCCGTGGCCGTCGGAGTCGCACGGCGCGGTGGCGCACTCTCCTGCGGCGTCGAACCAGTTGTAGTCGTGGTCGAAGGTGCCGTCACCGTTGTTGCCGCGGTAGGCGTTCACCAGCGCCGGGTGGTCGAACTGGACGCCGCTGTCGATGCTGGCCACGGTGATGCCGGCGCCCTTGACGCCGTACTGGGACCAGACGTCGTCGGCGTTGATGTTGGCGATGCCCCACTCCAGGGCGTTCGCCGACTTCTCGTCGGTGCCCGGGGTGGTCTCCGGCAGCTTGTACTCCACCGGCGCGTACAGGCCGTCCACCTCGGAGTGGGCGGCGAAGTTCTGTGCCATGGTCAGCGAGCCGCCGGTGACCTTGATGGCGTTCGTCGCCCAGAAGGTCTGGTACTTCGTACCCGAGCGGTCCAGCTCGGCGCGGATCTTCGACTGGCTGTCGGCTGCGGTCTTCTTCAGCGCCGCCGCGACGGCGGCCCCGCGCTCGTTCCAGTCCTTGATCGCGGCGGCCTTGCCCAGGTCCGCCTTGGCGCCGAAGTGGATCCAGAAGTCGCCCTCGCTCTTGCCCTGGAGCTGACGGGTGAGTTCGGGACGGATCTTGTCGCCGGCCGACGCGCCGGCGCCGGTGCCGGCCTGGGCCCCCGTGCCGGTAGCGGCCAGCGCGGTGGCGGCGAGCACCAGGGCGGCGCCCGCGCTCACCAGCCGCCGGGCCGGGCCCCATCTGTGTGGACGTCTCAGCATCGGTGCTGCCTCCTACTCCGATGACCCGCTGATGATCGAGCCATGGCAGAAGGGCCAGGAGACGGACTCTCCCGACTGGTCGCACCGGTGTTGCAAGAACCCCCCAGGCCCCCTAGGCGCCGTGCGGGTCTGCGCCGGACGCCTGAGTGGACACTATGATCGACAGTAAGGAACGATCAATGACCGTACGTGAGCAACATGTCACCAACAGGTCCCCGCGTCGGGCGGCTTGTTGACAGTTTCTGTCACGGTGGGGCGCGGTGACGACTGACGGCACGAACACGGCTGACTCCGGCACCGACCCGCCGGAGCGGCCCTTCTCGCTCGTCATCGGCGTGACGTCGTCGCCGGCCGAGCGGCTGCGGCTGACCGAGCTGCTGGACGGCGTCGCGCCTCTTCTGATGGTCACCGATCTGGACGAGCTACGCGAGTTGATCATGACGGATGCGCCGGCCCCGGCCGACGTGCCGGCTCGGGCCGTACCCCCGGACGAGCCCGCGCCGGACGGCGCGCTGGTGATCGACGCCGCCCTCTCGACCGCCAGGTGGGGTGACCGCGAGACCGCCCTGACCCGGCTGGAGCGTGACCTGCTGACCTGCCTCACCGCCGAGCCGGTACGGGTGTGGAGCTACGCCGAGCTGCACCGGGCGGTCTGGCGCGACGCGCCGACGCACGGCCGCGCCGACGTGCAGTCCCTGGTGAAGCGGTTGCGCCGTAAGCTCGACGGGCTGGGCACCGGCGTCACCATCGCGGCGGTACGCGGCGTCGGCCTGCGGCTGACCGACCACCGCCAACCCCGGGTACGGGGCGACTGACCGTCCGTCCACGGGGCGCTCTGAGCCCGCCGCAACGGTGATGTCGCGGACCCGACGGCGCGCACGGCCGGACGGTGACAGCCGGTGACCCGATCGGTGGAGGCCCCCCGCCGGTGTGGCCGGAATTGATGGCGACCGGTCGATTACCGGTGCGGCGTGTATCGCGAGAAGTCTTTGCCTCCTACGGTGACGTCCGGCACGCGGACGGAGGGGACCCGGGAATCACCCGGGAGGGCCGTCCCGGCGGACAGGGAGAGTTGACTCGATGCGAGTTTGGCTTCGCGCGGTGGCGGTGGTCGCCGCCGGCGCGGTCGTGGTGGCGGGAGTACCGGCGCTGGCCGGCACCGTCGTCGTGCGGGACGCCGGCGTGGCCGGACACGCCGGCGCCCAGGCGACGGGCAGCAGCGCCGCGCTCGGCGCCGCGCGTACGACCGCGACCCGTGCGCTGGTCACCCCCGGGGACACCCGGCTGATGCCGACCACGCCCCGCACCGACACGCCGCGGATCACCAACGGCGAGATCACCGACATCGAGGTGATCGGCAACCGCGTCTTCATCGCCGGCACGTTCACCTCGATCGCTAACGTCGGCGGTTCCGCGATCACGCAGCGGTCGCTGGCGTCGTACAACCTGGACACCGGCAAGGTGGACACCGGGTTCAAGCCGGTCATCGACGGCGCGGTCGCCGCCGTGGAGGCATCGCCGGACGGCTCGTCGCTCTACATCGCCGGCTCCTTCAACACGATCAACGGCGTGACCAAGCGCAAGATCGCCCGGCTGAACCCGACCACCGGCGCGCCGGTCGCCGCGTTCACCGCCACCGCCAACGCGCGGGCCACCGCGCTCGCGGTCAGCGGCAACGCGGTCTACGTCGGCGGCCAGTTCGCCACCGTCAACGGGGTCAGCCGCAGCGGCCTGGCCGCGCTCAACCCCACCACCGGCGCCGTCGACACCGGCTTCAACCTGCCGCTCACCGGCGGCATCGGCGTCGGCGGCATGCTCACCGTGCAGCAGCTCAAGCTCACCCACGACCGCGGCAAGCTGCTCGTCGTGCACACCGGCCGCCAGATCGCCGGCCAGGACCGCTACGGCGTGGCGCTCATCGGTACGGCCAGCAAGGCGCTGCTGCCGTGGCGTACCCGGCTGTGGGAGGACAACCTCTCCTTCGTCGGCGGCATCCAGCGCGTCTTCGCCGGTGACATCGCGCCGGACGACTCGTACTTCGTGGTCACCAGCGGCTCCGGCGGCGACCGTCCGCCGATCAACGACACCGCCATCGCGTACCCGCTGACCGGAAACGACAACGTCGAACCGCTCTGGATCTCCCGGCACTTCGACAGCATCTACTCGGTGGCGATCACCGACACCGCCGTCTACGTCGGCGGCCACTTCAGCTGGCAGGAGTCGCCCACCTCGAACGTGCCGTGGCCCGGCCTGGACAACGTCGGCTACGGCACCGGCCAGGGGCTCAGCGGCTACGGTCTCGGCGACCAGGTGGTGCGCCGCGACCACATCGGCGCGCTGGACCCGCTCACCGGCACCGCGCTGGAGTGGAACCCCGGCTCCAACTCGTACGAGGGCGAGAAGGCGATGCTCGCCACCTCGCGCGGCCTGCTCGTCGGCGGCGACGGCAACGTCAAGGGCGGCAAGACCACCGGCCGGGTGGCCTTCTTCGACCTCTCCAAGGAGCCCAAGCCGGCGGCGCTGGACACCACGGTCACCACGCCGATCGAGGGCGCGGTGAAGCCGGCCGGCGAGTCGTTCACCATCAGCGGCCAGGCGCTCGCCCCGGCCGGCGTGGCCCGCGTCCAGCTGGAGATCCAGGACCGCACCAGCGGCAAGTACCTCCAGGCCGACCTGACCACCTGGGGCGCGTTCAAGGCGATCAACACGACTGTCGCCGCGCCGAACGCCACCTCCACCACGTGGAGCCTGCCGGTGACGCTGCCCGCCGGGGTCTACCAGTTGCAGGCCAAGACGTTCGACCGCAACGGCGCCGGCGACACCACGAAGGCGGTCAAGAAGATCGAGGCGTTCCGCTTCGACGACCTGCCCCCGACGACCCGGATCAGCTCGCCTTCGGCCGGCCTGGTCGCCACGCAGACGTTCGTGGCCTCCGGCACCGCCACCGACGACAAGGGCGTCAACTCGCTGATCTACTCGTTCCGCACCCCGGACAACAGGTACCTCCAGGACGACGGCACCGTCGCCGCCGTCTACAACACCTTCCGCGGCGAGCCGGACGTGATCGGCGCGAAGTCCGCCACCTGGCAGTACGAGGTCACGCTGCCGACCGAGGGCCAGTGGAAGATGACCGCCACCGCCGTCGACACGAGCGGGCAGAGCGACCTGCGCGGTGACACCCGCGACTGGACCGTCTCGGCCACCGGCGTACCGCCGACAGTGGCGATCACCTCGCCTGTGGCGATGACCCCGCCGGGCAACCCGGCGCCGTTCACCGTCGCGCCCGGCGGCACCGTCACGTTCGCCGGCACGGCGCGCGACGACGACGCCCTGAAGTCGGTCGAGATCTACCTGCGCAACAACACCACCCGTGAGGCGCTCGCCAGCGACGGCACGTGGGGCGCCGACTCGGTCGCCGGCTACCACCGGATCTCGCCGACCAACCTCGACGCCGCGACGTTCGACTGGTCGTTCACCACGGTGCCGCTCACCCCCGGTGTCTACGACTTCCGGGTACGGGCGACGGACAAGCTCGGCCTCACCACGTCCAGCACCAACATGGGCCGGCTCACCGTCACCGCGCAGGTGCCCGGCGACGCCTTCCCGAACGGGCTGCTCAGCTTCACCGGCACCAACCAGGACATCGACCAGCTGCACCTGGACCTGGCCGGCACGGCGACCGACGACAAGGGCGTCCGGGCGGTCCGGATCGCGCTGCGCGACCTGGACACCGGCCGGTACGTGCAGCCCAACGGCACCATGGCCGCCGCGTTCGCCACAG
Source organism: Micromonospora sp. NPDC048169 (assembly GCF_040652815.1). Taxonomy (NCBI): domain Bacteria; kingdom Bacillati; phylum Actinomycetota; class Actinomycetes; order Micromonosporales; family Micromonosporaceae; genus Micromonospora; species Micromonospora sp. NPDC048169. Next base: position 8,336 of record NZ_JBEZMS010000052.1, read on the forward strand.
TCGACGCCACGCTCGCCTCGCCGGGCGCGACCAGCACGCCGTTCACGCTCTCGATCGACCTGCCCACGCGGGGCACGTACAGCGTGGAGGCGTGGGCCGTGGACACCGCCGGCCAGCAGGACAACTCGACAAGCGGCGCGACCGCTCGCTACCTGGTCTACCCGGGTGACACCGACCCGACGCTGGAGCCGAGCATCACGCCGGTCGAGGGTCAGGCGTACACCGGCGGCCGGATCGTGATCACCGGCCGGGCGGTGGACGACGGCGGGATGCAGAAGGTCGAGGTGCAGATCGGCAACAGCGCCGGTCAGGGCATGAACTCGGCCGGCACGTTCGGCCGCGCGGGCGCGCCGACCAGCTGGCCGTGGATCGCCACGTTCCTCACCAGCCCGGGATCGCCGGGGTCCAACTTCGCGTACACGTCGCCGGTGATCCCGGCCGGCACGTACACGGTGACGATCCGAGGCATGGACAACAGGGGGCAGTACCAGCAGCCGCCCCGTACCGTCACGGTGACCGTCACCGACTGACCGGACGGCCTCGCGGGCCGGTCCGCGCCGGGACTCCCGGCGCGGACCGGCCCGTGCCCGTCTCAGGGACGGATCAGGCACATCCCGGCGGCGGCCGGCCGGTCCATGGTGGCCAGCGCATCCGGCGCCTCGGCCAGGTCGATGACGCGGGTGACCAGCTCGGCCGGGCGCAGCCCCCCGGCGGTGACCAGGCGCAACATCTCCGGGTACGCGTGCGCCGGCATGCCGTGGCTGCCCCGCAGCTCCAGCTCGTACGCGATCACCAGGTCCATCGGCAGCGCGGGCCGGCCCTGCGCGGCGGGCAGCAGCCCGACCTGCACGTACCGGCCGCGCCGGCGCAGCCCTTCGATCGACGCGACGCAGGTGGCGTGACTGCCCAGCGCGTCCAGCGAGAGATGGGCGCCCCCGCCGGTGGCCTCCCGGATCGCGGCGGCCACCTCGCCCGGGCCCTCGAACGCGCTCGCGTCCAGGCAGACCGCGGCACCGCTGCGGTGGGCCAGCTCCAGCGCGGCGGGTGATACGTCCACCGCCACCACCCGCGCCCCGCTCGCCGCCGCGACCATGACGGCGGACAGGCCGACGCCGCCGCAGCCGTGCACCGCCACCCACTCGCCCGCCGCGACCCGGCCCTGCGCGACGACGGCCCGGAACGCGGTGGCGAACCGGCAGCCGAGCGCGGCGGCGGCCGCCTCGTCCAGCTCGTCCGGCAGCCGGACCAGGTTGACGTCGGCGTGCCGCACCGCGACCAGCTCGGCGAACGAGCCCCATCCGGTGAAGCCCGGCTGGGTCTGCCGCTCGCAGACCTGCTGGTCGCCGGCCAGGCACGAGGGGCACCGCCCGCACGCGCAGACGAACGGCGCGGTCACCCGGTCGCCGGGCCGCCAGCCGCGTACGTGCGCGCCTGTGGCCACGACGACGCCGGCGAACTCGTGCCCCGGCACGTGTGGCACGCGGATGTCCGGGTCGTGGCCCTGCCAGCCGTGCCAGTCGCTGCGGCACAGGCCGGTCGCGCCGACCCGGACGACCACCCCGTCCGGCGCAGGCACCGGATCGTCCACCTCCCGGACCTCCGGCCGCACCCCGAACCGCTCGAACACCACAGCGCGCATACCCCCGATCCTCACACCCGCCCCCTCCCGCCCTCCGCACCCCTCCCGCCCCTCGCCCTCGCCCTCGCCCCGGCTCCCGGTCCCCTGCTCTCGGCGATCTTGCACTGGCTGCCCCGCCGATGTCGTGAATGTCCTGTCTGCCCGGGCAGAAAGCGCAAGATCGCCGGAGCGGGGCCGGTCCCCGCCTGTCGCGTCTCCCATCACCTGGGAACCCTGATCCGTATCCCGGGAGCGCCGTAGATCTTGGTACGAAAAGGCCCCCATAGGGGCCAATTCGTACCAAGATCTACCGGTCGCTCGGTCGCCGGTGCGGGATGGGTCTCATGCTGGTGATCAAGGAGTTTGTGTCCTCGTCAGGGCGGTGTCAGCCGCAAACTCCTTGATCACCGGGGGAGACAGGGGAGGGAGGGGAGGGAGGGGGAGTGGGGCTATAGGCGGCGGCCCTGGGATGTGTGGGCGGTGATGCCGTCCAGGGGGGTGCCGGGGGTGAGGGTCGTCGGGTCGAACCAGAAGATCACCACCTGGGGGTCCTCGCTCCACCGGACCAGCTTCGCCTCGACCTGGTGGCCGTCGACCGTCCCGACGATGCGCGCCGCCGGGCCGACGAAGTAGCCGAACGTCGGCACCGGCGCGTCGGCGGGCACCCGCTGCTGGTCGTACCCGATCTCGTGGAACCCCGGCCGGCGGTCGCTGCCGGACACGTCGTTGACCAGGAAGTCGGAGGTCAGGCGACCGTCCGGGGTGCGCCGGCCGGCGACCAGGCCGATCGTCACGCCGGGCACTCGCGGCAACTCGACCGGGACCATGAAGAACACGCGCTCGTCGGCGCCGTACCGGATGCCGCTGCCGACGACGGTCCCGAGCGGTCGCGGTGGGGCCTCGGTCGGTGCCGGCACGGCGGCCGGCGTGGGCGGGGGAGTGCCGGCGGACGCGGTGGCGACCGGCTCCCCGGCCGGGGCGTGCGGCGGGCCGGGTCGCGGCGCCACGACGTCGACGCCGACGGCCACCGCGATCACCGCCACCGTCGCCGCGACCCCGGCGCCGATCCGGCGGCGTCGGCGCAGCCGGCGTCCCCGGCGCATGATGTCCGTGATGTCCAGGCCGTCGGCCCGCTCGGTGGCCCGCATCGCGCGGCGCAGCTCGTCCATCTCGGTCACCGGCACGTCTCCTGCGGTCGCGGCGCGGACAGACCGGCGGTACGCAGCTTCTCCAGCGCCCGGGACGCGGTGCTCTTGACGGTGCCGACCGACACGTCGAGTTCGTTTGCCACCTGGGCCTCCGGCAGGTCGAAGTAGTGACGTAGGACGACGACGGCGCGTTCGCGCGCGGTGAGCGTGGCGAGCGCGGTGACCAGCCACCGCCGGGTCGCCACCTCCTCGGCCAGGTCACCGCCGCGCCGCTCCGGCAGGTCGTCGCTCGGATATTCGCGGATCGGCCGTCGCCAGCTGTCGATGAGGTGGTTCACCAGCACCGACCGGGCGTATCCGTACGGGTCGCCGTTGCGGATCCGGGACCAGGACGCGTACGTGCGCACCAGCGCGGTCTGCGCGGCGTCCTCGGCGTGGTGGTGGTTGCCGGTCATGAGGAAGGCGGCGTGCGTCAGCCGCGCGGACGACGCCCGCGCGAACTCGACGAACTCCGCGTCACCCCGGGCCATGCCGGCCTTCTGCGCCTCTCACCCCGGTAGTGACGGGCGGGACGGGCAAAAGGTTGAGTCCCCGCCGGACCAACTTCGGCGACTGGTCACCCGTCCTCATCCCTGCGCCCGAGACCAGGCGCCGAGGGGAGACGAGATGACCAGGACCGTGGACCGGACGCGCGGCGGCGCCGCCGTGATCGTGCTGGCGGTGTCGCTGGCCGGCTGCGCGCCGGCGGCGGCCGACCAGCCCGCCGCCGCGCCGCCCGGACCGCCCGCCGCCACACCGGCCGTGACGACGCCGGCGGCGGCACCCGTCCGCCCCCGGCCGGCACCGATCGGCTATCCCGCCCACGGCGGCGGCGGTTGGCGGTTCGCCGCCGCCGAGCCGGCGACCTCCGGGGGTACGGGCCGGCTGCTGCGCTACCGGGTGGCGGTGGAACGGGACGTGACCGGTCTGTCGGCGGCCGAGTTCGCTTCGCAGGTCACCGCCATTCTCACCGGATCGGGTGGCTGGACCACCGACGGACAGCTCACCCTGCGCCGGGTCGGCGCACGCGGGCCCGCCGACTTCACCGTCCACCTCGCCACCCCGGGTACGCGCGACGACCTGTGCGGGGACGGGCCGGACGGGTACACGTCCTGCCGTAACGGGAGCCGGGTGGTGGTGAACGTGGCCCGCTGGGTGCGTGGCGCACCCGCCTACGGCAGCGACCTCGCCGCGTACCGGCGGTACGTGGTCAACCACGAGGTCGGTCACCGCCTGGGCCACGGGCACGAACGCTGCCCGGGGCGGGGCCGTCCGGCGCCGGTGATGCAGCAGCAGACGCTCGGCCTGCACGGGTGCACCCCGAACCCGCTGCCGTTCCTGCGTGGCGAGCGGTACGCGGGACCGTCCGGCGCGTACGCCGACCGGGTGCCCCCGCCCGAGGGCGGCCGGCCGGGCTGACCGGCGGGCGCCCCGCGCATCGCCCGGCCAGGGGGCCGGGCAGCGGCCGGGCGATGCGGGGTGGTCCCATTCGGGGCTCAAAACAGCGTGGCCGGGCCGACCGGCTCCGGTTCCGGCAGCGGCGCGAGGCCGGGCACCCGCGCGCGGACCTGGTCGTGGAAGCGGCGGGCCAGCTCGGGGGCGTCCGCGTTGTCCGGCGTGTGCACGAACACGGTCGGTGAGCGGCCCTCGCGCAGCCAGCCGGTGACCACGTCCAGCCACGGTTGCCAGCCCTCGACGGTCTGGGCCGGGTCGTCGCGGCCCAGGTAGCGCACGATCGGCCGGTCGGTCAGCGCCCGGGTACGCAGCGGGAGGCGCGGTTTGCGCGTCCACGCCTCCCGTTCCGCGTCGCTCGTCGGCGGCGTGCGGAAGAACGCCGTGGTGTCGAACGGGATCCACTCGGCGCCGGCCCGGTGCAGCGTCGCCTCCAGCGCGCGTACCGCACCGGGCTCGGTGAAGAAGGCGCTGTGGCGGACCTCGACGGCGTACCTGTGGGTGGTGGGCAGTGTGCGCAGGAACCGGTCGAGGTCGGGCACGTCGCCGGGGCCGAACGAGCCGGGCAACTGGATCCAGAGCGTGTCCGCCCGGGGGCCCAGCGGCTCGATCGCGTGCAGGAACGCCCGCAGTTCCACCTCGCCGCCGGTGAGCCGGCGCTCGTGGGTGACCACCTTCGGCAGCTTCGGCAGGAAACGGAAGCCCGGGTCGGTCTGCTCGGCCCAGGACGCCACCGTCTCCCGGGCCGGGGTCGCGTAGAACGTGGTGTTGCCCTCCACCGCGTCGCACCACCCGGCGTACGCGCGCAGCCGCTCGTGCGCGGGCAGCGGGTGCGGCAGGAAACGGCCGGACCAGGACCTGTGTGTCCACATGGCGCAGCCGACGTGCAGGCGCGCCCCGGTCACCGGTAGGGCCAGTTCGTCGATCCGCCGCGCAGCCGCGCCTCCCGGTTCCACTTGCGGGTGAGGTACAGCGCGAGGCAGCCGAGACCGGCGAACACCGGCGCGAGCAGCATGAGCAGCAGTCCGGTACCGAGCCGGAAACCGTCACTCTTGATGCCCTTGGCGGTGGTCAGCGCGAACGTCTCCGCACCGTCACCGGTGCAGCTCACGAAGTCGGTGTCCATCCAGGTGACCCCGCCGGTGACCAGCACCGGCGTGAACCGGCGCGGGTCACCGCGGTCGCGCATCACCGCCGCGGTCCCCTCGGGCCGGGCCCCGGTCAGCTCCCTGCTCCGCTGCTCGCCGGTGGAGTAGACCCGGCTCTTCGTGGTGCACCGGACGGTGGCCGGGTCCACTGTGGCCGGGGTGGCGAGGATCAGGATGTTGCCGGGACGTACGCCGGTGTCACTGACCTTGATCTCCGCGCCGGGAGCGAACTCGGCGTCGGCGGAGAAGGCCGACGCGGCCGCGAACGGGCCCGTCTGGGTCAGCAGCGCGAGGCCGAGGAACCCGGCCAGCAGGAATCCGCCCGCGCCGACGAAGATCCACATGGCGACCACGGCGCGGAAGCGCTGCACGAGCGGGTTCACTGGACGCGGTCCATGTCGCAGGCGCCGTCGACGACCTGCCCGGGGTCGGAGGAGTACGCGCTGTACTTGGCGTCCGGCACGGACAGCTGCACGCAGAGCGCCGACGCGTCGTTGTTCGTGACGAACGTGACGACGCCGACGCCGTCGTAGTCCCCGATCGGCAGATCGCTCACGCCCCGGGGGAACCGCCCGGTGTCCTGCTTGATCGACACGGCGTCGCTCATCGCGTCCCGGAGGTAGGTCTCGGGATCGGTGCCGGCGTCCCCGCCGCAGGAGGCGACCGAGAGCGCCAGTGTCGCCAGCGCCGCCACCGGGCCGGTCCTTCTCCGTCGCATCCGTCCTCCTCGCGCGCCTCACGTCGGCGGGCCCGGCTACCGTGGGCCCGCCCGCTTGCCGCGCCCACGGTAGCCGGGCCGGTCAGACGCCTCGGATCGGGTCGAGGTCACCAGTTGCGCCGGACCGGCCCGGCGCGGGGTCACGGGCGTTCCACCCGCACCGGGTCGCCGCGCACGAGGTCGTCGTGGACCCGCCAGCGGGCGTCGGCGCCGGCCCGGCGGGCCGCCTCGTCGGCGGCGGCGATCCGCTGCCGCAGCAGCTCGACGGCGATGCGCCGGTTGAGGTGCAGGTGCCGTTCGGTGTCCACCACCACGGTCCGGCCCGACGGGCGGTGCGTGGCCCGTACGGCGGTGCTCGCCTTGTTGCGGTGCTGACCGCCGGGCCCGCCGGTGCGGCACGGCACGAACTCGACGTCGGCCTCGTGAAACGGCGTGACCACCACGTCGGTCCGGCAGGACTGCGCGGTGACGTACCAGTTCTTGCGGCCGTGACCCGTCCGGTACGGGCTGGGCGCCTGCCAGCAGAGCGTGCCGGTCCACCCGGCCGCGAACGCCTCCGCCCCGGCGCCGGTGATCAACAGGAGCACCGACCGGTAGGTGCCCGTCCGGTCGCCGGGCACCGTCTCGACCCGCTCGCTACGCAGGCCCCGCCGGGCCGCCTCGCCCTCCAGGCGGGACAGCAGCCGGGCCAGCGCCCACGCGCACTCGGCGGGCCCGCGCCCGGCGGACAGCAGCAGCGCGGTCACCGGCGGCCCTTCCGGCGCTCGTCGCGGCGGCCCACGTCCGGCGTCTTGTAGGTGACAAGCGGAACCGTCGTGGTGACGGGCGTGGCGAGGTCGTGCGCCACCAGGTCGCCGATCACCTGCTCGATGCGCTTGTAGGCGGTGGGCGCCTCCTCGAACAGCAACTGCCGGTCGCCGCACACCACTACCGAGCCCACAGGCGTACGCCGCAGTTCCTCGACGGTGTGCTTGACCCGGCCCCGGCGCAGCGCGTCGGCGCGGGACATCTTGCGCCCGGCGCCGTGCGCCACCGAGTAGCCGGCGTCCGCCCCGGCGTGCGCGGCCACCAGGTAGGAGGGCGTGCCCCGGGTGCCGGCGATCAGCACGTCCCGGCCGTCGCCCGGGGCCGCGCCTTTGCGGTGCAGGTAGCGCCCGTCGCGGATCTCGACGAGGTTGTGGCACTGGTCGACGACCGGCTCGGTGGGTTCCGCGCCGAGGGCGTACGCCACCCGCGCGGCCAGCAGCCGCCGGTTGAGCGAACCCCACCGCACCGCGGCGTCGTGCCGGGCCAGGTAGGCGTCCGGGTCGGGCGCGGGACCGGCGCCGTGCGCCTCGGTGTGCTCGCGCAGGATCCGCTCGCCCAGCCCGCGTGACCCGGAGTGGACCACGAGCACCAGGTCACCGGCCTCCAGCCCGAGCCGCGCGGCGTGCTCCGCCGCGAGGATCGGCCCGACGCGGGCCAGCTCGACGAAGTGGTTGCCGCGCCCGACAGTGCCGAGCCCGTCGAGGTGACCAGCCGGCACGTCATCGTCCAGCACCGACCAGGCCGGGTCGTCGGCGTCCCGGTCCGGGTCGAGTGCCCGGTCCAGGTCGGGGAACCGGGCCGCGAGCCGTTCCGGCACGGCCCGGCGCAGCGCGATCGGGAACACCGCGATGCCGCACCCGATGTCGGAGCCGACCAGGAACGGGTAGAGCACAGTCGAGGACATCGCGGCGCCGATCGGCGCGCCCTTGCCGGGGTGCAGGTCGGGCATGGCGGCGACATGCGCCATGCCGTCCAGGGCGGCGACCTGACGGCACTGGTCGAGCGCGGCGGACTCGATCCAGCTGCCGGGGGAGGAGAAGACGGAGACGGTGGCGGGCACGACGGCCCGCCCGGAGGGGTACGCGGACACAGACGCTCGTTTCTGCGGAAAGAGAAGCGGGAACGGCAGGCGGCGAGGAGGGGCCTGCGGGCTGGGTGCGATCCGTCAGAACGTCATGCCGATCACCTTCTCGGACGCGGCGCGGGCCGGCAACCGACTTTCGACCCGCCGAGCGCCCGCGTCGACATCACCCCACCTGATCCATAGACTCCGGTCGTTCTGGTACCACGAGTCCAGGGAGGACCACCGTGTCGAGCGAAACCCGAACGCACGCTGCCTTACCCCTGCTGGCCCGCCTCGCCGGGGTGAGCGTTGCCGCCGCGACGATCGTCGCCGCCGCAGGTGTCGCCGCGACCGCCGCGCCGCCGGCCGATCCCGCGCCCACGAAGGGGCCGTGCGCGTACACGCCCACGCCGGACGAGCCGGCCGCCCGTCCGGTGCCGCTGCCGCCGGACCCGCGCCGGACGCCGGACCGGGGCACCGTGCGGGTCACGCTGCGCACCAACCAGGGGCCGATCGGGCTGACGCTGGACCGCGAACAGGCGCCGTGCACCGTGCAGAGCTTCCTGCACCTGGTCCGCAAGCGCTTCTACGACCGGACGCCCTGCCACCGGCTCACCGCGTACCCGACGCTGACAGTGCTCCAGTGCGGCGACCCGTCCGGCACCGGCGAGGGCGGCCCGGGCTACCGGTACCGCGACGAGCTGCCCACCGACCTGCCGCCCGCGCCGACCGACCCGACGGGCGTACGCCGCCTGTACGCGCGGGGCACCCTCGCCATGGCCAACGCCGGCCCGGACACCAACGGCAGCCAGTTCTTCCTGGTCCAGGCCGACTCGGCGCTGCGCCCCAACTACACCGTGTTCGGCCAGGTCGACGCGGCCGGGCTGGCCACGCTGGACCGGATCTCGGCCGGCGGCATCGCGCCCACGCCGGAGGACCCGGCTCCGGTCGACGGCGCCCCGGCGGTGCCGGTGGAGATCTGCCGCGCCAAGCAGGGGCGCTGACGCGACGGCCCGGCGGGACGGCCGTCCGGGCCCCCCGCCGGGCCCGCGCCGTCGCCGGTAACCTGCGGCGATGACGCATGAGCGGGAGATCACCGAGCCGGTCGACCTGTGCCGCCCGGACGGGCGGCTGAACCCGGACGCGGTCGGCTGGAGCCGCCGGCCGCTGCACCGGGCGAACCTGCGCGGCTGGGGCCGGGCCAAGCGGTGGGAGCACTGGGGCGTGGTCACCCCGACGCACATCCTCGGCCTGGTCGCGTCGTCGCTTGACTATGCCGGGGTGCAGAGCCTCTATCTGCTCGACCGGGCCACCGGGCGGGAGACCACTGCGGAGGCGGTGGTGCCGCTGGCCCGGGGCACCGCGTTGCCGCCGGTCAGCGGCGCCGGACCGGTCCGGGCCCGGGGCGGGAAGCTCACCATCGCCGTCGACCAGGGCCCGGACGGCAGTACGCTGCGGGCCACCGCGCCCGGCGTCGAGGTGGACCTGACAGTGCCGCTGCCGGCGGGACACGAGTCACTGGGCGTGGTGGTGCCGTGGAGCAGCCGGCGCTTCCAGTACACGGTCAAGGACATCGGCCGGCCGGTGCACGGCACGATCACCGTGGACGGCACCGCGTACCCGGTGGGGGAGGGGTCGTACGCGGCGCTCGACCACGGCCGGGGCAAGTGGCGGTACGCGGTGCGGTGGAACTGGGCGGCAGGCAGCGGCCCGGGCCGGGCGATCCAGCTCGGCGGGAAGTGGACCGACGGCACCGGCTCGACCGAGAACGCGGTCTTCGTGGACGGGCGGCTGCACAAGATCGGCGCGGACCTGACCTGGGCGTACGACAGGGCCGACTGGCTGCGGCCGTGGCGGATCGCCGGCGACCGGGTCGACGTCACGTTCCACCCGTTCCACGAGCGGGTGGCGCGTACCAATCTGCTCGTGCTGGCCGGGGAGACGCACCAGTGTTTCGGGCACTTCACCGGCTGGGCGGCGACCGACGACGGCGAGCGCGTGGACCTCGACGGCCTGGTCGGCTGGGCCGAGGAGGCCCGCAACCGCTGGTGACGTCACCCGGGGCGGACAGCGAGGTGGGGCGGTCCCGTCCGGGACCGCCCCACGCACGACTCGGGATCAGGCCACCGAGGCCGGGAACCGCTCCCAGACCCGGTGCGCCGCCATCAGCCGCTGCACCTCGGCGAGCACCTCGGCGCCGGAGCCGCCGGTGACCACGCCGGGCGTGCCGGTGACACCGGCCTGGTTCAGCACCTCTGCGCCCGCGCCCCAGGCGCCGATCACCTTGGCGTGCCGCCAGGCCTCCTCGACCAGCAGCAACACCCGCGGGTCGACGGTCAGGGAGCCCGAAGCGCCGGCCTTGGCGTCGCGGGCCGGCAGCGCGTCCGGCGCCGGGGCCGGTGCGCCGGCCAGCAGCACCGCGTCGAACTCGACCGAGCGGCCGGTGGCGAACGTGCGCTGCACCGGCAGCCCGTCGACGGTGCCGCCGTGCGCGGCGATCAGCAGCGGCACCATGCCGGCGGCGAACACCTCCCGGCGTACCTCGTGCACGTCGCCCAGGTCGGCCTGGGCGTCGACGACGATGCCGACCATCCGGCCGTCGGCCGGCCACTCCCGGCCCACCTGGGACAGCGCCGGGCTGGGCTGCACCTCCGCGAGCGGCACCGTGGGCTGCGGTACGGGCAGGCCCAGGCCGGTCGCGACCTGCTCGCACAGAACCGGGTCGACGTTTGCCAGGCACTGGAGCTGCCGCTCCTTGATCGCCTGGTGGTAGCACTTGCCCAGCTCGAACGTGTACGCCCGGATGATGTGCTCCTTCTCCACCGGCGACATGCTCTGCCAGAACAGGCGTACCTGGCTGTAGTGGTCGTCGAAGGAGGCCGGCGCGGCGCGTACCTTCGGCGCCTCGGCCACAGTCACCGGCGTGTCCACGAACGCGTGCTCGCGGTCGCCGGCCGGGAACGGGTTGCCGCCGTCGAGCGAGTTCGGCCGGTACGGCGCCACACCGGCGTGCACCGCGTGCTGGTGGAAGCCGTCACGCAGCATGTCGTTGACGTCGGCGTGCGGCCGGTTGATCGGGATCTGGGTGAAGTTCGGGCCGCCCAGGCGGGTGAGCTGCGTGTCCACGTACGAGAAGAGGCGGCCCTGCATCAGCGGGTCGTTCGTGACGTCGATGCCGGGCGGCAGGTGCCCGACGTGGAACGCCACCTGCTCGGTCTCGGCGAAGAAGTTGCGCGGCGTCTTGTTGAGGGTGAGGGTGCCGATCGCCTGTACCGGCGCCAGCTCCTCCGGCACGATCTTCGTCGGGTCGAGCAGGTCGATCCCGGCGAACGTCTCCTCCGGCGTGTCCGGGAAGACCTGGATGCCCAGCTCCCACTCGGGGAACGCGCCGGCCTCGATGGCGTCGTACAGGTCGCGGCGGTGGAAGTCCGGGTCCATGCCGCTGATCAGCTGGGCCTCCTCCCACTCCAGGGAGTGCACGCCCAGCTTCGGCTTCCAGTGGAACTTGACCAGCACCGTCGCGCCGGCCTCGTCGACCATGCGGAACGTGTGCACGCCGAAGCCCTCCATGGTCCGGTAGGACCGCGGGATGCCCCGGTCGGACATGTTCCAGATGGTGTGGTGCTGCGCCTCGGTGTGCAGCGAGACGAAGTCCCAGAACGTGTCGTGCGCGCTCTGCGCCTGCGGGATTTCCCGGTCCGGGTGCGGCTTGCCGGCGTGGATGACGTCCGGAAACTTGATCGCGTCCTGGATGAAGAACACCGGGATGTTGTTGCCGACCAGGTCGAACGTGCCCTCGTCGGTGTAGAACTTGGTGGCGAAGCCGCGGGTGTCGCGGACCGTGTCCGCCGAGCCGCGCGAACCCAGCACTGTGGAGAAGCGGACGAAGACCGGCGTCTCGCGGCCCTTCTTCAGGAACCCGGCGCGGGTGACCTTCTCGGCGGCGCCGTTGGCGACGAACGTGCCGTGCGCGCCCGCGCCCCGGGCGTGCACCACCCGCTCCGGGATCCGCTCGTGGTCGAAGTGGGTGATCTTCTCCCGCAGGTGGTGGTCCTGGAGCAGGACCGGACCGCGCGGACCGGCCTTGAGCGAGTGGTCGGTGTCCCGCAGCCGGGCCCCGTTGGCCGTGGTGAGGTACGCGCCCTGCTGCCCCTTGGCGATCTTCGGCACGCCGGTCTCGGCGCCGGTCGGGGTCCGGGTGTCCGGCGCGCCCTGCTCGGCCTTGGGCGGCAGCGGCCCGTGCGGGGTGGTCGGCTCCTCCAGCGGTGGTGGCGCGCTGCCGGGGGCGCCCGGCACGTCCGGAGTCAGCGCGTCGCCGACCTTCTCGACGGCGGCTTCGACGACACCCTTGACGATCTGGGCGGGCTTGCTGGATTCCATCAGGACCTGTCCTCCTACGGCTAAATGTCCAGGCCCCTTCCGCCGTACCCCAGGTCAGGGCGGGCAAACCGGAACAATCGCAGGATCGCTGGTCAGGGTAGGTGCGGCACGGCCACGGCGGTGAGCAGCAGCCCGCCGGAGGCCAGCCAGCGTCCGTCCAGCACCTCCAGCGGGGGCCCACCGTCGGCGCGGGTGCCGTCGACCAGGATCCGGACGGTGAACCGGCCGGACCGGTCGAACGTCAGCTCCGCCTCCTCGAACCCGAGCCAGCGCCCGGTCAGCGGATACCACGCCTTGTAGACCGACTCCTTGGCGCTGAACAGCAGCCGGTCCCAGTGCGTCGCCGGGTCGGCGGCGCGCAGCGCGGCCAGCCGCTCCGGCTCGCCCGCCGTGAGGACCGCGCCGGCCACCCCGTCGGGCAGCGGCTCGTGCGGTTCCGCGTCGATGCCCAGCCCGGCCAGCGCGCCGGACGGGGCCACCGCCGCCGCCCGGTAGCCGGAGCAGTGGGTGATGCTGCCCACCACCCCGGCCGGCCACACCGGCTCCCGCCGGGGACCGGGACGGATCGGCGCCGGGGCGTACCCCAGGCGGGCCAGCGCCTCCCGCGCGCAGCGGCGGGCCGTGACGAACTCCTGGCGGCGGCCGGACACCGCGCGCGCGATCAGGTCCTCCTCACCCGGGTACGGCGCCTCGCCCGGCACGTCGGTGAACGCCTCGACGGCCAGCGCCCCGGCCGGCAGCAACGCCTCGATCATCCGAGGATCCGCTTCATCGGCGCCGGCTCGCCACCGCGCCGCCGCCACTCACGTGGGTAGCCCAGCGACACCTCCTCGAACCGCACCCCGTCGTAGTGCGTGGTGCGCGGGATGTGCAGGTGGCCGTAGACCGCGACGGCGGCGCGGTGGCGCACGTGCCAGTCGGCGGTGCGGTCGGTGCCGCACCACTGGGCGAACTCGGGGAACCAGAGCACGTCGGTGGGCTGGCGTACCAGCGGCCAGTGGCTGACCAGCACGGTGGGCAGCGCCGGGTCGGTGGCCTCCAGCCGCCGCCGGGTCGCCTCCAGCCGCGCCCAGCACCAGGACTCCCGGTCCGGGTACGGGTCGGGGTGCAGCAGCATCTCGTCGGTGCACACCACGCCCGCGTCGTACGCCTTGCGCAGCGACTCCTCCTTGGTGCCGGTGCCGGGGGCGCGGAACGAGTAGTCGTAGAGCAGGAACAGCGGCGCCACGGTGACCGGCCCGTCCGCGCCCCGCCAGACCGGGTAGTCGTCCTCCGGGGTCAGCACGCCCAGCTCGCGACACATCGCCACGAGCGCGTCGTAGCGGGCCACGCCGCGCAACGTCACCGGGTCGTTCGGGTGGGTCCACAGCTCGTGGTTGCCCGGCGCCCACACCACAGTGGCGAACCGGTCGCGCAGCAGCCGCAGCGTCCGCTCGATGTCGGCGAAGACCTCGCCGACGTCGCCGGCCACGATCAGCCAGTCGTCCGCCGTCTCCGGCCGCAGGCCGTCCACCACCGCGCGGTTCTCCGCGTACGACACGTGGAGGTCACTGACCGCGTACAGCGCACCCGTCACCCGGCCGATCTTGCCAGTGGCGCCGCCGGATGACCAGGCTCGCCGGCCGAGGTGTCAGCCGACCTTCGCGGTCACCTCGTCGAGTGCGCGCAGCACCTCCCGGGTCACGCCCGGCTCGGCGGCGGAGTGCCCGGCGTCGGGCACGATCCGCAGTGTCGCCTCCGGCCAGCGCCGGGCCAGGTCGTACGCGGTGACCGGCGGGCAGCACAGGTCGTAGCGGCCATTGACGATCACGGCGGGCAGGTGCCGGATCCGGTCCACGCCGTCGAGCAACTGGCCCTCGGCGAGGAAGCCGCCGTGCACCGCGTAGTGCGACAGGATCCGGGCCACCGGCAGCGCCTGGTCGTCGGCGGTGAAGTGGGCGAGCAGCTCCGGGTCGGGCCGCAGCGACGAGTTGACCGCCTCCCACCGCCCCCAGGCCCGCGCGTACTCCCGGGCCCGCGTCTCGTCCGGGCCGTGCAACCGCCCGTGGTACGCGGCCAGCACGTCGCCGCGCTCGGCGGGCGGGATCGGCGCGACGAACCGCTGCCACTCCTCGGGCTGGAGGTGACGCAGCCCGCCCTGGTAGAACCAGTCGCGTTCGCTGCGCCGCAGCAGCAGCACGCCGCGCAGGACCAGGCCGGTCACCCGCTCCGGGTGCGTCTGGGCGTACGCCAGGCCGAGCGTGGTGCCCCACGACCCGCCGAACACCAGCCAGGAGCCGACGCCCAGCCGTTGCCGGATGATCTCCAGGTCGGCCACCAGGTGCCAGGTGGTGTTGGCGCGCACCTCGCCGTGCGGGGTGCTGCGGCCGGCGCCACGCTGGTCGAACAGCACGGCCCGGTGACGGGCGGGGTCGAAGAACCGGCGGGCCGCCGGCACCAGGCCGCCGCCGGGGCCACCGTGCAGGAACACCACGGGTACGCCGTCCGGCCGCCCGACCTCCTCCACGTACAGGACGTGGCCGTCACCGACCGGTATGCGGTGGGTGGCGTACGGCTCGACGGGTGGGTGCAGGCCGGTCATGCCCGGTCATTGTGCCCGTCGCGGGCGCCCCGGGTGGCCCCGGTCAGCAGGCGACGTTGCCGCCGAGGTTGTCCAGCAGCGCGTCGGCGACCCAGCCGGAGACGCCTGTGGTGACGTCGCGCAGGTAGGTCCACGTGTAGGTGGTGTGGCCGTTCGCGCTGACCCGGTCGCCGCTGGCGAAGCAGTGGAAGTCGACGGTGTGGCTGAGCTGGCCGTAACCCAGGGAGGCGCAGGTGGTGTGCGGGCCGGTCCGGATGTTGACGTTCGTGGCGTTGAAGAGCTGGCCGAACTTGCTGTCCACGTTGGAGTGCGAGTGGCTGCATCCGGCGCTCGCCGGTGCGGCCGTGCCGGCCACCGCGGCGCACGCCGAGGTGACGGTAAGGACGACGGCGGCACCGATGGAGGAGATTTTCCGCATACCCGTCAACTCCCGCAAAAGGATCTAGATGTACCGGCTGATCGATCCAAATATTTGCATAGAGCAAGGTCGATGAGCAAGGTGCGTGCCGCCGCGCCCATACCCGGACCGGCGGCACGCGTCGCTCAGGCGGTGGCCGGTACGCCGTTGTCCGTACCGCTGGTCTCCGCCTCGGACGCCCCGCGCGGAGCCGGCGTGCGGACCGCGAACGCGTCGAAGCTCGGGCCGTCCAGCCGCTCGACGAACGGCTCCACGACCGGCGGCTCCGACCGGTCCCGCTCGACCCCGTCCGGCTCGGCCCGCCCGTCCGAGG
This sequence comes from Micromonospora sp. NPDC048169, assembly GCF_040652815.1. NCBI lineage: Bacteria > Bacillati > Actinomycetota > Actinomycetes > Micromonosporales > Micromonosporaceae > Micromonospora > Micromonospora sp. NPDC048169. The sequence goes on from NZ_JBEZMS010000052.1 coordinate 24,021, forward strand.
CCCGGGGCGCCGCCTCGGCCGGGACCGGGGCCGCCGGCCGCGCCGGCACCTGCGGGTACTCGGCGGTCTCGCCGCCGCCCGCCGCGGCGGCCATGACCGCCGCCGCGGCCAGATCGGCGACCCGCTTGGCCTCCCGCTGCACCCGGGCCCGGGTCTCCTTGGCGTGCTGCTCGGCCAGGTCCGCCGCGCGCCGCGCCTCGTCGAGCCGCTTGCTCTCCGCGCTCAGCTCCCGGCGTACGCCGACCAGCCGCTCCTCCAGCTCCCCGCCGGTGCGCTCGATGGCGGCGATCTCCCGGCGGGTGTCCTCCAACTGCCGGGAGGCCGTCTCCAGCTCCGCCTTGAGCTGGGTCAGCGACTCCTGACGCTGCTGGATGTCCCGCTGCACACCGGCGAGCTGCTCCTGGTGCGCCGCGGTCTCCTCGTCGGCCCGCTCGCGGACCTCGGTGGCGTACTGCTGCGCCTCGGCGACCAGCGCGGCGATGTCCTTCTCCGCGGCGGCGGCCCGGTCGGCCAGCTCCTGCTCGGCGGCGGCCCGCCGCTCGTCCAGCTCCTTGGCCATGGTGGCCTGCCACTGGGCCAGCTCCTGCTGGGCCTTGCTGCGGTTGGCCTGGACCTCCTGCTGGATCTGCGTCCGCGCGGCCTTCACCAGCGCCTCGGACGCCGACCGCGCCTGCTCGACCTGCTGGGCGCTCTGCTCGCTGATCCGCTTCGCCTCCTGCTGGGCCCGGTCGTGCACGGCCTGGCCCTCGACGCGCAGCTTCTCCGCCAGCTCCCGCACCGCGGTCAGCTCCGCCTGCGCGACGGTCCGCCGTTCCTCGTCCACCCGCTCCTGCTCGGCCCGGCGGGCGGCCAGCTCCTCGTCCAGCTCACGCCGCTCCCGGGCGGCCTGCTCCTGCGCCGCGACGAGCAGCTTCTCCGCCTGGCCCTGGACCTCCTCCGCGCGCCGGGTGGCCACCTCGGTGATCTGGCCGGCCTGCTTCTCCGCCAGGTCCAGGATCTGGTCCACCATCGGGCCCAGGTCGCGGAAGGACGCCCGGTCCACCGGCGCCGGACGGTCGCGCAGCTCCCCCGCCTCGGCCTGCGCCCGCTGCACCTGCGCGGTCAGGTCACGCACCTGCGCGTACGCCCGGTCCCGTGCGGCGGTCAGCGCGCTCACCTCGGCGTCGACCTGCTCGACGTACCGGTCCACCTGACGTTTGTCGTAGCCGCGCAACGCGGGATCGAATCGCGGTCGCGCGGACAGGTCGTCGTGGGGTGCGAACGGCTCGGCACCGTTTGACATGCGCCATCCTCCGTCGGTTCGCCAGCGCCAGGCCGGCGGATGACCGCCCCGCAGGGCACGATGAGGCGCTACGGTACCGCGTCCGCGCGCGGGGCTCGCCCCGCCCCGCCCCCTGCCCGCCGACCGGCGGCGCGGTCAGACCGGGAAGTGCGGGTTCCCCGCCGTCAGGCGGATGGTGAAGCCCTCCGCGTCCCTGTGGTACGTCACGTGGTCGCAACTCTGGTGGCTGATCCACAGCCCCAGCCCGCCGTCGGAACCGTCGCCGGCCGGCAACAGCCCGGCGTACGGGTCCTTGGGGCCGGTCCCTCGATCGTGGACGGTCACCACGATCCGGTCCGGCGCGCGCCACAGCCGCAGGCACACCGGCGGCTCGCCGTGGCGCAGCGCGTTGCTCACCACCTCGCTGACGGCGATGACCAGGCCGTCGAGACCGTCGGGCGGCAGCAGGCCACGGTCGGCCGCGCGCACCTCGGCGCGGGCGCGGGCCGGCGTCGGATCGGTCAGCTCGACCAGCGGCGCGCTCCGCTGCACCGGATCCGCCGGCGCCGGACGGAACTCGGTCAGGTAGCTCGTCGGCTCGGTGTAGAGACCGGCCGCCTCGTGCCCGCCGTCCGGCCGCGCCACCAGGGGATGGGTACGCGCCACATCGGCGAGCACGTGCGCGGGCGTGCTCCGGCGGTCGTAGGCGCAGATGCCCCAGAGCGGGAAGTCGTCGTAGGCGTGGTTGATCGCCGACTCGTAGCGGGCCCACCAGTCCCAGGTCGCGCCGAGCAGCACCGGAGGCAGCTCGCCGACCATCCGGATCTGCGCCGCCCCCGCCGCCACGTACGACGCGAGCAGTTCCCGGTAGGAGCGCAGCGCGACGCTGGGCCGGGCGTAGAGGTCGCCGACCGGCAGGAACGTGACCTCGGTGCCCGGCGGCAGCGCCCGGCGCACCAGCTCGGCGTTGCGCTCGTCCAGGTTCACCGCCGTCGGCTCGCCGGCCGCGATCCCGTCCAGCAGGAACGGCAGCGCCACCGTCAGCAGCTCCTCGTCGGAGTCGTAGACGAACGCCTCGTGGAAGTAGCCCACGTGGCCGGAGGCCGCGCCGCTCCTCATCGGACCACCTCCACCCGTACCTCGGACAGGCCGAGCAGGTCGGCCAGCCGCGCGGGGGCCCGGCTCGGCGTGCGCAGCACCGCTACGGCGTCGTGCCGGCGGGCGTGGTCGCGCAGGTGCAGCAGGCTGCGGTGGTCGACGAAGCGCAGGTCGGCGGCGTCGAAGACGACCCGGCCCGCCACCGGGCGCGGGTCGGCCCGCTCCAGCGCGGCGGCGAAGTCCACGTGGTTGGACGGGTCCAGCTCGCCGGCCAGCGCCACCGTCGAGTCCCCGCCGCCTGCGTGCAGCCGGAACAGCACGTCGGCGTTCGTCTGCGGGTGCAGACAGGCCAGCTCGGCGATCGCCGAGGCGCCCAGTTGCCGGCGGTCGTAGGCGCAGACCGCCGACATCGGCCGGTGCCGCATCCAGTGGTCGATCCGGTGCTCGTAGCGGGCGAAGGCGTCCCGCTGGGCGGGGGTGCGGACCAGGCTGGTCGCCTCGGCCAGCACCCGCAGGCCGGTGTGCCCGGCGGCCAGCGCCTCGTTGGTGGCCCGCACGTACGCCCGGACCTGCCGGTCGGGGTCGACGATCTCGTCGTGCCGGTACGCCTCGCCGACCGGGACCAGCCGCAGCGCGTCCCGCCGGCGCGCGGCCTCGACCCCCGGCACCGAGGCCAGCCAGCCGGTGACAGTGGCGCGATCCTCCGGCCAGACCACCCAGACCTGCTCACCGGCGGCCAGACCGGCGCTCACCTGCTCGACCGCCAGCGCGCGTAGCGCGGCCGGGTCGTCGTAGGCGAGGCAACCGTGGGTGTAGCCCGGGTACGACACGCCCCCGCTGGTCACCGACTCCGCCCCATGGGCCCAGTCTATGCCCAGCCCAGCGGGGGCCCGCGCCAGGTGTTGCCCGCTGGGCCGGGGCGGCGTCAGGGCAGGGGGTGGGAGATGTCGCGGGCGTGGTCGGCCACCGCCGCGCCGACCACCGTCGCGGTCAGCGGCAGCACCTCCAGGCACCGGCGCACCGCCGCGCCCATCAGCGGGTTCGGCACGCGCATGGACAGCGTGCAGTGCGGCACCCAGCGGCCCGGCCGGTAGTGCTCCACGACCTCGACGCCGGCCCGCGCCAGCCGCTCGTGCACGGCGGCGTGGTGCGCCAGCAGCTCGGCAGTCGGCGCCGGCCCGAGCCAGAGCACCCGCCCGACGAACTGCCCGGCGTGCTGGAACTCCAGCCGCAGCGGCGCGGCCACCACGGTTCCGGACAGCGCCTCGGCCACGCGGTGCGGGTCCAGGCGGGGCGCGACGGCCAGCGAGACGTGCGGTCGGTGCCGCTGCGCCAGCAGGGACCGCATGCTCGGCACCCCGTCGGACTCCAGCAGGTCCCACAGCACCCGGATGCGCCGGGTGGCGTCGGTGTCCAGATACAGCTCCAGCGCCGCGACCACGCGCTCACCCTAGATGCGGGGCCCGCGCCGAGGTTTGCCGGGCACGCTGGGCGGTACTGCCCGGGGGACGACAGCGAACGGCAGGGGAGTGAGGGACGCGTGGACGCGACGGACGTGCTGACCGAGGCGTACGGGCGGCTGCCCGATCTGGTCGCCGGGGCGCTCGACGGGCTCGACGCGGCCCAGCTGCGGCGGGCGCCGGCCGACGGGGCGAACCCGGTCGGCTGGCTGGTGTGGCACCTGACCCGGATCCAGGACGACCACGTCGCCGACGTGATGGGTGAGCCGCAGCTCTGGGCCACCGGCGACTGGGCGGCGCGGTGCGGCCTGCCGCCCGACCCGGCCGACACCGGCTACGGGCACGGCCCGGAGCAGATCGCCGCGGTACGCCCGGAGGACGGCGGCGTGCTGCTGGGCTACCACCGGGCAGTGGTGGACCGGAGCCTCGGATACCTGCGCGGGCTGCGCCCGGCCGACCTGGACCGGGTGGTCGACGAGAACTGGGATCCGCCAGTGACGCTCGGGGTGCGGCTGGTGAGCGTGCTCGACGACGATCTCCAGCACGTCGGTCAGGCCGCGTACGTGCGAGGGCTCATCCTGCGCTGAGCGCGGCGCTGTCCCGTCTCACCCGGTCCGGGTGAGTTCGCCTCACCCGGAGAGCGGGGAGGCTGCGGGACGGGCGGCGCCGGCCGCGACCACCGACGAGGAGGGCCCGATGAGCGTCTCGGTCGTGGAACACCTGACCCGGGGGACCGCCGGCCGGCACCCGGAGCTGCCCGAGACCACCTCCGGCACCATCCGCCTGGACCTGCGCGACGACGGCACCACCGAGCACTGGTACCTGACCGTCGACCGGCAGGACGTCCGGGTGGACCGCCTGGCCGAGGAGGCGGACCTGGTGGTCGGCGCGGACCGGGAGGTGTTCGACCAGCTCGCGGCGGGCCGCCTGCACCCGTTCGCCGCGATGCTGCGCAACGACCTCGTCGCGCGGGGCGAATTCAAGCTGCTGATGACGCTGCGCCGGATCTTCCCCGGCCCGCCGGACGCCCGGGATCCCGGCGCCGCGGACGGCGGGCGGACGGCGGTCCGATGAGGCAGGAGCTGGTCCACGTCCTCGCCGGTAACGCCTTCGCGTTGAGCGACGCGCAGGGTGACATGGAACGCGACCCGTGTGCCCCGATCGGCCTGTTCTCGTTCGACACCCGGTTCCTGTCCCACTGGGTGCTCACCGTCGACGGGGAACGGCTGCACGCGCTCTCCCGCGACGACCTGACCTACTTCGAGACCCGCTTCGTGCTGGTGCCCGGCGCGGCCAGCCACTACGTGGACGCCGACGTCTCGGTGATCCGGCACCGCTCGATCGACGAGGCGTACCACGAGAGCCTCACGGTGCTGAACCACTCGGCCGAACCCGCCGAGTACACGGTGCGGATGGAGATGGCGGCCGACTTCGCCGACACCTCCGAGATCCTGCGCCCCGGCCCGCGCCGCCCGACAGTCATCACCGACCCGGACGGGCGGCGACTGCGGATCCGGTACGAGCGCGGGCGGTTCGTCCGGGAGACGTGCGTCTCCAGCACCGCCCCGGCGGAGGTCGACCCGCGCGGGATGACCTTCCGGATCCGCGTCGAGCCGCAGGGGAAGTGGCACGTCGACCTGCACGTCGCCATGGTCATCCAGGGCGCCGGGGGGCGGGACCTGCGGGCCGGCATCGAGTCGCACCGGCAGCACGTCCGGCAGGACATGCGTGACGACCTCGGGCGGTGGCTGGACCGGGCGCCGCACCTGGTCGCCGACCGGCCCGCGCTCACCGCCGTGTACCGGCAGGCGCTGACCGATCTGGCCGCCCTGCGCTACATGCCGCTGGCCTACACCGAACGGGTGCCGGTCGGCGGGATGCCCTGGGCGATGACGCTGTACGGGCGCGACGCGCTGATCACCTGCCTGCAGACGCTTCCGTTCACGCCCGAACTCGCCCCCGGCACCCTGCACCTGCTGGCCATGTTGCAGGGTGGCCGGCTCGACGACCGGCACGAGGAGGAGCCCGGGAAGATCGTCGCCGAGTTGCGGTACGGCGAGGCGGCCGCGTTCGACGAGCAGCCCACCGCTGTCTACTACGGCGCCGCCGACACCACGCCGCTGTTCGTGATCCTGCTCGACGAGTACGAGCGCTGGACCGGTGACACCGACCTGGTGCACGAGCTGCGGCATCCGGCCCGGATGGCGCTGGACTGGCTGACCCGGTACGCCGACCAGTGCGGCGACGGCTACCTGCGTTACCGGCCGCGCAACACCGACAGCGGGGTCGCCAACCAGACCTGGCGCAACACGCCCTCAGCCGTCGTCGACCGGCACGGCGTGGAGCCGCCGTACCCGCGCGCCACATCTGAGCTCCAGGGGTACGCGTACGACGCGCGGATCCGGGGCGCGCGTCTGGCCCGGGAGTTCTGGGGCGACCCGGGCTACGCCGAGCGCCTGGAGGCCGACGCGGCGCGGCTGCGGGAGCGGTTCGATCGCGACTTCTGGCTGCCGCAGCGGGGCTACTACGCGCTGGCGCTGACCCCGGACGGCGAGCCGGTCGACGCGCTCACCTCACATCTGGGGCACCTGCTGTGGAGCGGCATCGTGGAGCCGGAGCGGGCCGACGCGGTGGCCGGGCACCTGTGCGGGCCGGACCTGTTCTCCGGCTGGGGCGTGCGCACCTACGCGCAGGGGCAGCGGCCGTACAACCCAGTCGGCGCGCACCTCGGCGCCGTCTGGCCCTGGGACAACGCGATGGTCGCGGCGGGCCTGCGGCGGTACGGCTACGACGAGGAGGCGGCCGACATCGCCGCGGGTGTGTTCGCGATCGCGGAGACGCTCGGCGGCTCGGTCCCGGAGGCGATCGCCGGCTATCCCCGTGCGGTGACCAAGTACCCGGTCCAGTTGCCGGAGGCCGGGCGGCCGCAGTCGTGGGCGTCGGGCGCGCTGCTGATGCTGTTGTCGACCATGCTGGGGTTGCGCCCGTGCGGGGAGAACCTGCTGGTGAACCCGGCCGTCCCGGCCGGTTTCGGGCGTATCGAGCTGCTCGACGTGCCGGGCCGCTGGGGGCGGGCCGACTCGTACGGCCGGGAACGCGGCGCGGGGCGGCGGATGCGCGCGGGCACGCCGGCCGCCTGACCGGCGTGCGCTCAGCCCGTGCCGCTGCTCTCCCGCTCGGTCACCGCCGGCGCCGGCTCCGCCGCTTCGGCACGGCCGGCCCGGGCGAGCAGCCGGTCCACGCCCACGAACAGCAGGCCCAGCAGCCAGAACGCCGCGGCGAACCCGGCCGCGCTGACCGCCACCCCGTCGTAGCCGAGCTCGCCCGCGTCGATGAACGGGTACGGGTAGCTGTCCACGATCAGGCCGCGTACCAGCGCGAACCCCAGGTACCCGACCGGGAACGCCAGCCACCAGGCGGCGTGCCGGGGGCGCAGCCGGCCGCGCCTGTCGAACAGCGCCCAGTCGGCGACCGCCAGCAGCGGCACCACCGTGTGCAGCAACTGGTTGCCCCACCACTCGCCCGGTTGCCGGTCCGGCTGGGTCATGGCGAACGGGCTGGCCGGATTCGCCAGCACCAGGTGGTAGACGGTGCCGGTGATGGTGATGTAGAGGGTCACCGCTGCCTTGAGGACACTCGGCGGCTCCGGCTGGTCGCGCAGCGCACGCCAGGCGGCGTACCCGGCGAGGAGGCCGGCCGCCACGTTGCTCTGGATGGTGAAGTACGGCAGCAGCCCGGTCACCGTGGCGGGGCCCAGGGCGGTGAGCACGACGCCGGCCAGCACGGCGAGCACCACTGCGAGGCGGAGGAGGATCGCCGGTAGGCGACGCCGGGGGGTCACCGGGGCAAGTTATCAGCCGGTACGCCGCCCGGGCCGGGTGCCGGCGGGCGGGCCGGCGTGCTCGGGGACGTCCATCCGCGGCGGCCCGCCGGACGGATGCCCCGCAGGCGCGGACCTGCCGCCGCCCCGTGTGCCGGCCCGGCCCGGCGGATCGTCGCCGGCGAGCAGCCCGGCGCAGTAGTCCGGCACGCGGTCGCGGCCCCCGGCGGCGGCGACGAGGTCGGTGAAGGCGGGCGCGGCCAGGGCGCGGCCCCGTTCCTTCTCGGCCAGGGCCCGGTACGCGACGCACAGGCCGGACGGTGCGGACGGCTGCGGGGTCCGGGGCGCCGGCGTGCCGGCCGGTGGGCCCGGACGGGCCGGCGGCGTGGGCGGCGCGGGCACGCCCGGCGGCACCGGCGGGC
>NZ_JBEZMS010000053.1:0-30592 GCF_040652815.1 Micromonospora sp. NPDC048169
ACGACATCTACGTCGCCCTGTCCACCGGCACCACATTCAGCCCCTCCACCAAATGGCACGACTACTTCGGCCTCACCGGCGAAACCACACTCTGAAGCCGTCCAACCGCTGACGACGCCGGGCCCGGCTCGGGGCCTTCCGCTGACCGGCCGGGACCGCCGGTCGCCGCGTACCCGGCCCGTGATCGTCCGATCCGGGCCGGGCGCGGCCTATCGCTTGACCAGGCCGCGCAGCGCCGCGAGCACCGACCGGTGGCTGACCTCGGCGTAGATCTTCTTGTCCGGGCCGTACAGGACCACATACGGACACTGCTGGTCGTCACCACCCATGGCCTTGTCCAGCAGCCGCCGGCCGGTCGCCACCTCGTACACCCGCAGGCGGTAGGTCGCCTTCAGCAGCGTCAGCGTGTCCGGCTTCGGGTCGTCGTAGCGGCACTTGCGGATCGTCGCGCCGATGCTCGTGCGGTCCAGGCAGGCGACCATCTGCACGGTCTTCGGGTCCTCCGACGCCCAGGTCCGTTCCACCCGCTTCGACAGGCCCTCGTCGTAGTAGTAGACCCGGTCGTGCCGGCGGTCCGTGCCCAGGTCGGTGCCGACGAGCAGCGCCACCGGATGCGGCGCGGCGCCGGTGCGCTTCGGCGACTGCGGGTAGTAGAGGACGCCGTCGCACACGTTGTTCAGGTCGGAAATCTGCCCGGCCGGGTAGTCGCTGGGCTGCGGTCCCCGCGCCGGTGGCTCGGCGTCCTCGGTCGCCCCGGGCGTGGGGGTCGCGCCGCCGGGTGACCGCCACGGGTCCGCGAACGGCTCGGCCGGCTCGCGTTCGGCCGACTGACGCCCGGTGGACCGCAGCAGGAGGACCCCGCCGACCAGGCCCGAGCAGAGCACGAGAAGCAGGACGCTCAGCGCCGAGACGGCGACGACCAGCCCGCGGTTGCGGCCGCCGGGAGCCGACGGCCCCGGCGGGTACGCCCCGAACGGCGCCGCCTGCCCGAACGGCGCCGTCGGCACGGCCGGTCCGAACGATGCTGCCGGTGTGGCCGGCCCGAACGGCGCTGTCGGCGTGCCTGGTCCGGACGGCCGCCGTGGGCGGCGGCGCGCCCGCGACCGGCGGCGGTCCGGCGGTGGGACCGCCGTCCGGCGGCGTCCACGCAGGCTCCTCGCCCGGCTGCCCGTCTGTCGTCGAATCCCGGTCGGCCCCCGTGCCGGATATGCGCATTCCCCCGTCGAACCCGTGCGGATCGCGCAACTTATCAGGATCGGCGCGCCGGAGATGCCCGTGCTAGGTGGTTGCGCTACCTAGATAGCGGCGCTACCGTCATCGTCCGTGAACGTCGCATCGGGACACTGCGGAGCGGGATGAACCAGGAACGGCGGGCGCAGTGGCTGCGCGGCGTGCTCGACCTCTGCGTGCTCGCGCTGCTGAGCCGGGGCGAGTCCTACGGCTACGAACTGTCCCAGGCGTTGCGGGCCCACGGGCTGGGCGCCGTGCAGGGCGGCACCCTCTACCCGGTGCTGCTGCGGTTGCAGCGCTCCGGCCTGCTCACCGCGCACTGGCGGGAGGGCGGGACCGGCCCTGCGAGGAAGTACTACCGGATCAGCCCGGCCGGCAGCGCGGTCCTGCGCGAGGCCGTGACCGACTGGAGCGCCTTCGCGTCGAGCGTGGGCGGGATACTGAGGGAGGAGCCGAAGCGGTGAACCACAACCTCTGGCTCGCCGCCCTGACTGGCGAGCTGCGCCGGCACGGGGTGGGGCCCGATCTGACCGGCCACGTCGTCGCCGAGGCGGCCACCCATCTGCTCGACAGCGGGGAGTCGCCGCTGCGGGTCTTCGGCGCGCCGGAGACGTACGCCCGGGCGGTCGTCGACAGTCTCGGCGGTCCCGACGTGCGGCCGCCGCGCCGCCGGCCCGGACCGGTGCGGCTCGCCGCCCGGGGCATCACCAAGCGCTACCGGGGACGGACCGTCCTGGACCGGGTGGACCTCACCGTCGGGGCGGGCCAGATCGCGGCGGTGGTCGGTGCCAACGGCGCCGGCAAGAGCACCTTCCTGCGGATCTGCGCCGGCCTGTTGAGCCCGGACGAGGGCACCGTCGAGGTGCACGGCTCGCTCGGCTACTGCCCGCAGGACGGCGGCACCGCCGAGTTCCTCAGCTCCGACGAGCACTTCGTGCTGATCGGCGCCGGCCGAGGGCTGGGCCGCACGGCCGCCCGGCGGGCAGGTCGCGCGGAGGCGGCCGGGCTGGAGTGGACGCCGCCGCGACGCACCCAGGCGCGGCACCTCTCCGGCGGCACGCGGCAGAAGCTCAACCTGGTGCTGGCCCGGCTCGGCGAGCCGGAGGTGCTGCTGCTCGACGAGCCCTACCAGGGCTTCGACAGGGGGACGTACCTCGACTTCTGGCACGAGGTGTGGCGCTGGCGCGACGCGGGCAAGGCCGTCGTGGTCGTCACCCACCTGCTCAACCAGCTCGACCGGGTCGACATCGTCCTCGACCTGACCGGAGGGCGGGACGCGTGAGCCGGACTCTCGTGGTGGCTGAGGCCGCCCTGCGCGAGCTGCTGCGCCGCCGTACCGTGCTGGTCATCCTGCTGCTGATGCCGCTGGCCTTCTACCTGAGCCGCCGCGGCGACTTTCTCGGGCAGTCGATCCGCTTCGTCTGTCTCGGCCTGGCCTGGGCGCTCAGCACCGCCGCGCTGTTCGCGGGCAGCGCGGCGCGCGGCATCGAACCGCGCCTGCGGCTGTCCGGCTACGGCAGCCGGCACCTGGTGCTCGGCCGGCTGCTCGCCCTCTGGACGGTCGGCGTGCTGCTCTCCACCCCGTACTTCCTGCTCGTCCTGGCCGACCAGCGCGACGTCCGGTACGGTGCGATCGCCCTGATCATGGCGCTGACCGTGTTCGTGTCGGTGCCGTTCGGCCTGCTGCTGAGCGCCGTGCTGCCGCGCGAGCTGGAGGGCACGCTGGTGCTGCTGACAGTGGTCGGTCTGCAGATGGTGATGAACCCCGAGGGCAGCGCCACCCGGGCGTTGCCGTTCTGGTTCAGCCGGGAGATCGCCACGTACGCAGTGGACCACACCGACGGCGGCTACCTCACCCGCGGCCTCATCCACGGGCTGGCCTTCGGTGTCGCGCTCACGCTGCTGGTCGTGGTGGCCGCCGCGGTGCGGTTGCGGCAGCGCCGGCATCTGCGCCTGGCCACCTGACCGGTGGGGGCGGCGGACCGGACCGGGCCGCCCGGCGTGGCAGGATCGGTGAGTGCAGATCGGGTTGCTCGGGCCGTTCCAGGTCACCGTGGACGGCTGCGTCCCGGCCGACGTGCCGGGCGCACGGCTGCGCGCGCTGCTCGCCGCCCTCGCGCTCCATCCCGGCCGGGTGGTCCCGAAGCCGGCGCTGGTCGACTGGATCTGGGGCGAGCAGCCGCCCGCCGACGCCGCGAACGCGCTGCAACGGCTGGTGTCGCGGCTACGCAAGGCGCTTGCGGCGGGCGCCGTCGACGGGCTGCCGGACGGTTACCGCCTCGTCGTCGAGCCCGACGCGGTCGACGCCGTGCGATTCGAACGCCTCGTCCGCCGGGCCCGCGACGGCGACGGGCCACAGCGGGTACGGCTGCTGCGTGAGGCGCTGGGCCTGTGGCGTGGCGACGCGCTGCGCGACGTCGGGCTGCCCGGCAGCCCGGCGCTCGACGCGGCGGCCACCCGGCTGGAACGGCTGCGCCTGGCCGCCACCGAGGACCGGTACGACGCGGAGATCGGACTCGGCCGGGAGGCGGACCTGATCCCCGAGCTGGCCGACCTGGTGGCCGCCCATCCGGTACGCGAGCGGCTCGCCATGGCGCTGATGCGCGCGCTGGTCGCGGCCGGCCGGGACACCGAGGCGCTGCTGGTCTACCGGCGCACCGCCGACGCGCTCGCCGACGCGCTGGGCGCCGACCCGTCGCCGGAGCTGTCGGCGCTGCACGTCGCCCTGCTGCGCGGCGAGACGGTACGCCGGGAGGACACCCGCCGCACCAACCTGCGCGCCGAGCTGACCAGCTTCGTCGGCCGGGACGCCGACCTCGCCGCGGTCGGTGCGCTGGTCACCGAGCACCGGCTCACCACGCTCACCGGTCCGGGCGGCTCCGGGAAGACCCGGCTGGCCACCGAGACCGGGCGCCGGCTGACGGGCGACCTGCCGGACGGGGTGTGGCTTGTGGAGTTCGCCGCCGTCAGCGCCGACGGGGACGTCGTGCAGGCGGCGATCTCCGGGCTCGGCCTGCGGGACGCGCTGCTCGGCGACGCGGCGAGCGCGGAACCGGTCCACCGGCTCGTCGCGGCGATCCGGGACCGGGACATGCTGCTGATCCTGGACAACTGCGAACACGTCGTCGAGCAGGCGGCGGCGCTGGCCCACCGGCTGCTCGGCGAGTGCCGCCGGCTGCGGATCCTGGCCACCAGCCGGGAACCGCTCGGCATCACCGGCGAGGCGTTGTGGCCGGTCGTGCCGCTGGGCCTGCCAGGCGGCGACGCCCCGATCGCCGAGGTCGAGTCGTCGCCCGCCGTACGTCTGCTGCGGGACCGAGCCGCCGCCGTCCGCCGCGACCTGGCGTTCGACGAACACACGTCGGCGACGATGGCGCGGATCTGCCGCGCGCTCGACGGCATGCCGCTGGCAATCGAGCTGGCCGCGGCACGGCTGCGCGGCATGTCCGTCGACCAGCTCGCCACCCGGCTCGACGACCGGTTCCGGCTGCTCACCGGCGGCAGCCGGACCGCGCTGCCCCGGCACCGGACGCTGCGCGCGATGGTCGACTGGAGCTGGGAGCTGCTCAGCGACGCCGAACGCGCGGTCCTGCGCCGGCTGGCGGTGTTCTCCGGCGGGGCGAGCCCGGACGCGGCCGAGCGGGTCTGCGCCGGTGGCGCCGTCGCGCCGGGCGACGTGCTCGACCTGCTCACCGCGCTGACCGAGAAGTCGCTGCTGGTCGCCGCCGCCGGCGACGTCGCGCCGCGTTACCGCATGCTCGGCACGATCAAGGAGTACGCCGCGCAGCGGCTCGCCGAGGCGGGGGAGGCGGATGCCGTGCGCCGCGCGCACCTGGCGTACTTCACCGAACTGGCCGAGACCGCCGAACCGCGGCTGCGCCGCGCCGACCAGCTCACCTGGCTCGCCCGGCTCGACGCCGAGCACGACAACATCACCGCCGCGATGCGCGGCGCGCTGTCGGCCGGTGAGGGGCCCGAGGCGATGCGGCTCTCGGCCGGCGCCGGCTGGTACTGGTGGCTCGGCGGCCACCGCACCGAGGGCATGGAACTGATCGCCGCGGCCACCGAGGCGCCGGGTGAGGTGCCCGACGACGTCCGCGCCGTGGTGTACGGACTCGTGGTGTTGTTCCTCAGTTCCGGGCCGGGCGACGCGCAGCACGCGGCCGAGTGGATCCACAAGGCCTACCGGTTGAGCGGGGAGGGCCGGCGCGGTCACCCGGAGCTGGCGCTGGTCGTGCCGATGGAGCGCATGCTGCGGGAGCCGGACGCGCTGCTGCCCGCCTGGGAGTCGCTGCTCGACCACGATGATCCGTGGGTACGCGCGCTGGCCCGGCTGCACCTGGGCAAGCTGCGGGTCATCCTCGGCATCGAGGCGGCGCAGGCGGAGGCGTGCCTGCGGCAGGCGCTCGCCGAGTTCCGGGCGGTCGGCGAACGCTTCGGGATCTCGTTCGCGCTCAGCGAGCTGGCCGAGCTGATCGCCGTACGCGGTGACGTCGCCGCCGCCTGCGACCACTACGAGCAGGCAGTCGCGGCGGTCACCGAGGTCGGCGCCGTCGAGGACGTGATCCGGATGCGGGCGCGGCTGGCCTGGCTGTACCGGCTGGGCGGCGACGAGGCGGCGAGCGCCGACGCCGTGGCCGAGGCGCGACGGCTGGCTGCGGGGGTCGCCTGGCCGGGCGCGCTGGCCGAACTGGCGCTGGCCGAGGCGTACCTGGCCCGCCACGACGGTGACGCGGACGAGGCGTACGCGCGACTGCGGGCCGTGTCGGCGCTGCTCGGCGACGAGGCGGAGCTGGCGAGCGTCCGGGCGGGCACCCAGGATCTGCTGGGCTACCTGGCCGAGGACGTCGAGCAGTCGCGTACCCATCGGGCGGCGGCGTGCCGGGCGGCGCGCGAGGGTGGCTACGCGCCGCTGACCGCGCAGGTGCTCGTCGGTGTCGCGGACCTGGCGTTGCGGCTGGACCGGCCGGGCCAGGCGGCGCGGCTGCTCGGCGCCGCCACCGAGGTACGCGGGCAGCCCGACCGCGCCCACCCCGACGTGCCCCGGATCGAGGCGGCGGCGCGCGACCGCCTCGGCGACGTGGGGTTCGCCGAGGCGGTCGCACAGGGCCGGGAGACCGGCTGGGAGCGGCTGGCCGGGGTCACGCTCGCTTCGTGAACGTGGACCGCGCCCACAGGTAGCCGACCACCGCGATGCCGGCGCACCAGGCGAGCGCGGGGATCACGTCGCCGGCCGACGGCGCGCCATCGAGCAGGCCGCGCAGCGTCTCGATGATCGGCGTGAACGGCTGGTACTCGGCGATCTGCCGCAGACCCGGCCCCATCTTGTCGGCGGGCACGATCGCGCTGCTGAAGAACGGCAGCAGGACCAGCGGCACGGAGGCCATGCCCGCCGACTCCGGCGACCTGGCGAACAGGCCCAGCGCGACGGTGAACCAGCTGACCGCGACGCTGAGCAGCACCACCACGCCGGCCACGCCGAGCCAGTGCGGCGGTCCGGCGGCCGGGCGGAAGCCGAGCAGGAACGCCACCCCGACCAGGGCCGCGACCGCGAGGACGTTCGTCAGCACGGTGGCGACGACGTGGCCGGTCAGCACCGCGCCCCGGGAGACGTGCATGACCTTGAACCGGTTGATGATGCCCTTTGTCATGTCGGAGTTCACCGACGTCGCGGTGCCGCCCAGGCCGTAGCAGACCGCCATCAGCATCAGGCCCGGCGTCGCGTAGTCGACGTAGTCGACGCCGACGGAGAACGCGTCGCCGAGCATGTACACGAACATCAGCATCACGATGATCGGCATCAGCACCGCGTTGAACACCGAGGTCGGGTTGCGGCGCAGGTGCGTCAGGTTGCGGCGCAGCATGACGACCGAGTGGTTCCTGCTCATTTGGCCGCCACCTCCGGGGTGCGGCCGGTCAGGGCCAGGAAGACGTCGGCGAGGTCGGGGGTCTGCACGGACAGGTCGTCGGCGCTGATCGCGTGCGCGTCGAGCCGGTCGAGCAGGGCGCGCAGCGCCGTGGTCCCGCCGTCGGTGGGCACGCGCAGCGCCAGCGCCTCCTCGTCGCGTACCGCCTCGGGCAGCACCAGCGCCGCCGCGTCGAGTTCGGCGACGCTGCCGAACCGCAACCGCACGTGCGTGCCGGGGATCCGGCGCTTCAGCTCCTCCGGCGTGCCCTGGGCGACCAGCCGGCCCTGGTCGAGCACCGCGATCCGGTCGGCGAGGCGGTCGGCCTCGTCCAGGTACTGGGTGGTGAGGAAGACCGTCACGCCACCTGCGACCAGCTCCCTGATGATCGACCACATGGTGCGGCGGCTGCGTGGGTCCAGCCCCGTCGTCGGCTCGTCCAGGAAGATGATCCGCGGCTCGCCGACCAGCGTCATCGCCAGGTCCAGCTTGCGGCGCATGCCCCCGGAGTACGTCGACACCAGCTTCCCGGCGGCCTCGACCAGGTCGAACCGTTCCAGCAACTCGGCGACGACCCGTTTGCCGGTCACCCGGTTGCGCGGGCCGAGGTCGACCATCAGTTGCAGGTTCTCCCGACCGGTGAGCAGTTCGTCCACCGCCGCGAACTGCCCGGTGACCCCGATCGCCGCGCGGACCGCCCTGGCCTCGGTGACCACGTCGTGCCCGGCGACCCGCACCGACCCGGCGTCGGCGCGGATCAGGGTGGTCAGGATGTTGACGGCGGTCGTCTTGCCGGCCCCGTTCGGGCCGAGCAGGCAGAAGATCGTGCCGGCCGGGACGTCCAGGTCGACGCCGTCGAGCACCACCTTGTCCTTGTACGCCTTACGCAGCCCGGAGACCGCTATCGCTGAACTCGTCATGCGACCACCATGGGCGGCCGTACCGCCACCGCCCTGACACGGCGCTGACACGGCCGCTGTCAGCTTGTCGGTGGGGCGGCGTACGGTCCCGCCGTGGATCGGGAGACGTTCTGGGAGATCGTGGAGCGGGCACGTCGCGCCGCAGGGCGTGAGACGGCTACCGCCGAGGGGGCCGACGCGGTGGCCCGGCACCTGGTCGCGGAGCTGTCGGTGCTGAGCCCGGCGGCAATTGTGAGCTTCGAGCAGGCGTACGACAACGTGAATTCGGAGGGGTGGCGCTGGGACCTGTGGGCGGCCGCCTACCTGATGCGCGGCGGCTGCTCGGACGACGGTTTCGACTACTTCCGCGGCTGGCTGGTCGCGCAGGGGCGGGCGGTCTGGGAGCGGGCTGTCGCCGATCCCGACTCACTCGCCGGGGCCGGCGTCGACCCGGACGACGACGCGGTCGAGTGTGAGGCGGTGCTGAGCGTGGCGCGCTACGCCTACGCCCAGGCGACCGGCGCCGGCACCGACGCGTTCTGGGAGGCGCTCGACGCCGCCGACCGGGCTGCTCCCGGCCCGTCACCGGCCGACCCGGCCGGGGAGGACTTCGACTTCGACGACGACGAGCAGATGCGCGCCCGCCTGCCGCGCCTGACCGCGATCTACCGGCCGGTGGAATGAGGTCCACGACCCGCCGCCGACCCGATCCGGCTTAACCGCTGGTCCGTCGCGGGCCGGGTGGGCGAGCATGGTCGGCATGGCCGGATCGACGGGTGCGAGGCTGCCGCTGCAGGGCGGGCTGCCACCCGGCGCGGCGCTGACCGGCGCGGTGCTGGAGATCGCCTGCGACGAGTCCGGTTTCTCCGGCACCAACCTGCTCGACCCGGCCACCCCGGTGATCGTCCACGCCGGCGTCGACCTGAGCCGCGACGAGGCGGCCGAGCTGATCAGTGGGCTGCGGTCCGGGTTCCGGTTCTCGCCCGACGAGGTCAAGTCGCGGCAGTTCCTGCGCCGCCGCGAAGCCGCCGAGGCGGTGCGGTGGTTCCTGTCGGCGCTGCGCGGCCGGGCGTACGTGCACCTGGTCGACAAGGAGTTCTTCCTCGCCACCCGGGTCGTCGACCTGCTGCTGGCCGAGCCGTCGTACACGGCGGGCACCCGCCTCACCGGTGACCGGCGTCCGGCCGCTGCGGCGCTGCACCGGGCCGGGCGGGCGGCCGGGCCCGGCTGGGCGGCCTTCCTCGCCGCCGTCGTCGAGATGCTGCGCACCAAGCGGCGGGACCGCGCGGACGACCGGAGCGTCGAGCGGTTCTTCGCCGCCCGGGACGCGCTGCGGCGCCACGTCGGCGACGCGCAGGCCGGCGCGGTCCTCGACGCGCTCGACCCGGCCCGGGTAGCCGCCGTGCGGGCCCGGTTGTACGCGGGCGACCGGACGATCCCGCCGCCGCTGGAGCCGCTGCTGCCGGCGCTGGCCGAGACCGTCCTGCACTGGAGCGTCGGCCGGCGGCGGGTGCTGGTGATCCACGACGAGCAGAGCGCGCTCACCGAGGACCGGCTGCGCCGCCTCCAGGCGGCGCTGGCCGCCGGCGATCCGGCCCACCCGTCACCGCTGGCCGGGCTGGTGATGACCGACTCGCGCGACGACCCGCGCGTCCAGGCCGCCGACCTGCTCGCCGGGGTGGCCCGCCGGATGCCCGGCACCCCCGGCGACGGGCCGCTGCGCCCGCTGCTGTCCCCGCCCGCCGGGCCCGACCCGAACGCCGTCGGCGTGACGAGAGAACAGGAGCCCGCGTGATCCTCGACGGCGTGACGCCGCGCCCCGGACTGCACTGCGAGACCACCACGCTCGGCGTGCTGACCCGGCACGCGGGCCTGGACCTGTCCGAGCCGATGCTGTTCGGCCTCGGCGAAGGGCTCGGCTTCGTCTACTGGGACGCCAGGAGCATGGACGTGCCGTTCCTCGGCGGGCGTACCAAGCCGCTGTGCGTGACCCGGGCCGCCGCCGACCGCCTCGGTCTGGACCTGCGGGTACGGGAGACGACGTCCGCGGCCAGGGCGTGGCGCGACGTCACCGAGGCGCTGGACGCCGGGCAGCCGGTCGGCCTGCAACTGGACTCGTACCACCTCGACTACTTCACCACCCGGGTCCACTTCGGCGGGCACACCGTCGCCATGTACGGCTACGACGACACCCACGCCCACCTGGTCGACACCGCGCAGCAGGGCGGCGCGGTGACCACCACGCTGGACAGCCTCGCCCGGGCGCGCGCCGCGCGTGGACCGATGACCGCGCGCCACCTGTCGTACACGCTCACCGCGCCCGGCGGCCCGCCGGACCTGGCCGCCGCCGTCCGCGCGGCGGTACGCGCCAACGCCGGGGCGTTCCTCGATCCGCCGATCGCCAACCTCGGCCACCGGGGGATCGCCACCGCCGCCGCCCGGGTGACCCGCTGGCTGGACCGCGCCGCCGACCCGGCACGCGACCTGCCGCTGGCCGCGACGCTGATGGAACGCGGCGGCACCGGCGGTTCGTTGTTCCGCGCCCTGTACCGGGACTTCCTCGCCGAGGCCGCCACCGTCACCGGCGACACCCGCCTGCGGCGGGCACAGCTGATGTACGCCGACATCGCGCCGCTGTGGGCCGCCGTCGCCGACCACATCGCCACCGCCGGGCGCACCGGCGACGCCGTCCACCTGACCCGCGCGTCGGCGGTCCTCGCCGACCTGGCCGTCCGCGAGCGCGAGGCGATGACGGTGCTGGCCGCGCTCGACGCCGGGTAGGCGTCAGCTCATGTCGAGCGTGTACGCGGCCTCCCGCACGTCGGCGTCCGGGTGACGGCGCAACCCGGTCAGTAGGTCCCGCCACGGCGTCTTCCAGCCGAACTCCGAGCCGTGCCCGACGAGCGCCACCGCGAACAGTCCGCCGGCCAGGTCGCCGCGCCCGGCGAGGTGGACGACGGTGTCGGCCAGGACCGCCGGTTCCAGCCGCTGCCGCAGGTCGAGCAGGCGCGCGCCCACGCGCTCGGCGGTGCGCACCGCGACCAGCGGGCGGCCCGCGCAGAGCGCGGCGACCTCGTCCAGGCCGTCGAGGCGGCCGAGGCCGACGAGTAGCCCGGTGGCCGTACCCAGGAAGGAGTCCTGGCCGGCGAGCCACCGCGCCGCCTCGACCAGCCCGGCCCGGTCGGCGCCGGCGGGTCGGCTGGCGGACCACAGGGCCGCGCCCTCCGCGAGCGACTCGACGCGCCGCCGGGCCGGCCGGTCGGTCACCGGGCCGCCCGGGTCGTCGTCGGCCGCGTCCCGCTCCACCAGGCGGGTCAGCGCGGCCCGGAACGCCGCGTCGCCGCCGGCCCGTAGCAGGTTCGCCACCCCGATGCTCGGCGTCGTCTCGTCCGGGTCGGTGAGTCGATCCACGACCAGGTCGGTGACGCCGGTCAGCCACGGCCACCACCCGCCGAGCACGCCGAACGCGGCGCTGCGGACCTCCCGGTCGTCGGCCCGGCACGCCGCCGCGATCAGGTCGGCGTAGGCGCGGCGGTGGCGCTCCGAGATGCCGGACGGGAACGCGCCGAGCACCGCCCGCCGCTCCTCGCGGCTGGCGTGCACCGCCGTGCGCAGCACGGTCCAGCTCGCCTCGGGCCCGAGCCGCTGCCGCGCGGCGGAGACGATCGCGACGCGCACGTCGCGGTGCGCCTCCGGATCGGCGTACGTCTCGGCGAGCGTCGCCAGCACGTCCACCGGCGCGTAGCGGGCCAGGAGCCGGGCGGCCTCCTTGCGGCTGGTGACCTTCGCGGCGCCGGTCAGCACCCCGCCCAGCAGCTCGGCCAGGCGAGCCGGCGGGACGTACCGGGCGGCCCGTCCGGCCGCGTACAGCGCGACGCGTGCCCGGTCGCCGTCGGCGTACCGCAGCAGCACCGGGAACGCATCGTCCGGCCGGTCGGTCCGGACCAGCGCGCCGAGCGCCGCCTCGGCGATCGGCACCTCGGACGCGTCGAGGTGGCGCAGCACCAGCTCGCGTCCGGCCGGACCGGCCCCGGCGGCGGCCCGGATCGCCGCCGCCCGCCGCCAGACCCGTTGCCCGGAGTCGGCGACGACGCGGGCCTGAAGCGCCACGAAGCGCTCCTGCTGGCGGGGGAGCCAGCGCTGGGCGTACGGCGCGGTGTCGGGCACCCACCGCAGGCCGCGTTCCACGAACCGGCCGCGCGGGGGGCGGTCCAGCACCCGGTCGAGCAGGTCGGTGCGGGACGCGCAGACGATCGTCCACACCTCGTGCAGCGCCACCGCCGACGCGTCCACGGCGAGCACCTCGGCGACGCGCCGCGAGCGGGTACGCGGGTCGGCGAGCCAGAGCCCGGCCGCCGCACGGGCCACCGGGGGCAGGGTGTCCGGCCCGACCGCCCGGCGCAGCAGGTCCTGTAGCTCGGGCAGCCGCCAGGCCCGCCGGCCGAGCGCTTCGGTGAGCGCGAACAGCAGTCCGTACCGGCCGCGCGCCATGCCGTCCTCGATCCGGCCGCGCAGCCGGTCGAACACCACCTGCTCCTGGCCGTGGCGCAGGACCGTGTCGAGCCGGCGCAGCACCGGCACGTTCGCGTCGCTGCTCACCTTGTCGATGGTGAGAAGCGCCCACTCGGCAAGCTCCGGCACGTCCACGTGAAGCGTGAGGACGTCGACGGCGAGCCGGCTCAACGCGGTCGTGGTGGTCGCCGAGGTGTCCCGCGCGTCGACCGCGTCGGTGGTGAGCCCGGTCAGCCCGCCCGCGTTCATCGCGGTGAGCAGCGGCGCCACGGTGGCCAGGGCGGTGAGCGCGGCGGCGCGTACCGGGTCCTGCTCGTTGCGCAGCCGGCCGAGGCGGACCACCACCTGGGCCACCGTCCGCGGGTCACGGGAACGGCGCGCGGCCGCCACCAGCAGCCGCCAGCCGTCCGCCCGTTCGTCCGCGTCGCCCGAGCGCAGCGCCGCGCTCGCCGACGCGGACGCCTGCGGCCACGGCAGGTACGCGCTCCAGAACCGCACCTGCTCCTCCCGCTCGCGGACCGACGGCAGGGCCAGCACCCGGGCCGCCTCGCGTGCCCGCACCGGTGCCGGCAGCGCCTCCATCACCTCGCCGCCGGGCCGCAGTGCCGTGGTGTCGGTGTCCGCCAGCGCGCCGTCGTACAGGTCGGCGCGGCGGCTCGGCGCGACGGCGCGCAGCAACGCGGCGAACGCCCGGTCGTGCTCGCGCAGCCGGGCGGCCAGCGGGATCAGCTCGCCGGTGGGCAGCGCGGCGAGGCGGCCCAGCAGCGCCCGGGGCAGCGCGGTGCCGGCCAGCCAGGCCGCGCGGCCGGGCGAGGTGAGCAGGCGTACGACCCGACGGGCGTCGTGTGCGGCGAGCCGCCCGTACGCGACGAGCGCGCCGGGCAGCGAGTACTCCGGCGCGTATCCGTCGAGCAGGTCCAGCGCCCGGCCGGGATCGCCGCGCAGCACCGCGCCGGCGACCTCGGTCCAGATCCGCCCGCGCGACTCCGGCGGGGCCGCGGCCAGCCGTTCAGCGGTGCGCGCCAGCACGATGTCGCTGTGCCACCGCATCAGCCGTTCCGGGTTCAGCGCGTGTTCCAGGTCGGGCAGCAGCGCCCGTACCGTCTCCGGGCCGCAGGCGGGCAGCAGCGCGGCCGCCTCCTGGTCACCGAGGCGTTCGCGTACCCCGGTGATCAGCGCGTCGGCGACGGCCGGCGCCGGGCGGCGGCGTAGCCCCCGGTAGACCCGGCGCCGCGCGTTCGCCGGCCGGTCGGTCAGGTCGACGGGTGTCACGCCGGCCCGCACTGTCGCGTTGAGCGCGGTGGCGCCGATCGAGGGCTCCGGGTCGTGCATCGCGGCCAGGACAGCCTCGGTGTCCTGGGTGGCCAGCGCGGCGAGCAGCGCGAGACGCCGCTCGTAGGGGCCCTGCCGGCGCAGGTCGGCGCAGACCTGCGCACGGTCGGGCGCGGTGCGTGCCCACGCCACGAGGCGTCGCGTCCGGTCGCGGTGGGACAGCGGATCGAGTGACGTCAGCAGAGCGCGGGTGGCCTTGAGCACGGCGCCCATTGTGCCGGTGGGCGGGTGCGCGCGGGTGCCCCCTCACACCATTCCGCAATTCCTATGGAAATTGTAGATTTTCAGCGTTCTCCCAGGTGGCCGGGATTGACATCAAAAGGACCGTCGGGGATATTCCTAGCGGCGCGTCGGGGCGCGGGGCGAGCAGGCGGAGTCTGCGGATTTCACCTGCGTGACGTGCGCAAAGTTGTCGTGCTGCCCCTGCCCTGCCGGGGTCCGGATGAGGTTGGACAATGATTAAACGGGCCGTCGAATTCGCCAAGCACAATTCGCCGAATTCCATGCGCGTCGCGGCCCGGCGGGCACAGATGGAAGCGCGCAACGCCCGCATGCGACTCACCGTGCCGGTGGTGGAACGCAGCGAATTCGCCAACATCTTCCACTGCACCGTCCGCAAGACCGGCAGCCAGTGGATCAAGGCGTTGTTCAGCGACCCGGCCGTCTACCGCCACTGCGGGCTGCTGCCGTACGACCCGCGCTTCTACGCCGGCGGGGCCACCGCGCCGGTGCCGGCCGGCCGCGTCGGCCTGGCCATCTTCCTCTCCCACAAGCGGTTCGAGGCGGTGCCCAAGGCCGGCGGCTACCGCGCGTTCTTCGTGATCCGCGATCCCCGCGACGTGGTCGTGTCCAGCTACTTCTCGCTGCGCAACTCGCACGCCCCGATGGGCGACATCCCGCAGGCGCGCAAGGCCCTCCAGGACCTGCCGAAGAAGGAGGGCATGCTCTACGTCATCGACCGGCTGCGCGACAAGAAGCAGTTCGGGCAGATGCGGTCCTGGGCGGTCGCGCCGGCCGCCGAGACGTTCCGGCTGTTCCGCTACGAGGACCTGACCGGCGAACGGCAGGCCGACGAGGTCGACCAGCTCATGCGGCACTGCGGGATCACGCTGCCGCGCCCGGAGCTGGAGGCGCTGCTGGCCCGCTACAGCTTCAGCAAGATGAAGAAGTCCAAGGAGACCCCGGGGCGGATCTCCCACTACCGCAAGGGCGCGTCCGGCGACTGGCGCAACCACTTCGACGACGACATCTACGCCGCGTACACGAAGGCGGCCGGTGACCTCGCGGAGATCCTCGGCTACCCCGCCCGGGACGAGACCCCCGCCCGCTGACCGGCGCCGTATGCTCCTGCCGTGGAGCTGCGGTTCACCACCCGGGCGTCCGACTCGGCCTGGATCGACACCGTGTGGACCTGCGCCAGCGATCGGGTCGACGAGATGACCTCGGTGGCGACCCCGTGCTGGGGGCTCGTGTTCTGGCAGCGTGACGGTCGCTCCTACGCGGCCGTCTCCGGCCCCGAGACCGCTACCGGCACCGCGCCGGTGCCCGAGGGCGCCACCTTCGTCGGCATCGACTTCGCGGTGGGCACCTCGCTACGGACCGTACCCACGCCCGAGCTGGTGGACGGCGGCGCCGAGTTGCCCGACGTGAGTCGCCGGACGTTCCGGCTCGACGGCGGCCGGTGGGCCACGCCCGGCCCGGACGACGCCGAGGCGCTCGTGGCACGGCTGGTCCGCGCCGGTGTGGTGGTCCGCGACCCGCTCGTCACCGAGACGCTGCGCGGCGGCCGTCCACCGGCGTCACCGCGTACCCTCGAACGCCGGTTCCGGGCGGCGACCGGGCTGACCCGGGGCGCGGTGCGGCAGATCGACCGCGCGCGCCGGGCCGCCGTGCTGCTGGCCGCCGGCGGCCCACCCGCCGACGCGGTCACCACCTTCGGGTACGTGGACGAACCGCACCTGGCCCGCGCGCTGCGCCGGTACGTCGGACGGACGGCCGGTGAGCTGCGCGCGGGCGCCGGTGGGGCGATCGCGCTGGACCCGGCTCAGCGGGTCACGTCGTAGATCAGCTTGACGACGCCGTTGGGGTAGGTGGCCGAGTCGCTCAGCCGCAGCGTCTGCCGGTCCCGGTCCGCCTGGCTGAACAGGCCCTTGCCGGCGCCGAGCAGCACCGGGAAGACGAGCAGGTGGTACCTGTCGATCAGGTCCGCCTCGGCGAGACGGCGGGCGAGTTCGGCGCTGCCGTGGATGAAGACGTCGCCGCCGTCGCCCTGCTTGAGCGCGGCCACGTCGGCGGTGCCGCGCAGGATCGTCAGCGGTCCCCAGCCGTCGATCAGCGCGTCCTCGGGCAGGCTTGACGACACCACGTACTTCGGCAGGTCCCGGTAGGCGGCGTGGTCGTCGGAGTCGCGCCAGGTCGGCGCGAACGCCTCGTAGCTGCGTCGCCCGAACATCAGCGCCGTGGTCTGCGCCAGCTCCTCGCCCTTGAGCGAGAACGCCTCCGGCAGGAACTCGATGTCCTTGACGACCCAGCCGCCGCTGCGGTGGTCCTCGCCCGGGCCGCCGCCCGGGGAGTCCACCACGCCGTCGAGCGACATGAATCCGGTGTAGACGAGATCACGCATGCGGCAATGCTAGGAACGGCCGCCACCTGCCGTCTTGTACGGAACCGACACGCCTCAGCAGCCGCACGACGCGCCGGCCGGGGCGGTGAGGGCGTCGGCGGGCCGCCGCACGAGCCCCGCCTCGGTGCGTACCGGGAAGCCCTCCCGCACCCAGTACTCGTACCCGCCGATCATCTCCTTGACCGGACGGCCGAGCCGGGCGAACTCCATCGCCGCGCGGGTGGCGCCGTCGCAGCCCGGCCCCCAGCAGTAGGTGACCACTGTGGCGTCCGGCGGGACCAGCTCGCCCGCCCGCGCGGCGATCTCGGTGGTGGGCAGGTGCACGGCGCCGGGGATGTGCCCCTGCCGCCACGCCGGAAGGGCGCGCGAGTCGACCACGACCAGGCCGGTCACGCCCGCCTCCAGGTCGGCGTGCACGTCGCTCACGTCGGCCTCGAAGGCGAGCCGGGCCGTGAAGTGGGCGAGGGCGTCGGCGGGGCGGGCCGGGGGAATGCGCAGGACGTTCGACATGGCACTCATCGTGGTGGCCGCCGACCGGCCGCTCCAGTGGCGCGAGCGACACCGCTCGCTAAGATCCCGCCATGAACCGCGCCACCGTGTCGGTGCTCGCGTACGAGGGCATGTCGGTGTTCGAGACCGGCATCGTCACCGAGGTCTTCGGCCTGCCCCGCCCGGAGTTCGACGTGCCCTGGTACGAGCTGACCGTCTGCGCGGAGAACCCCGGCGCGGTACGGCTGGTCGGCGGCGCCACCCTGCACAGCGGCCACGGCCTCGACGCGTTCGCCGCCGCCGGCACGCTGATCGTGCCGGGCGTCGCCGACGTGCACGCCGACCCGTCGCCAGCCCTCACCGGCGCGCTCCGGGCGGCCCACCGGCGCGGCGCCCGGATCGTGTCGATCTGCTCGGGCGCGTTCGCCCTGGCCGGCGCGGGCCTGCTCGACGGCCGGCGGGCCACCACCCACTGGCGGTACGCCGACCTGCTCGCCCGGCGGCACCCGGCGGTACGCGTCGACCCGGACGTGCTCTACGTCGACGACGGGGACATCCTCACCAGTGCCGGCAGCGCTGCCGGTCTCGACCTCTGCGTCCACCTGGTACGCCGCGACCACGGCCCGACCATCGCCAACGCGGTCGCCCGCCGGCTTGTCGTACCGCCACACCGCGAGGGCGGCCAGGCGCAGTTCATCGAGGCGCCGGTGCCCGGCGACCCGGAGGACGACCGGCTCGCCGCGAGCATGTCCTGGGCACTGGCGAACCTGAACACCCCGATCACCGTGGACCGGCTGGCGGGGCGGGCGCACATGTCGTCCCGCACCTACCTGCGGCACTTCGCGCGGGCCACCGGCACCACCCCGATCCGGTGGCTCGTCGAGCGGCGCGTCCAGGCCAGCCTGCCGCTGCTGGAGACGACAAACGCGCCGATCGAGGAGGTTGCGGCGACTGTGGGGTTCGAGACGGCGGTGACGTTCCGGCACCACTTCGCCGCCGCGATGCGGACCTCGCCGTCTGCGTACCGCCGGACCTTCACCAGGACGTCCGGCGCTCACGCCCCGGGCAGCGGGACGACGTAGGAGTCGACGCGGGCGATGAGCCCGTCCCGGAACGTGAACAGGTCGTTGAAGGCGAACCGGAACGGCCCGTGCTCGACGCTGACGCCCCGGCCCTCGCCGGTGACCACGACGACCGGCCCGTCCTCGTGCACGCGCTCGACGTCGAGGCGCGGGCTGCCGCTGAACGCCGGGTTCTCGATCTCGCCGTCGAACTCCGCCCGGCCCCGGGTGGTGCGGTGGCCGTGGATGACCCACTCCACGTCCTCGGTGAGCGTGGCGAGGATCCGCTCGTGGTCGCTCGCCCGGAAGCCGTCGAAGTATTCGGCGACCAGGTCACGCTGGCTTGCTCGGGTCACTGCTGTCTCCTTCGTCGTGGGGCGCGAGGTGGGCGGCGAGGGCGTCGAGGATCGAGGCGAGCCCGTCGGCCGCCTGGTCGGTGCGCAACTCGGGCGGGAGTTCGCGCTGGTGCACGGTGAGATCGGTGCCGTACCCGGCGGGCCGCAGCGTGACTGTGGTGCGCAGGCCGGTGACCGGCTCGTCGAACACCAGCTCGCGCGGCCTGTCGACGCTCACGTAGACGAACCGCAGCCGTCCGGTCCGGCCGTCCGGCGCGTGCGTGTCCAGCGCGAACTCCCCGCCCGGTCGCAGGTCGACGACCACCGACGCCGCCGGCACCGTGGCGTGCGAGCCGCCCCAGAACGCCGCGATGCCGGCCGGCGAGGTGAACGCCTCCCACACCCGGTCCGGCACGGCGGGCAGGTGGCGGCGGGCGATCAGCTCGTCGCCGTGCCGTTCGGTACGGGCTCTCACCGGGCCGCCTCCGGGCCGGAGAGGTGCGTCTCCAGCGCGTCGAGACGGTCGTCCCAGGCGCGGCGCTGCTCGTCGATCCACGAGCCGAGCCGGGTGAGCCGGTCGACGCGCAGCCGGCACGGCCGCCGCGTGCCCTCCCGTCGCTGCTCGACCAGGCCGCAGCGGCGCAGCACGCCGACGTGATGGGAGATGGCCTGCGGCGTCAGGTCGAATGGCTGGGCCAGCTCGCCCACTGTGGCCTCACCCCGGGCGAGACGGGTCACCAGGGCCCGGCGGACCGGGTCGCCGAGAGCGGCGAAGGCGAGGTCGAGGTCCGGTTCTGAGCGCATACCCGAACGCTATCGCAAACACTCCTTTGCGCAAACACCCATTTGCGGGAAGCAACGGGGCCGATGGCACCCGTGACGTTCCACCGACCGCCGCACCGGCCCGCCGAACACCTGCCGACCTGCCGGAACCCGGCAGCGGGGCCGGGCGTTGGGGGAGTGGCGATGCTGTTTCGGGTGACGCCGCATCGGGAACGTCGTCGGGACGGGGCACGGGACGGAGGTCGACGTGAGGACACCGAGTCGCCGGAGGCGGATGCTTGGCGTACCCCTGCTCGTCGCCACGCTGCTCGCCGGCGCCTGCGGCGACGGCGGCGGGAACGACGGCGGCGGCGCGAGCACGACCTCGACGCCGGCCGCGGGCCCGACGTCCGCCACACCGTCGGCGTCACAGCCGCGCGGCGGG
This sequence comes from Micromonospora sp. NPDC048169, assembly GCF_040652815.1. Classification (NCBI taxonomy): domain Bacteria; kingdom Bacillati; phylum Actinomycetota; class Actinomycetes; order Micromonosporales; family Micromonosporaceae; genus Micromonospora; species Micromonospora sp. NPDC048169. The sequence goes on from NZ_JBEZMS010000053.1 coordinate 19,595, forward strand.
CCCGTGACGATCCCGACGTCCGCGTTCGCCGACCTGCCGCCGGAGCTGCGCAAGACCCCCGCGCAGCCGACCGAGGTCGCCGACGCGCTGCCCGAGCTGTGCGACAAGGAGTTCCGCAGCGGCGGGCGGTCGGTCACCGCGAGCGCCGCGATGATGAGCACCTACAAGCAGCCCAAGGATCCGCCGGAGAACGTCCCCTACGGCACGCTGCACCAGACCGTCTTCGCCTTCGAGGGCACCGGCGCGGCCGACTACCTGCGCCGGGTCCGGGGAGCGGTGGCGGACTGCCTGTCGTTCCCGGCCGCGGGCGGCAGCGTCACAGTCACGTCCCGGCCGATGGCGGGGGCCGGGGACGAGGCCCTGCTGGTCACCGTGAGCCGGCCGGCGACCGGCCCGGACGGCAGCCTGGCCAAGGGCCGGGCCACCAGCCAGATCGTCGTCATCCGGGTCGCCGACGCGGTCACTGTCGTGCACGACCAGGGCTGGGAGGGCACCAGCGCCGACCCCGGCCTGGCCGACGACATCGCCCGGTCCGCGTTTCGCGGCCTCGACTCCTGGCAGCGCTAGCGACGGCGGCGTGCCACCCGGCGTACGAGCGGGTACGCGACGCCGCCGGACAGCAGCCAGGGCGCGGCGGCGAGCAGCAGCCCGGCGCGATCAGGACACGGCGGCCCGCACCAGCTCGGTCAGCCTCTTCTCCACCTCCGGGCTCCACCGCAGCAGCGCGAACGACGCCGGCCACATGTCGCCGTCGTCGAGGTTCGCCGCCTCCTGGAAGCCCACTGTCGAATAGCGGTACTTGAACTTCCCCGCGTCCTGGAAGAACACGACGATCTTGCCGGCGGCGTTCGCGTACGCGGGCATGCCGTACCAGGTCTTCGGGGACAGCTCCGGCGCGGCGGACGTGATCGTCATGTGCACGCGCTCGGCCAGCTCGCGGTCCTCCGGCGCCATCTGCGCGATGCGGTCGAGCACCGCCTGAAGGTCGTCGGCCTTCTTGGCGCCCTTCTTCCCCTCGGCACGCAGCTCGGCGGCGCGCTCCTTCATCGCGGCGCGCTCCTCGGCGCTGAATCCGTCGGACATCTCGGTTCCCCCTCGTGGCTCGCGGTCCGCGTGGCGCCGACCGCCTGACGACAACGCTATGGCGTAGCGCTGACCGGGCGCTTCTCGATTCCTGATCACCTGCCGGGACCACGGCGACCGGGCGCGGCACCTACCATCGCCGCCATGGCGACCCGGCTCGTACAGATCAACATGAAGGCCCACGACGAGGTGGCGCTCGGCGGCTTCTGGGCGAAGGTGCTCGGCTGGGAGACGTCCAGCGAGGCCCCCGGCGTGACGAACCTCGAACCCGAGGGCCTCACGTACCCGGACCCCCGCGTCCTCTACGTCGACCTCGTCGTCTCCACCGAGCCCAAGACGGCGAAGAACCGTGTCCACGTCGACCTCGCGACCACCTCGGCCGCGCACCACGCCCAGCTGGTCGCGCGCCTGACCGCCCTCGGCGCCACCCCCGCCGACGTGGGCCAGGGTGACGTGCCGTGGACGGTCCTGGCCGACCCGGAGGGCAACGAGTTCTGCGTACGGGAGCCGGACGCGCGGTACGCCGGCACCGGGCCGATCGGCGCGGTGGTGGTCGACTGCGCCGACCCGCGAGCCATGGCCGGCTTCTGGGGCCGGGCCACCGACTGGACGGTGCACGAGGTCACCGACCGGGAGGCGGTGCTGCGCTCGGCGAAGGGCGTCGGACCGTACCTGCGGTTCGTCCGCACCGCCGACGCGAAGACCGGATGGAACCGCGTCCACCTCGATGTCCGCCCGTACCCGTCGGACGACCTGGACGCCGAGACCGCGCGCCTGCGGTCGCTCGGCGCCAGCGACGCGGACCTGGGCGGGGCCGACCCCCACTGGCGGGTGCTCGTCGACCCGGAGGGCAACGAGTTCTGCGTGCTCACCCCGGGCTGACCGGCCACGGCACCGGGCGGGCGGGTGCGACAGCCCGCCCGGGCGCCGGTCAGGCCGTCCGCTCCGGCCGGAACTCGTGCACCACCTCGATCGGTCCGACGATGTGCCGGTTGAACTCGTCCAGTTCCTCGGCCGGCACCCACAACCGGCGGCGTGCCGCGACCGGCCATCGGGTTTCGGCAGCAGAATCGACAGCGGGTGCGATGAGTTCGCGCCGCCCCGGCGGTCCAACCGTCGACATCCTGGACAGACAGGCAAGGAGCACCGCGATGGCCACTGTGATCTCCACGCTGTTCATCTCGGCCGACGGCGTCGCCGAGATCGACCCCGACTGGCACTTCCCGTACTTCGACGACAACATGGGCCGCGCCGTCACCGAGGACTACGACACCTCCGACGTGCTGCTGATCGGGCGCGAGACGTACGACAGCTTCGCCGGCGCCTGGCCGGACCGGGAAGCCGCCGGCGGTGAGGACGCGCCGTTCGCCAAGCAGCTCGGCGACATGCGCAAGGTGGTCGTCTCGCGCCAGCCGCTGGAATTCTCCTGGCGCAACTCCGAGGTGATCCAGGGTGATCTGATCGACGCCGTGCGGGCGCTCAAGGCCGACACCGGCATCAAGGGCATCCTCATCCCCGGGTCGATCTCGGTGGTGCGGCAGCTGCTCGCCGCCGGCCTGGTGGACGAACTGCGGCTGCTGGTGCACCCGGTCGCCGCCCGCAAGGGCCGCCGGCTGTTCGACGAGGGCGATGCGCCGTACCACCTGCGGGTGGCCGCGACCGAGGCGTACCCGACCGGCGTGCTCCGGGTGATCTACACCCCGGCCCCGGCGCCGGGCGCGGTCGGCTACGACGACATCAGGGACCAGGTGCCGGCCGGGAGCTGACGAGCGCGGGACGGCGGCCGGTCGGTCCGTCGTGAAAGGATCCGCCGGTGCGTCGCGCCCGGCTGCTGCTGATCCTCGCGACGGTGTGCGCCGTCGCCCACGTCGTCGGCGTCCTGACGGCCGCTCCGCTCTGGCGCGGCGCCGAGGTGCTGAGCCTGGCGCTGCTGCTGGCGTACGCCGTCGCCGCCGGACTGCCGCCCCCGCGCTGGGCGGTGCCGGTGGCGCTCGCGCCGCTGATCGTGGACGCGGTCCGCACCATGCCGGCCGAACCGGGTGCCGCGGACACCGGCTGGGTGGTCTACGGCAGCGGCGACAACGTCTTCGACAGTACGGCCGGCTTCGACGTCACGCTCGCCGGCAGCTGGGCGGCGCTGGCCGCGGTGGCGGTGCTGCTGGTCGCGTTCCGGGGCCGGGGGCGGCGCCGGCACCTGATCGCCGCGGCGGTCGCCGCCGCGCCCGTCGTCGGGTACGCGGCCGTCCGCGCCGCCGACATCGGCCTCGCCGTCGCCGCCGGCACCCGGATCGTGGAGACGCACACCGTGACCACGCTGACCCGGGTGGAAGGCCGTGGATACCACGACCAGGCCGATGTCGTGCCGGCGCTCGTCCTCGCGGTGCTGCCGCCGCTGGCGCTCGCGCTCGCCGCGCTGGGGCTCGCCGTGCTGCTGGCCGGGCGGGGCCGGCGGCTCGCCGCGACCGGCGCGGCGCTGCTGGCGGTGCTCGCGTTGCCGCTGCTCGACGCGGGCATCGAGGCCCTGCGCCTGCCCGGTTCGGCCGACGGCACCGCCCTGTTCGCCTGGTACGCCATCACACCCACCCGGACGCTGCCGCAGCCCGTGCCGGCCCTCACGGCGGTGGTCGAGCTGGCCGCGTACCTGCTGCTCGTCGCCGGCCTGACCGGCGCGGACCGCGCCGCACCGGCGGTGCCCGCGCCGGCGGAGGCCGGTTGACGTCAGGCGGCCGGCCCCGGCTCGATCAGCGGCTTCCGGTCACGGCGGCGCCTCGTCCCCGTCGTCCTCGCCCGGCTCGTCCTCGTCCGCGTCGTCGAGCAGGCCCTGCCGGTGCAGGAACGCATACCACCCGTCGTCGTCGGTGACCAGCTCGGCGTAGCCGGGACCGAGCACGTAGTAGTGCACGAACGAGTCGAGGCCGGGTGCCAGCTCCTCGAACGCGTCGGCCATGAACCACTCGGTGCCGGTCGGCGGGAAGTACCACACCGAGCCGGTCGCACGCTCCAGGAAGATCGGCTCGTCACGGCACGTGGCGAAGACCAGCCAGTCATTCTTGTCCCGGGAGACGGGGGAGAAGCCGGGCGCGTGGTCGAGGAAGTACCGCACGTCGGCGAGCCGGTCGACCGAGACCAGCTCGAACGCGCCGGCCCGCAGGCCGTCGGCGGCCAGCAGCAGCTCACGCAGGGCCGCCGGCAGCTCCGCCGGCACGTCACCCGCGTCGGCCGGGGCGCCGATTCGCGCGTACGCGAGAGAGGCCGGCTCGTCGGCGGTCAGGTCGGCGCGGAGTTCGTCGAGAAGTCGCGCGAGTTCGGAGGGCATTCCACTACCTCTCTTCTGATCGAGGTCCGTCCGGGATCTGCGCCATCATGGCGTCATGACGAAGGCGGACGTGGTGGTGGCCGGCGGTGGCGTGATCGGGATGACGACAGCGCTGACGCTCCAGGGGCGCGGCGCGCGGGTCACCGTGCTGACCGCCCACGACCCGGCCGACACGGTGTCGGCGGTGGCCGCCGCGGTCTGGTACCCGAGCCACACGCAGGAGGATCCCCGGGTGCTGCGCTGGGCCCGCGACACCCACGCCGAGCTGCGCCGCCAGGCGGCCGACGGCGTGCCGGGAGTGGTCGACCGGCCCACCCGGATGTGGCTGCGCCACCCCTACACCGGGCCGCCCTGGTGGGCCGACGCCTGCGGCGACCTGACGGCCGAGCCGGCGGAGCCGCCGTACACCGCGCTGCTGCGGTTCACCGCCCCGTCGGTGGAGATGACCAGCTACCTCACCTGGCTGCGGCAGCGCCTGGAGGCAGGCGGCGGCCGGGTCGTCCGCCGCGCGCTGGGCACGCTCGCCGAGGCGTACGAGTTCGCGCCGGTGGTGGTGAACGCGACCGGCCTGGCCGCCGGACGGCTCGCCGCCGACCCGGCCGTGTACCCGGCGCGCGGGCACGTCCTGCTGGTGGCCAACCCCGGCCTGGACGTCTCGGTACGCGACGAGGACGACCCGGCCGGTGTCACGTACGTGCATCCGCGCCGGCACGACGTGGTGCTCGGCGGCACCTACGACGAGGGGGTCGCGCACACCGGCCCCGACCCGGAGGAGGCGGCGGCGATCCGGCGCCGGTGCGTGGCGCTGGTGCCGCAGCTCGCTGAGGCGCCGGTGCTGGGGGAGCGGATCGGTCTGCGGCCGGTCCGGCGCGGCGGCCCCCGGGTCGAGGTGGACCCGGCGGACGGGCGGCTGGTGCACGCGTACGGGCACGGCGGTGCGGGGGTGACGCTGTCGTGGGGCTGCGCCGCCGAGGTGGCCGATCTCGCCCTTGCCGCCGCCTGACGCCGGAGCCGCCCGAGCAGCGCTCCAACGGCGCGGCGTCGACCGGTCAGGAATCGAGAAGCCCCGGGCGGGTGCCCGGACCTAGCGTTTCCGGCACGGGCCACCCCGCCGGGGAGGCCATCGCCCGGAGGTCGTCACCCATGGACACGCGCATCCGCCAGTTGCACCGCTGGTTCTCCGTCGCCTTCACCGTGACCGTCGTGGTCACGTTCGTGGCGCTGGCGCAGAAGGACCCGATCGTGTGGGTCTCCTACGTGCCGCTGCTGCCGCTCGCCCTGCTCCTGATCAGCGGTCTCTACCTGTTCGCGCTGCCGTACCTGCGGCGCCGCCGTGCCGCCGCGCGCCCGCGCTGACCTGGGGGATTACCGGGGCCGGTCCGCGGGCAACACTGGCGGATGGATCAGAAGGTGATGGTGTTCGCCCCGGCGCCGCTGTTGACGGTGACGATCGAGCAGCAGGGCGACGCGCCCGAGCTGCATCTGCACCCCGGTGGGCAGGGGGTGTGGCAGACCCGGATGATCGCCGCGCTCGGCGTGCCGGTCACGATGTGTGTGGGCCTGGGCGGCGAGGTCGGCGACGCGGTCCGCAAGCTGCTCGAAGACGAGGACGTCACGGTACGGGTGGTGCGGCGGGAGTCCGGCACCGGCTGGTACGTGCACGACCGACGCGACGGCGAGCGGACCGAGATCGCCGAGCACCCGGGCGCGCCCATGGTGCGGCACGACATCGACGAGCTGTACACGGTGACGCTCACCGAAGGGCTGCGCGCGCCGGTCAGCGTGCTCAGCGGGCCGGCCGACCCGCAGGTGGTGGACCCGGACATCTACCGCCGGCTCGCCGCCGACCTGAGCGCCAACGGTGGGACGGTGGTGGCGGACCTGTCCGGGCCGTACCTGGAGGCGGTGCTCGACGGCGGCGTGACGGTGCTGAAGGTCAGCCACGAGGAACTGCTCGACGACGGCCTGGCCAAGGACGACAGCGTGGACGCGCTGCGCGACGCCGGCCGCCGGTGCCAGGAACGCGGCGCGCGGACGGTGCTGATCAGCCGGGCCGGGGAGCCCGCGCTGGCGCTGCCGGAGGACGGCGAGCCGCTGCTGGTGCACGCGCCGCCGCTGGAACTGGCCGACCACCGGGGCGCCGGTGACTCGATGACCGCCGGGGTGGCGGCGGTGCTGGCCCGGGGCGGTGACCTGCGGGAGGCGCTGCACGTCGGCGCCGCCGCCGGCGCGCTCAACGAGGCGGTACGCGAACTGGCCGGCCGGGTACGGCTGACCCCGCTGGACGGTGGCGACGATGACGGCTGACCGGCGACCCCGGGTGCTGGTGACGAACGACGACGGCGTGTACGCCCCCGGCATCCGCGCGCTGGCCCGGTCCGCGTACGAACGCGGGCTGGACGTGGTGGTCGCCGCGCCGCAGCACGAGGCGAGCGGGATGAGCGCGGCGCTGTCCGCGGTGACCGAGGACGGACGGCTGGTGTTCCGCGAGACCGAGCTGGACGGGCTGCCCGGCGTGCCCGCGTACGCGGTGGCCGCCTCCCCGGCGTACGTCGCGGTGCTGGCCGGGCTCGGCGTGTTCGGGCCGGTGCCGGACCTGCTGCTGTCCGGCATCAACCGGGGCGCCAACGCGGGCCACGCGGTGCTGCACTCCGGCACCGTCGGCGCGGCGCTGACCGCCGGGAACAACGGCATCCGCGCGCTCGCCGTGTCGCTCGACGTGCTCACCCCGGCGGCGGCGAGCGCCGGGAGCGGCGGCGCGGCGATCGCGGTGCTGGACAGCGTGGACGACGAGTCCCGCCACTGGTCGAGCGCCGCCGAGCTGGCCGGGAGGCTGCTGCCCTGGCTGGCCGGCGCGGAGCCGGGCACGGTGCTCAACCTCAACGTGCCCGACCTGCCGGCCGATCAGGTGGCCGGGCTGCGCCAGGCGACCCTGGCGCCGTTCGGGCAGGTGCAGGTGTCGGTCGCCGAGCGCGGCGAGGGCTTCGTGCGTACGGCGGTGGAGGAGAACGCCGTCCGCGCGGTCCCCGGCACCGACATCGCCTGGCTGGCCGACGGGTACGCCGCGGTGACAGCGATCCGGGCGCTCGGCCACCTGCCCGATGTGGAGCTGCCGGTCGACGGCTGAGGACGGGTCCGCCCCGCCACCGTCGTACGGGTGGCGGGGCGGAGAGCGTCACTCGCCGGCCGCGCGCCTGCGGTCGGCCTCGGCGTCGGCGGCGCCCACGGGAACGCCGTCGCCGTCCCGGTCGGCCCGGGACAGATCCACGTCGGCGCCGGCCCGGGCGGCGTCCGCCGCCGCGTCGTCGGCGCCGACGACCTCGCCGCCGTCGGCCTGCCCGTCGTCGGGGACCAGCTGCCCGGCGGTGGCCAGCCCGATCGGTGCGTACCTGGGGTCGGTCATCTCGTCCTCCTCACCGGTGTTCCTTGAGTAGCGGTACCCTGGGACGGAGGGCAGCACACGTGCGGCGTCAGCGTCTCCGGTCGAGGAAGTCCAGGGTGACGGCGGCGAACAGCGGCGACTGGTCGATGTCGTAGTGGGTCAGGCCGGGCAGGATCGCCAGCGCGTGCCCGCCCGCCGGGCGTCCCTCGCCCGCCCAGCCGCCGTCGCGCCGGCCGCCGTCGAGCAGCCCGAACACCTCGACGAAGTGGCTCGGCGGGGCCATGTCCGCGTCGGCGGCCACCACGAGCGTCGGCACCCGCAGGGCCCGCACCTGCTCGGTGAGGTCGAAGTCCTGCCGCATCGCCTCGCCGATCTTGTCGAGCAGCCGGGGGAAGTCCGCCGGCCGCGGCGCGACCCGCTGGTACAGCTCGTACATCGGGGTCTCCTTCATGAACTCGGCGGCCCCGGCACCGACCTGGCCCTGCTGCGCCAGCATCTCCGGATACACCGCGTCGCGGCGGATGTGCGCGGACGCGGCGACCAGCCGGCCGACCTTCTCGGGGTGCCGGAAACCGACGTGCAGGGCGACCCCGCCGCCGAGCGAGAAGCCGACCACGTCCGGCCGGTCCAGCCCGAGGTGGTCGATCAGCGCGGCGACGTCGTCGGCCATCAGCGCCATGTCGAGCGGGCGGTCCACGTCGGCGGTGCGGCCGTGCCCCTGGAGGTCCACCAGGGTCACCTGGTGCCGCGCGGTGAGCGCGGGCAGGATCGGCGCGAACATCTCACCCGAGGTGAGGCCGCCGTGCAGCAGGATCATCGGCCGGCCGGCGCCGTGCGTCTCGTAGTACAGGTGGACGCCGTTGACGTCGGCGTACCGCCCGGGGGCGTGGGTCTCGTCGCGCTGCGCTGTTGTCATCGGTGCTCCTCGGATGTGGTGACCTGACGGCTGGTGGACCGGGAGGGCGGCACGGAATCATCGGTGCGGGATCGAACGTGCTCGCATCGACGCTGCATGTGGGCTAGGTTCGGCGAGGTGAGCGAGGTGGCGAGCGTTCCCGTCGAGGCGCAACTCGAGGCGTACCGGTCGGAGTTGACCGGCTACTGCTACCGGATGCTGGGTTCGGCCTTCGAGGCCGAGGACGCGGTGCAGGACACATTCGTCCGGGCCTGGCGCAATTTCGACAAGTTCGAGGGGCGGTCCGCCCTGCGGACCTGGCTCTACCGGATCGCCACGAACGTCTGCCTCACCATGTCCACGAGCGCGCAGCGCCGGATCCGGCCGATGGACCTCGGTCCGGCGGGCGTCGGCACCGCCACCCATCCCGGCGAGCCGCGCCCGGAGCAGATCTGGTTCGGTCCGGCGCCCGACGACCGGGTGCTGCCCGAGGTCGCCGACCCGGCCGAGGTGGTCGCCGGCCGGGAGTCGGTCCGGCTGGCGTTCGTCGCGGCGTTGCAGCACCTGCCGCCGAAGCAGCGGGCCGTGCTGATCCTGCGCGAGGTGCTGGCCTGGTCGGCCCAGGAGACCGCCGAACTGCTGGACACGTCGGTGGCGAGCGTCAACAGCGCGCTGCAACGGGCGCGCGCCACGATCGCCTCGGCCGACACCGAGACCGAGGTGCGCCGTCCGCTCGACAGCGAGCAGCAGGCGCTGCTCGCCCGCTACGTGCGGGCCTTCGAGGCGTACGACCTGGCGGCGCTCACCGCGTTGCTGCACGAGGACGCGACGCTGTCGATGCCGCCGCTGCCGCTGTGGCTGCGCGGCTCCGCGCACATCGCCGCGTGGATGGCCGGCACTGGCAGCGCCTGCCGCGGTTCCCGACTGGTGCCGACGGCCGCCAACGGGATGCCCGCGTTCGGCCAGTACCGGTGCGACCCCGACGGCTCAGGTCACGTGCCGTGGGCGTTGATCGTGATCGGCGTCTCCGGGGGGCGGATCACGTCGCTCAACAACTTCCACGACGTCGACCGGCTGTTCCCGCTGTTCGGGCTGCCCGCCCGGCTGGAGGAGGGCGCCGGCCAGCCCGAGCAGGCCGGCCAGTTCGCGTAGGCCCGCGCACGCGCCGCGTACCTCGAGCCGCCAGCCGAGCCGCCGGGCGGTCAGGCGCAGCCGCGCCAGCACCTCGACCGTGACGAGGTCGGGTGCGGTCACCGCGGACACGTCGCACACCACCACGCCCCGGTCGCGGTCGCGCAGCGCCTCGGCCAGTTCGGCGCAGCGGGCCGTGATCTCCGCGCGGGTCGGCGTCCCGTCGGCCAGGCGGAGCAGGTGGGTGATCACAGGCGTTGGACCGCCGTACGTCCCCGCTCTCATCGGTACGCGCGCGTCGGCGCGATTTGCCTCGACCGCCTTGTCGCACGCAGTTACATAGACGTTAACTGCTATACCAATCATCGGTGCTCGGCTATATGATCCCGGTAGTTCACCCCGAAGCCTCACGAAACCGCAGCTCCCGCACCCCTCGGGTCGAACTCCGCAAGCCAGGTGCCCCCGCGACGTCTGCCTGGCGACCGCCCGGCGTTGCGGTTCAGCCTGCCGGAAAGGTGGGAACGGATGACAGGGCTTCCGTCCTTGGTCATCGGCATCGCGACCTCGTCGGCCGAGCGCCGGCAGCTCGCCCAACTGCTCGGCGGCACTGAGTCGTTCCTGATCGTGTCCAGCGCCCATCAGGCCCGCCGCTTCCTCGACCTGGTACGCCGGCCCGCGCTCACCGTCGTGCCGCACCCGCCCGTGGGTGACGAAGCGCCGGCCGAGCCGCCCCGGCGGGAGCTCGCTGTCGACTCCGACCGGCGGGTGCTGCGCTGGCGGGAGCGGGAGATCGGGTTGACGCCGCTGGAGCACGACCTGCTGGTCTGCCTCACCGGCACGCCCGGCCAGGTGTGGACGTACGCCCGGCTGCACCGCGCGGTCTGGGGCAACGACCACCTCGGGCGGCGCTCGGACATGCACTCGGTGGTCCGCCGCCTCCGCCGCAAGCTGGGCCGCCTCGACGCTCCCGCCGAGATCCACGCCGTGCGAGGCGTAGGTCTGCGCCTCACTCCCTGACCCCCGCCCGGCCTCGCCGTCGATCTTGCACTTGCGGCCACTCGGGCGGGGCTTTCGTGTGCTTCGCCGGGGCGGAAAGTGCAAGACGCTTCTATGTGTGTGGTGATCGGTTCGGCTGGTTGCCGTTAGGGTTCGGCATCGATGATCACTTGGGTGACTCTTCGTCGATCCGGC
>NZ_JBEZMS010000054.1:0-29964 GCF_040652815.1 Micromonospora sp. NPDC048169
CGCCGCGCGGCCCGCACCCGCGGGGCCCAGATCGCCCGGGCCGTGGTCGGCGGCGCCCGGGAGGCGCTGAGCCGGCTCACCGTCTCGATCGCCCGGGCCGAGGAGCACCGCGACGCCGTCGCCCGCGAACGCGCCGCCCGCGAGGCCGAGCTGTCCGAGGTACGCGGCGCGGCCAAGCGCCTCGCCGCCGAGCTGGAACGGCTCACCAGCCAGGTGCACCGTGACGAGGTGGCCCGCGCCGAGCAGCGGATGCGCATCGAGCAGTTGGAGGCGAAGGCCGCCGAGGACTTCGGCCTCGACGTGGCCACGCTCGTCGCCGAGTACGGCCCGGACCGGCCGGTCCCGCCCACCGACGCGGACGTGGCGCTGGCCGAGAAAGACGGCCGTCCGGTGCCGGACCCGGTGCGCTACGAGCGCCCGGTGCAGGAGAAGCGGGCCGCGAAGGCGGAGCGGGAACTCGCCCTGCTGGGCAAGGTGAACCCGCTGGCGCTGGAGGAGTTCGCCGCGCTGGAGGAGCGCTTCAAGTTCCTCTCCGAGCAGCTGGAGGATCTCAAGGCGACCCGGCGCGACCTGCTCACCGTGGTCAAGGACGTGGACGACCGGATCCTCGAGGTCTTCGCCAGCGCGTTCGAGGACACGGCCCGGGAGTTCGAGCAGGTCTTCACGGTGCTGTTCCCCGGCGGCGAGGGCCGGCTGGTGCTCACCGACCCGGAGGACCTGCTCACCACCGGTGTCGAGGTCGAGGCCCGTCCGCCGGGCAAGAAGATCAAGCGGCTCTCGCTGCTCTCCGGCGGGGAGCGGTCGCTCACCGCGGTGGCGATGCTCGTGGCGATCTTCCGCGCTCGGCCCAGCCCGTTCTACATCATGGACGAGGTGGAGGCGGCGCTCGACGACGTGAACCTGGGCCGCCTGATCACGCTGCTGGCACAGTTGCGGGAGAAGAGCCAGCTGATCGTGATCACGCACCAGAAGCGGACCATGGAGATCGCCGACGCGCTCTACGGGGTGACCATGCGCGCCGGCGTGACCCAGGTGATCAGCCAGCGGCTCAACCGGGCCGACGACGAGGAACAGGTGACGAGCGAGTGAGTCGGGAACGCGCCACGGCGCTCCTGGTGGACTTCGACGGCGTGCTGCGCCGCTGGGATCCGGCGGTGGCCGCCGGCGTCGAGCGGGAGTACGGGCTGACCGAGGGGGTCCTCGGTGAGATCGCGATGTCCTGGGGGCTGCTCCAGCCGGTGCTGACCGGCCAGGTCAGCCACGCCCAGTGGATGGTGAGCGTGGCCGACGCGCTGACCCCCGTGGTCGGCGCGGACCGGGCCCGCGCCGCGGTCCAGGAGTGGCAGAGCTACCGCGGCGAGGTCGACCCGGACGTGCTGGCGTTCATCCGCGAGGTGCGGGCGGGCGGCATCCGGGTCGGGCTGGGCACGAACGCCACCGACCTGCTCGACGCCGACCTGGCCGCGCTGGACCTGACCGGCGAGCTGGACGTGATCGTGAACTCCTCGGTCGTCGGGGTGCACAAGCCGGCCAAGGAGTACTTCCAGGCCGCCTGCGAGGCGCTGGGGACGCCGCCGGGGCGGGTGCTGTTCGTCGACGACGAGGACCGCGCGGTGGCGGGCGCCCGGGTGGCCGGCCTGTCCGCGCACCGGTGGAGCGGCCCGGCCGACCTGCGCTACCTGCGGGCGGCCCTGGCGTACTGAGCCGGGTCAGGCGCCGGTGACGCCGTCGATGCGTTCCCGGATCAGGTCGGCGTGGCCGTTGTGCCGGGCGTACTCCTCGATCATGTGGACGTACACCCAGCGGAGGCTGATCTCGTGCGTGGCGTCGCCCCGGCGGTGGTGGAAGGTGTGCTCCAGCGGCAGGCCGGCCACTGCCGCCCGGGCCGCCTCGATCTCGGCGCGCAGCGTGGCGAACGCCTCGGCCGGGTCGGCGTCGGCGACATGGTTGAGGTCCGCGTCCGGGTCGGCGTCGTAGTCGTAGAGGTCGGGCAGCTCCTGGCCGGTGGCGCGGACGCGGAACCACCAGCGCTCCACGTCGGCCATGTGCCGGACGAGGCCGAGCAGCGTCAGCCCGGAGGGCTCCACGCTTCGGGTACGCAGTTGCTCGGCGGTCAGCCCGGCACATTTGTGCACCAGGGTGTCGCGATGGTGGTCGAGCCAGCCTTCGAGCATGGTGCGCTCGTCGGCGACGTAGGGCTCGTGGCGGCGGTCGATCTCAGGAACGGTCCAGGTCATGGGCGCAGATGTTAAGAGGGGCCCCCTGTACAACGCGAGGCGTTAACGGGGGGCCCTTCCTTACACCCTCAGGGCACCACGATGACGGGCCAGCGGCCGGTACGCACCAGCCGGGTGGCGACCGAGCCGACCAGCTTGTGCCCGGCCTGCTCGGACGAGCCGACCACCACCATGTCGGCCCGGTGCTCGTCGGCGGCCCGGCACAGCTCGGTGTAGGCGTCGCCGCGCCGGCACAGGAACGTCACCGGCAGGTCCAGTTCCTCGGCCCCGCGCCGGCACTCGGCGCGCAGCTCGTCGGCCAGCTCGTCGTGGGTCTGCTGGACCGCCCCGGCCACCACGCCGGAGAGCATCGCGCTGTAGGTGGCCGGCGAGCTGACGAACACCGCCACGAGCGTGGCGCCCTGCCGCCGGGCCAGTCCGGCGGCGTACGCGGCGGCACGCATCGAGGTGCGGCTGCCGTCCACGCCGACGAGCACCACCCGTGGCCCGTCCGTACCCCGTTCGTAGGGCAGCGGACGGGTCCGCGGGCCGTACCGTTCGCGTTCCGCGGCGTCCATCGTCAGTCCTTCGTTCCGGCCGGGACGGCCTCGGCCGTCTCCCGCACGGCGGGGACCGGCTCGGCGTTGCTGCGGCGCAGCGGCACCTCCCGGATGAGGACCACGGCGATCAGGGCGAGCAGCCCGAACGGGGCGGCGGCCAGGAAGATGTCACCGGCGGCGTGCCCGTACGCGGCCTCGACCACAGTGCGGACCGGGCCGGGGAGCGTGTGCACGTCCGGCAGCCCGCCGCCACCGGACCCGGAGGCCGGGACGCCGAGGCGGCTCAGGCCGTCGGCCAGGTAGCCGGTGACCCGGTGTCCGAGCACCGCGCCGAGCGCGCTCACGCCGATCGCGCCGCCGAGGCTGCGGAAGAACGCCACCACCGAGCTGGCGGCGCCCAGCTCGTCCGGGCGGACCGTGTTCTGCACGGCGAGCACCAGGTTCTGCATGCTCATGCCGACGCCGAGGCCGATCAGCGCCATGAACACGGCGAGACGCCAGTACGGGGTGTCCGCGCGCATGGTGCCCATCAGCGCGAAGCCGGCGGTGAGCAGCACCGAGCCGATGACCAGCCAGCTCTTCCAGCGGCCGGTGCTGGTGATGATCCGGCCGACCACCGTCGAGGAGACCAGCAGGCCGCCGATCATGGGCAGCGTCATCAGGCCGGACATGGTCGGGCTGGCGCCGCGGCTGATCTGGAAGTACTGCCCGAGGAACACCGAGGCGCCGAACATGCCGACGCCGACCGCGATGCTGGCGATCACGGCGAGCGTGATGGTGCGGTTGCGGAACAGGTGCGGCGGGATCATCGGCTCCGCGGCACGCGTCTCGACCCGGGCGGCGAGCACGCCGAGCACCGCCGCACCGGCCACCATCGCGCCGCTGGTCCAGGAGATCCAGTCGTACCGGTCACCGGCCAGGGTGATCCAGACCAGCAGCAGCGAGACGGCTGCGGTGATGAGCGTGGCGCCCCACCAGTCGATCTTCACCTCGCGCTTGACCACCGGCAGGCGCAGCGTCCGCTGGAGCACGATCAGTGCGAGCACGGCGAACGGCACGCCGACGTAGAAGCACCAGCGCCAGCCGAGCCAGGAGGTGTCCACGATCACGCCGCCGATCAGCGGGCCGCCGATGGTGCCGACTGCCATCACCGCGCCGAGGTAGCCGCTGTACCGGCCGCGCTCGCGCGGGGCGATCATCGTCGCCATGATCACCTGGGCGAGGGCGGTGAGGCCGCCCGCGCCGACGCCCTGCACCACCCGGCAGGCGATCAGCTCGCCTGTGGTCTGTGCCTGCCCGGCGAGCACCGAGCCCAGCACGAACACCACCAGGGAGATCTGGACCAGCAGCTTCTTGCTGAACAGGTCGGACAGCTTGCCCCAGATGGGCGTGGTCGCGGTGGTCGCGAGCAGCGTCGAGGTGACCACCCAGGTGTACGCGGACTGGCCGCCGCGCAGGTCGGTGATGATCCGTGGCAGCGCGTTGGAGACGACTGTGGAGGAGAGGATCGCGACGAACATGCCCAGCAGCAGGCCGGAGAGTGCCTCCAGGATCTGCCGGTGGGACATGTCGACGGCGGTCGCCCGCACGGGCGCGGTCGCCTGGGTCATCGTGGGTTGCCTCCGTGTGGGGAGAAGGTTGCCTCGGGCAACCGAAGTCGTTGCCTTGAGCAACAACCAGGGCCGGGCCGGGATTGTTCCCTCCCGCCGAGGGCTAGAACGACTCGTTGAAGCGGTGCATCAGCCGGGCGAAGGCCGCCACGTCCTCTTGCGGCCAGCTTTCCAGCGAACGTCGTATCTGTCCGAGTCGGGCCGCCCGGGCCGCGTCGAACCGCCGGGTGCCCTCGTCGGTCAGGCTGAGCTGGGCCGCCCGCCGGTCGGTCGGGTCCGGGTCGCGGCGGACCAGGCCCAGCGCCTCCAGACCGCCGATCTGGCGGCTGAGCGTGCCCTTGCCGATGCCCAGCTTCGCGGCCAGGTCGGTGAGCCGGATCGAGCCGGAGCGGCGCAGCCAGAGCAGCAGGCCGTACGCGTTGGGCTCCAGATTCGGGTGGACCTCGCGGGCGATCTCCCAGGACAACGCCCGGCCCCTGCGCAGCAACGCGGTCAACTCGTGCTCCACGGCGCGCAGCGTCTCGTCCACGCTCAGAGGGTACTCAGTCCCCGTCGCTGAGTTGCTGGTGCGCCACCGGCCGCAGCTCGCCGTCGCTGGTCGTGCCCTCGATCACCACGGCCGCCTTGCGCCCCTGGTGGGTCAGCGTGGCCACCGCGTTGCCGAAATAGGGCCCGGCCAGCTTCCGCCAGCGCACCGGCGGGCGGCGTACCCCGGCCGAACGCGCCAGCGCCCGGGTTGCCCCGGCCGGCCCCGGATTCCAGCCCAGCGTCATCAGCGGTCGCATGCCGGCGGGCACCTGGTTGTGGATCGGCGAACAGGTGAGCTGGTGCACGGGCGTGCGGACGTCGCGGTCGGCGAAGCGGGCCCGCGCCACGTACGAGTGGTGCACGTCGCCGGAGAGCACGCTGATCGACGCCGGTCGCGCGTACGCCGGCCCGGCGCCCACCCGCGCCCCGGTGCGCGGCGCGGTGCCGCTGCCCAGCCGCGCGAACAGCTCGCCCAGCGCCTCGAACGAGCGCCGGAACGCCGCCCAGTGCTCCAGGTCCAGGGCCCGGCGGATCTGCTCGGAGAGCCGGGCCACCCACTGCCGGCTGGAGTCGGCCAGGCGCTCGTTCCACGCCTCGACGTGGTGGATACCCGGCGGCAGCAGCCACGGCAGCGAGCTGCCCACCACCAGATGGTCGTACTCGCCGTGCGCCTGGTCGAGGAACCACGACCACTCGCCCGGCGGCAGCATCGCCCGGCTGCCGGGCAGCAGCACCCGGCTGGACCGGTTGTCCAGCATGACCAGGCGGGTGCGGCCCAGGTCCAGCGCGTAGCTCCACTGGTACTGCACGGCCCGCCAGCGCTCGGTGTCGTGCGCCAGGTCGGCCTCCTTGTCGACCCGCTCGCCGAACTCGTGCAGCACACCGGTGGCGTCCTCGGCGGCGATCACCTTCGCGTACACCGGGTCGGCGGCGATCTCGTCCGGGCTCAGGTTGCCCAGGTGCTGGTAGACCCAGTAGGAGGCGAGGCCGCTGCGGATCCGCTCGGCCCACCACGGCTGCTCGCGCATGTCCGCGCGCCACGACTGCGAGGTGTTCCAGTCGTCGATCACCTCGTGGTCGTCGAAGATCATCACGCTCGGCACGGTGGAGAGCAGCCAGCGGATCTCCGGGTCGCGCCACGACTCCAGATAGAGCTTCGTGTACTCGTCGAAGCTGACCACCTGCGTCGCCGGGGCGTCCTTCGGCCGCTTCCGGCGCCGCTTGAGCAGCCGCCGCACGGTGGGCGAGGTCTCGTCCGCGTACACCTGGTCGCCGAGCAGCACCAGCAGGTCGGGCAGCACGGCCTGCTCGGGCGCGGCCATCACCCGCCGGGCGTACGCGTCCAGCGCGTCCGGCGGCAGCTTGCGCGCGGTGGAGTGCTGGGTGGTCTCCCGGCAGGAGCCGAACAGCAGGCGCACCGGCTGGTCGGCGTCGTCGAGCGCGCGGGTCCGGATCACGCTGGGCGGGAACGACGAGTCCGGCAGCGGCCACGCCACCTCGTCGTCGATCAGCACCTCGTACGTCGTGGCGCTGTCCGGGGTGAGCCCGGTCACCACGACGATCGCGTAGTGGTGGTCGTACGCGGAGAAGGTGGGCGCGCTGCCGGTGGCGCCGTCGGCCGTGCGGACGGTGACCACGGCGGGCGAGCTGGTCTCCACCCAGACGGTCGCCCGCGTGTCGACGACCCGGCGCAGCAACGGGCCGATGAGCAGGCGGGAACCGGGCACGACATCCACCTCCGACAAGATCGTTTCGGCTGTTCCCTACCCGGCCGGCGGTTGCGGTACGCCTTCCGGTGCGAGCGTACCCGCAGGTTGTTCGCGTGCCGAGGCGGTGAGTGGGACGCCGTCGCCGCCATCTGACAGGATTTCGGGCATGACGGAATACCTCCTCGTCGCTCTCGCCCTGCTCGGCGTGCTGATCATCGGCGGCCTGAGCCTCGTGGTGCCCCGGCTGCGCCGGCGCCCGCAGCCGCCGCTGCCGCGCACGGAGGTCGACACCCGGACGGAGGAGGACCTGGCCGGCCCGCCGGTCGAGGCCCCGGAGGCGGAACTCACCACCGGCGTGGTGGTCGAGGCGCCGCCCGCCCCTCCGGTCGAGGCGCCCCCGGTCGAGGTGCCGGAGCCGACCGCCGGCCGGCTGGTCCGGCTGCGGTCGCGGCTGTCCCGCTCGCAGAACGTCTTCGGCAAGGGCCTGCTCGGCCTGCTCAGCCGCGACCGGCTGGACGAGGACACCTGGGAGGAGATCGAGGACAGCCTGATCACCGCCGACGTCGGCATCGACGCCACCCGGGAGATCGTCGACCGGCTGCGCGAGCGGACCCGGGTGCTCGGCACCCGTACCGGTGACGAACTGCGGGCGCTGCTCGCCGCCGAGCTGGTGAACGCGCTCGACCCGACGCTGGACCGCTCGCTGCGCACCGCGCCGAAGGAGGGCGTCCCGGCGGTGGTGCTCGTGGTCGGCGTCAACGGCGCCGGCAAGACCACCACCTGCGGCAAGATCGCGCGGGTGCTCGTCGCGGACGGCCGCAGCGTGCTGCTCGGCGCGGCCGACACGTTCCGGGCCGCCGCCGCCGACCAGCTGGAGACCTGGGGCGGCCGGGTGGGCGCCGAGACGGTCCGCGGGCCCGAGGCCGCCGACCCGGCGAGCGTCGCGTTCGACGCGGTCAAGCGCGGCATCGACACCGGCGTGGACACGGTGCTCATCGACACCGCCGGCCGGCTGCAGAACAAGGTCGGCCTGATGGACGAGCTGGGCAAGGTCAAGCGGGTGGTGGAGAAGCACGGCCCGATCGACGAGACACTGCTGATCCTCGACGCCACCACCGGCCAGAACGGGCTGGAGCAGGCGCGGGTCTTCACCGAGGCGGTGAACGTCACCGGCGTGGTGCTGACCAAGCTCGACGGCACGGCGAAGGGCGGCATCGTGATCGCCGTGCAGCGCAAGCTCGGCATCCCGGTCAAGCTCGTCGGCCTCGGCGAGGGCAAGGACGACCTCGCCCCGTTCGACCCGGCACAGTTCGTCGACGCGCTGCTCGGCACCGAGCCGCTCGCCCGGGACGCGTAGCCTCTCCCGTGACGACTGACGATCGCGCCTACGCGGGGTGGCGCGACCCCAGCCACCCGTCGCCACGCCTCGGGAGACCGTACGTGACTTCGCAGGAGATCCCGCTGCACGGCGGGAACGTGAGCACCGTGGTCCGTGTGGGAGACACGGTCCGGCGCAACGCCGGCCCGTGGACGCCCTCCGTGCACGCGCTGCTGCGCCACCTGGAGTACGTCGGCTTCACCGGCGCTCCCCGGGCGCTCGGCATGGACGAGCGCAACCGGGAGGTCCTGTCGTACCTGGAGGGGGAGTGCGGGGAGTACCCGCTGGCCCCGCACTGGGTGACCGACGAGGCCCTGGTCACGGTGGCCACCATGCTGCGGATGTTCCACGACGCGCAATACGGCTTCACCCCGCCGCCCGGCGCGGTCTGGCGCTCGTTCGGGCCGCCCCCGCCGGACACCGAGGTCATCTGCCATCACGACGCCGCGCCGCACAACGTGATCTGGCGGCCGGACGGCACGCTGGGTCTGATCGACTTCGACCTCGCCTCGCCGGGTGCCCGCATCTACGACGTGGCGTACGCGGCCTGGACCTGGGTGCCGATCTTCTCCGACCGCGACTCGATAACGCTCGGCTGGAAGCACCCGGACCGGGCGCGCCGGCTGCGGCTGTTCGCCGACGCGTACGGGCTGATCCCGCGCGACCGGCACCGCCTCATCCGGACCATCCGCAAGCGCATCGTCGACCACGTCGAGGGCATCCGGCGGATGGCCGCGGCCGGTGAGCCGGCGTTCGTCCGGATCGTCCACAAGGGTCACCTGCGTCGTCCCATGCGCGACCTGCGGCTGCTCGACTACGAGCGGCACCAGCTGGAGGCCGCGCTCCGCTGAGCAAGATCGGCGTTCTTCACACGCCGGAAACAACCCGTCACGCGTCGGAAATCGCGCGGTGTCGCTGAAGGAAACAGCCGGCGACAAAGCTTCCGCGCAACCGGCTGACGGGCGATGCTGCCAGGTCTTCAGTCGGAGGGAGGAATACGACAACGAGAGGAGGCAGCGTGGAGATCGACACCGGGAACACTGCCTGGTTGCTTGTCTCGACTGCCCTCGTGCTGCTCATGACCCCCGGTCTCGCGCTGTTCTACGGCGGCCTGAACCGGTCCAAGGGCGTTCTGAACATGATGATGATGAGCTTCTCGTCCATCGGGCTCGTCAGCATCCTGTGGCTTTTCTACGGCTTCACCGTCGCCTTCGGCGAGGGCGGCAAGTTCTGGGGTGACCTGGGTCAGTACCTGGGCACCAAGACCTTCGTCGGCGAGAACGACCTGTGGGGCGAGACGGGCATCCCGATCTACGTCTTCATCGCCTTCCAGATGATGTTCGCGATCATCACCGTGGCGCTGATCAGCGGCGCGCTGTCCGACCGGGCGAAGTTCGCCGGCTGGCTGCTGTTCGCGTTCGGCTGGGCCACCCTGGTCTACTTCCCGGTCGCCCACATGGTCTGGGGCGGCGGGCTGATCGGCGGCGACATCGGCGCGCTCGACTTCGCCGGTGGTACCGCCGTGCACATCAACGCCGGTGCCGCGGCCCTCGCGCTGGTGCTGGTGCTCGGCAAGCGGGTCGGCTGGCCGCGCGAGAGCATGAAGCCGCACAACGTCCCGATGGTCGCCCTCGGCGCCGCGCTGCTGTGGTTCGGCTGGTTCGGCTTCAACGCCGGCTCCGAGCTGACCGCCGACGGGGTCACCGCGCTGGCGTTCATCAACACCCAGGTCGCCACCGCCGCGGCGCTGCTCGGCTGGATCGTGGTGGAGTGGGTGCGCGACGGCAGGCCGACCCTGGTCGGTGCCTCCTCCGGCGCCATCGCCGGTCTGGTCGCCATCACCCCGGCCTGTGCGTTCATCACCCCGGCCGCAGCGGTGCTGCTGGGTGTGGTGGCCGGCGCGGTCTGCGCCCTCGCGGTCGGCCTGAAGTACCGCCTCGGCTACGACGACTCGCTCGACGTGGTCGGCGTGCACTTCGTCGGCGGCTGGATCGGCTGCCTCTGGATCGGCCTGTTCGGCACCGCGTCGGTCAGCTCGCTGGTGGAGACCGACGGCCTGTTCGTCGGCGGCGACGCCACGCTGCTCGGCAAGCAGGCGATCAGCGCGCTGATCGTGACCGTCTACTCCTTCGTGGTCGCCTTCGTCCTGGGCTTCGTGATCGACAAGACGATCGGCTTCCGGGTCTCCGCCGAGGCCGAGGTCGACGGCATCGACATCGCCGAGCACGCCGAGAGCGGCTACGACCTGTCGCCCACCACGGGCAGCAGCGGTGGCGCGTTCGCGATGGCCGGGATCGGCGCCGGCAAGCCGGCTTCGGAGCCCGCCGTCGAGGCCGACGAGTCCGCGCCGGTAAGCGAGAAGGTCGCCGGTTAACGTTCCTGGGATGGAGGGGTTGGACATGAAGCTGGTGACCGCGGTCATCAAGCCGTACCAGCTGGACGCGGTGAAGGAGGCCCTGCACGCGCTCGGCGTGGCCGGGCTGACCGTCAGCGAGGTCCAGGGCTACGGCCGGCAGAAGGGGCACACCGAGGTCTACCGGGGTGCCGAGTACACGGTCGAGTTCCTGCCCAAGATCCGGGTCGAGGTGCTCACCGACGAGATGGACGTCGACAAGATCGTGGACGCGATCGTCGGCGCCGCACGGACCGGCAAGATCGGCGACGGCAAGGTCTGGGTGACCGGCGTCGAGGAGGTCGTCCGGGTGCGTACCGGCGAGCGCGGGCTCGACGCCCTCTGAGCGCCGGATCCGCCGACGTGACCTCGTTGACCACCGCCACCGGCCCCTCCGGGGGGCCGGCGGTGGTCAACGAGGTCGCCGGCGTTCCCGCGGGCATCGGCGCGGCGGCCCGGACCGCGCGGGCCGACGCGCTCGACGCCTGGCTGCGCCGGGCCTTCGCGGACCGGGACGGGGTGGCGCTCGTCGCGGTGGGCGGGCTGGGCCGCCGCCAGTGCGCCCCCTACGGCGACCTCGACCTGGTGCTGCTGCACGCCGGGGTGCCCGGCATCGACGAGCTGGCCGCGTCCCTGTGGTACCCGATCTGGGACGCCGGGCTGCGGCTGGACCACTCGGTGCGTACCGTCGCCGAGGCGCTGTCGGTGGCCCAGGACGACGTCAAGGTCGCCCTCGGCCTGCTCGACGCCCGGCACGTGGCCGGCGACCCGGCCCTGACCGACCAGCTCGCCCGGACCGCCACCGACCACTGGCGGCGGACCGCGATCCGCCAGCTCCCCGGCCTGCGCGAGATCACCGCCGCCCGGTGGGAGGCGCACGGCGAGCTGGCGTTCCTGCTCGAAGGGGACCTCAAGGAGGCGGCCGGCGGGCTGCGGGACGTGGGCATCCTGCGGGCCATCGCCACCGCCGGGGTCACCGACGCGCTCCGCCCGGCCGTGTACGCCGCGCACCGGCGGCTGCTGGACACCCGCGACGCGCTGCACCAGCAGGTGGGCCGGCGGGTCGACCGCCTGGTGGCGCAGGAGCGCGACGGCGTGGCGCGGCTGCTCGGCGCCGAGGACGGCGACGCGCTCCTGCGGCTGGTGGCCGGCGACGCCCGCACCGTCAGCCACGCCCTGGACGACGCCTGGCGCGCCGCCGACCGGCTCCGTTCCGGCCGGCACCGCGCCGCCCCGGGCCGCCCGCTGCGCCGCCCGGTCGCCCGGGACGTGGTGGAGCAGGACGGCGAACTGGTGCTCGCCCGTACCGCCATCGGGGCCCGCCCCGACCCGAGCCTGTCACTGCGGGTGGCCGCCGCTGCCGCCACCACCCGGCTGCCCATCGCGCGCGCCACCTGCGAGTGGCTGGCCGCGTACTGCCCACCGCTGCCCGCGCCGTGGCCACCGGCGGCCCGGGCCGCGCTGATCACCCTGCTCGGGGCCGGTCCCGGCCTGGTGCCCGCCTGGGAGACCTGCGACAGGTACGGGCTGATCGACCGCTGGCTGCCCGAGTGGACCCGGATGCGCAGCCTGCCCCAGCACAACCCGGTGCACCGGTTCACGCTCGACCGGCACCTCGTGCAGACCGCGTACGAGGCCAGCCGGCACACCCGCGACGTGGAACGCCCCGACCTGCTGCTGCTCGGCGCGTTCCTGCACGACATCGGCAAGGGGCTGGAAGGCGACCACTCCGTGGTCGGTGCGCCGCTGGCCGAGGCGGTCGCCACCCGGATCGGGCTGCCGCCGGACGAGGCGGCGCTCATCGGGACGCTGGTCCGGCTGCACCTGCTGCTGCCCGACGTGGCGACCCGGCGCGACCTGTCCGACCCGAAGACCGTCGCCGGGGTCGCCGAGCGCGTCGGTGACACCGGCACGCTGGAACTGCTGCACGCCCTGGTTCGCGCCGACGCCGCCGCCACCGGCCCGGCCGCCTGGTCCGGCTGGAAGGGCCGGCTGATCGCCGAGTTGGTGAGCCGGGTGCGGACCACGCTGGACACCGGCGTGGTGCCCGCCCCGCCGGCCCCGGACCCGGTGCTCGTGGCCGGGCCGCTGCCTGTCGTACACCTGCGGGAGGATCGGGTGTCGGTCGCCGCCGCCGATCGGCGCGGGCTGCTCGCGACGGTGGCCGGGTGCCTGGCGCTGCACCGCCTGGAGGTGATCTCCGCGGACGCCGCCACAGTCGACGGCCGGGCCCTTGTCGAGTGCCGGGTGCAGCCGCGCTACGGGCTGGCCCCGGACCCGATCGCGCTCAGCGCCGACCTGCGCCGCGCGGTCGGCGGCGACGTCTCGGTCATCCAGCGGCTGCGTGGCCGGGCGCTGGCCGCCCGCAGCCAGGGCGCCGCACCCCGAGTGGTGTGGCACCGGGAGGCGGCCACCGACGCGGTCCTGCTGGAGTTGCGGGCCGCCGACGCGGCCGGGCTGCTGTACCGGGTGACCTGCGCGCTGGACGAGGCCGGCGCCCAGGTGCGGGCGGCCCGGATCTCGACGCTCGGCGGCGACGTGGTGGACGCGTTCTACCTGGTCGGCGGCTGGCCCCCGGACGAGGAACGGGCGCGGATCGAGGCCGCCGTGCTGGGCTCCGTGTAAGGAAGGGCCCCCTGTTAACGCCTCCGGTAGAGGAAGGGGCCCCTGTTAACACCCCGCCGACGAGCGGTGCGGGCCCGTGGACGGCCGGGCCGGAGCGGGGGTGCGGGCGGCGGGCTACCCTAACGGTGGGCTGGACCACCGGCCCGGCAGCATGTGCCCGCCGAAAACGACAAACGGGATGTTCGCGTGTTTGACACCTTGAGTGACCGCCTGTCCGGGATCTTCACCAAGCTACGCGGCAAGGGCCGGCTCACCGACGCCGACATCGACGCCACCGCGCGCGAGATCCGGATGGCGTTGCTGGAGGCCGACGTCGCCCTGCCGGTGGTCAAGGGCTTCATCGCGAACGTCAAGGAGCGGGCGCGCGGCGCCGAGGTCTCCCAGGCGCTCAACCCGGCTCAGCAGATCGTCAAGATCGTCAACGAGGAGCTGATCAAGGTCCTCGGCGGCGAGGGACGGCGGCTCCAGTTCGCCAAGCACCCGCCGACCGTGATCATGCTGGCCGGCCTCCAGGGTTCCGGTAAGACCACGCTCGCCGGCAAGCTGGCCCGCTGGCTCAAGGGCCAGGGCCACCAGCCGCTGCTCGTCGCCGCCGACCTCCAGCGTCCCAACGCCGTCGGGCAGCTCCAGGTGCTCGGTGGCCGGGCCGGGGTCGAGGTGTACGCCCCGGCGCCCGGCAACGGCGTCGGTGACCCGGTGCAGGTGGCCCGCGACTCGATCGAGCACGCCCGCCGCGCCGCCCGGGACATCGTCATCGTCGACACCGCCGGCCGGCTCGGTATCGACACCGAGATGATGCAGCAGGCCGCGAACATCCGCGACGCGGTCCAGCCCGACGAGGTCATCTTCGTCATCGACGCGATGGTCGGCCAGGACGCGGTGCGCACCGCCGAGGCGTTCCGCGACGGCGTCGGCATCACCGGCGTGGTGCTGTCCAAGCTCGACGGCGACGCCCGCGGTGGCGCCGCGCTCTCCGTCCGCGAGGTGACCGGCCAGCCGATCCTCTTCGCCTCCACCGGCGAGAAGCTGGAGGACTTCGACGTCTTCCACCCGGACCGGATGGCCAGCCGGATCCTCGGCATGGGCGACGTCCTCACCCTGATCGAGCAGGCCGAGGCGGCCTTCGACTCCGATCAGAAGGAGAAGATGACCGCCAAGCTGATGGGCGGGGAGACCTTCACGCTGGAGGACTTCCTCGATCAGCTCATCGCGGTCCGGCGGATGGGCCCGATCGCCAACGTGCTGGCCATGATGCCGGGCATGGGGCAGATGAAGGACCAGCTCGCCGAGCTGGACGACAAGCACTTCGACCGGGTCACCGCGATCATCAGGTCGATGACCCCGGCCGAGCGCACCAACCCGAAGATCATCAACGGCTCCCGCCGGGCCCGGATCGCGAACGGCTCCGGCGTCACCGTCATGGACGTCAACCAGCTGCTCAACCGCTTCACCGACGCGCAGAAGATGATGAAGCAGATGGGCGGCATGATGGGCCTGCCCGGCGGTGGCCGGCGCAAGGCGACCAAGTCGCCGAAGAACAAGCGTAAGGGCACCAAGGGCGGCGGACGGCCGCGTACCGGCGCCGGGATGCCGGGCGGCTTCCCGGGCGGGATGCCGCAGCTGCCGCCGGGCCTGGACCCGGGCGACCTGGCCGGTGGGCAGGGCCTGCCGCCGGGCTTCAAGCTCCCGAAGATCGACTTCAACAAGCTGGGCAAGGGCGGCGACAAGGGCCCTCGCTAGCGTGTCGGTGACGGTGGGCGACATCGCTGTCTCTTAAAGTGATGTCGCCCCCTGGAAGGAGATGTCAATGACCGCGGCCCCGATCCTGCCGGAGCGGCACGAGTGGACGGTCGACGACCTGGGCGAGCTGCCCAAGGACCTTCCGTACGAACTGATCAACGGAAGGTTGATCGTGCCGTCGCCCACTCTGCTGCACCAGGACATGTGCGTCGAGTTGCTGCTCGCGCTCCGCGTGAACTGCCCGAAGGAGTACCAGGTCGGGATCGATCTGTCGATGCGGGTCGACCGCCGTAACGAGCCTCGGCCGGACGTCGTCGCGGTCGTGCGGGGTAACGCCAACCGGAGCCCGTTGCCGGTCGAGGACGCTGTGCTCGCCGTCGAGGTCATCTCGCCGACCTCCACCTTCCGCGACATGTACGACAAGGCCAGGGTCTACGCGCACGCCGGTGTCCGCTCCTACTGGGTGCTCGACCCGGTCAAGGAGAAGATCACGCTGACCGAGTACGTGCTCGGCGCCAATCGCGAGTACAAGCAGGTCAGTCAGGCCGAGGACCTGTTCGTCACCGAGCGGCCCTGGAAGGTCTCGGTCGACCTGCCGGCGCTGACCGCGCGCCGCGACGACCTGCTCGCCGGCGAGGAGGACTGATCGGGTAGGACTGTGCACATGGCTGCTCTGCACGTGCGCGGTGTGTTCCTTCCCGACGACGAGGTCCGGGACGTCTGGCTGGTCGGCGACCGGGTCACATTCGAACCGGTGCCCGGCGCCGAGACGGTGGCCGACGGCGGCTTCGTGCTGCCCGGCCTGACCGACGCGCACTGCCACATCGGCATCGCCCGCGGCGGCAGCCCGATCACCTCCCTCGACCAGGCGCGAGAGCTGGCCCGGACCGACCGGGACGCGGGCGTGCTGGCGATCCGGGACGCCGGGTCGCCGTACCCGTACCCCGAACTGGAGGACGAGCCGGACCTGCCGCGACTGGCCCGCGCGGGCCGCCACGTCGCCCCGCCGAAGCGCTACCTGCGCGACATCGGCGTGGAGGTCGGCGCGGCGGAGGTCGCCGCGGCGGTGGCCGCGCAGGCCGCGGCCGGCAACGGCTGGGTCAAGCTGGTCGGCGACTGGATCGACAGGGGAGTGGGCGACCTGGCGCCGGCCTGGGACGCCGACACCATGACCGCGGCGGTCGCCGCCGCACACGCCGCCGGGGTACGCGCGGCGGTGCACACGTTCTCCGAGTCGGCCGTGGAGATCATGGTGCGGGCCGGGGTGGACTCGGTGGAGCACGGCACCGGGCTGAGCCTCGACCTGATCGACCTGATGGCCCGGCAGGGCACCGCGCTGGTCCCCACGATGATCAACATTCGGACGTTCGGTCACATCGCGGAGCAGGCCCGGCCCAAGTTCCCCGGGTACGCCGACCACATGCTCGCGCTACGCGACCGCTTCCCCGAGGTGGTGCGCGCCGCGCACGAGGCGGGCGTGCCGATCTACGTCGGGACCGACGCGGGCGGCGGCATCGACCACGGGCTCGCGGCCGAGGAGATGATGCTGCTGCACGAGCAGGCCGGCATGTCCGCCCCGGACGTGCTCGCCGCCGCCTCCTGGCGGGCCCGGGAGTGGCTCGGCTTCCCCGGGCTGGTCGAGGGCGGCCTCGCCGACCTGGTGGTCTACCCCGAGGATCCGCGCCGCGACCTGCGCGTGGTCCGGGCACCCAGCCGGATCGTGCTGCGCGGCCGCGTCGTCCGCTGACGGGCCGGCCGTCCGCTGGCCGATTGCCGCCGTCGGCCGGCCTAGCGGGTCGTGGCCGCCGTCAGGAACAGGCGGACCGCCAGGCCGGCCAGCCGGTCGGCGGTCTCGTCGACCGGGCCGCCGGGCAGCACGATGTGGCTCACCACCAGGCGTACGACGCTGTCCGCCGCGAACGCCAGGGCCGCCGGGTCGGCGTCGGGCAGGCGTTCACCGGTCCACTCCAGCAGCGCCCTCGCGGCCTCGGCGAGCACCAGCTCGGACCGGGTGGTCAGATAGGGCAACAGCTCCTCCGAGCCGCCCGGCGTGCTGGTCAGGACCGCCCTCACCAGCGGGTTCTCGGCGGCCGAGGCGAGGGTGCGGTGGATCGCCGCGTACGCGGCCGCACGCACGTCGGAGTCGTGCTCGTCCAGCGCGGACCGGACCTGGCCGACGAACCGGTCCACCTCGTGCCGGGCCAGCGCCTCGCCCAGGCCCGCCTTGGTGCCGAACTCGTTGTAGACCGTCTGCCGGCTCACCCCGGCCGCGCTCGCGACCGCA
This sequence comes from Micromonospora sp. NPDC048169, assembly GCF_040652815.1. NCBI lineage: Bacteria > Bacillati > Actinomycetota > Actinomycetes > Micromonosporales > Micromonosporaceae > Micromonospora > Micromonospora sp. NPDC048169. Next base: position 17,043 of record NZ_JBEZMS010000054.1, read on the forward strand.
CCCATCCGGACCCCGGCCCAACCCGTCGTGACGGTCAGCGACCGTGCGGCGTCGACGATCGTGTCACGCACCGGCGTGACGTTCCTCGGCTTAGGCATGATGATCGAAGTCTACGGTCGCCGCTCAGCGCACCACGAGTTCGTACTCCGCCTCGACCCGGAACGGCCCGCCGTCGTGGCCGCCGAAGGTCAGGTGGTGCGTCCCCGGCGCGGGCGGCGGCACCAGGCCCCACAGGCCCCAGCAGGAGACGTGTACCGGCCACGGCCACGCGGTGACGACGTTGTTGAAGAACCCCCGCACCGGGAACGAGGCGGGTGAGCCCGCCGGGTGCACCGGCACCGCGACCCCGTCCAGCTCGGCGTGCCCTTCGGCATGGGGCATCGGCGGGACCGGGTCGTCCCGGCGGCCGACCCGCCAGCAGCAGATCGCCGGGAAGAACAGGGGGCGGCCCGCCGGCACCACGCAACGCCGGGCGACCCCGCCGCCCTGCGTGCCCGCGAGGAACCACACGTCGTCGGGCTGGTGACGCCCGCCGTGCCGGCCGGTGGTGTCCTTGAGCGGGTTGACCGGCTGGCGGTGGGCGGCCACCCAGGCCACCCAGCGGGCGGCGAGCGGGGCCAGGACCGGCGCCGGGTCGGGGGTGGGGAGGAGCATGACGGCAGATGGTAGTGGGGGGCGCGCCCGGCTGCGCCGGCCCGTCACGGGACGCATAGGATGTGCGGTCATGGCACGCGTGCTCACTCCCCGTGCGGAGGACTTTCCCCGCTGGTACCAGGACCTGATCGCCAAGGCGAAGCTGGCCGACAACGGCCCGGTCCGGGGGACCATGGTGATCCGACCGGCCGGCTACGCCATCTGGGAGCGGATGCAGGCCGAGATGGACGCCCGGATCAAGGCGGCGGGCGCGGAGAACGCGTACTTCCCGCTGTTCATCCCGGAGAGCTACCTCAAGCGGGAGGCCGAGCACGTCGAGGGCTTCTCGCCGGAGCTGGCGGTGGTCACGCACGGTGGCGGCAAGCAGCTCGCCGAGCCGGTGGTGGTGCGCCCCACGAGCGAGACGGTCATCGGCGAGTTCATGGCCAAGTGGATCGACTCGTACCGCGACCTGCCGCTGCTGCTCAACCAGTGGGCCAACGTGGTCCGGTGGGAGCTGCGCCCGCGGATCTTCCTGCGTACCAGCGAGTTCCTCTGGCAGGAGGGGCACACCGCGCACGCCACCCGCGAGGACGCGCGCGCCTACGCGCGGCGGATCCTGCACGAGGCGTACGAGGACCTGATGGTCAACGTGCTCGGCATCCCGGTGGTGGTCGGCCTGAAGACCGCCCGGGAGCGCTTCGCCGGCGCCACCGCCACGTACACGTGCGAGGGCATGATGGGCGACGGCAAGGCGCTGCAGCTGGGCACCAGCCACGAGCTGGGCCAGAACTTCGCCAAGGCGTTCGACATCAGCTACTCCTCGGCCGAGGGTGGCCGGGAACACGCGTGGACGACCTCCTGGGGCACGTCCACCCGGATGCTCGGCGGCCTGATCATGTGCCACGGCGACGACAACGGGCTGCGGGTGCCGCCGAAGCTGGCGCCGGTCCAGGCGTACGTGATGGTCGTCAAGGACGGCGAGGGCCCGGGCGGCCCTGCCGAGGCGGCCCGGAAGCTCCACGACGCGCTGCGTGACGCCGGGGTGCGGGTGGCGCTGGACGACCGCACCGACACCGCGTTCGGCCGCCGCGCCGTCGACGCCGAGCTGCGCGGCTACCCGGTTCGCGTCGAGGTCGGCCCGCGTGACCTGGCCGCCGGCAACGCGGTCGTGGTCCGGCGTACGGACGGCTCGAAGGCCCCGACGCCGGTCGCCGACTTGGTCGGCGCGGTGGTGGCCGCGCTGGAGGCCGACCAACGGGCGCTGCACGACCAGGCGCTGGAGTTCCGCCGGTCCCGCACCGTCGAGGTGTCGACGCTGGCCGAGGCGATCGAGGCGTCCGCCACCGGCTGGGCGCGGGTGCCGTGGTCGGCGGTCGGCGTCGAGGGTGAGGCCGAGGCGAACGGCCAGGGCGTGACGGTCCGCTGCCTGGTGCGCGCCGACGGCTCGGTGCCGGACTCGGAGGACGAGCCCGACCTGGTGGCGATCCTCGCCCGCGCGTACTGAGGTGTAAGGAAGGGCCCCCTCTTAACGCATTCTGCATAGGCGGGGGCCCTTGTTAACACGACGGCGGGGGTGAGTGTGCGGTTCGAGCCGGGGCGGCTGATCATGCACCGGAACGTCCGGCACGGCCGGATCGGCTGGGTCCGGTCGGCCCGCGTGGTCTCCGACGACGAGCGCGGGCTGCTGCTCTGGGTGCCCCGGGGCACGCCCGTCGCGTACGAGGTGACAGCGGCCGGCCTGGGCATGCGCGCCGTGCCGTTCGCCGAGTGGGTGACGTCGTCCTACCGGCTCTCCCGGGGGCGGTGGAACGGCCCGCCGGTGCTGAAGTTCCTGCCCACCGGCGCGGCCCACTCGGTCTGGTGGTTCCGTGACGCCGACGGCCGCTTCCAGAACTGGTACGTGAACCTGGAGGAGCCCGGCGTCCGCTGGGACGACAGCGCGGTGGCCGGCGTCGACATGATCGACCAGGACCTCGACGTCGTGGTCCACCCGGACCTGAGCTGGGAGTGGAAGGACGAGGACGAGTTCGCCGAGCGGCTGGCGTTCCCGGAGCACTACTGGGTGACCGACGAGAAGGCGGTACGCGCCGAGGGCGAGCGGGTGATCCGGATCGCCGAGGCGGGGGAGTTCCCGTTCGACGGCACCTGGTGCGACTTCACCCCACCCGCGGAATGGGACGTACCGAACGAATTTCCGCCCGGGTGGGACCGCCCGCCGGTGCGCTGAACCGGTGTCCTCCGTCACGACCCGGCCCGCCCCGGGCGTGGTGCCCGGGTCCGGTGTGAGTGTTCGGGGCCGGATCTGGCAGAATGGGTCGCTGGTATCCGGCGCGCGTCCGGCGCCCTCTAACCCGGGCGCGTCGCCAGTTCACCGAGCAGTCTCCGGCCCAAACCCCACTGTGCCGGTCGGCGCTCACCCGCCACACCGCCCGTACGGGCCGGTGAGATCGCAACAGGAGCGAAACAACTGTGGCCGTAAAGATCCGGCTCCTGCGGATGGGCAAGATCCGCAACCCGCAGTACCGCATCGTCATCGCCGACTCGCGTACCAAGCGTGACGGTCGCGCGATCGAGTTCGTCGGTGTGTACCAGCCGAAGGAAGACCCTTCGGTGATCGAGGTCAAGTCGGAGCGGGTCCAGTACTGGCTCTCGGTCGGCGCCCAGCCGAGCGAGGCCGTGCAGCGCCTGCTGGAGCTGACCGGTGACTGGCAGAAGTTCAAGGGCCTGCCCGCGCCGCCGCCGCTGAAGGTCGCCCCCGAGCGGGCCGACCGCAAGGCGGCGTACGAGGCCGAGGCGAAGGCCGCCGCCGGCGTGGCGGACACCCCGGCCAAGCCGGCCAAGAAGGCCGCCGCCAAGGCGGAGGAGCCGAAGGCCGAGGCCCCCAAGGCCGAGGAGCAGGCCAGTGCCGAGTCCGGCGAGCAGGCCTGACATGGCACTGCGTCCCGCCCTGGAGCACCTGGTCAAGGGCATCGTCGACCACCCGGACGACGTCCGGGTGCGCATGGTCGACTCCCGTCGGGGCAAGCGCCTCGAAGTCCGCGTGCACCCCGAGGACCTCGGCACGGTGATCGGGCGGTCCGGCCGGACCGCCAAGGCGCTGCGCCAGGTGATCGGCTCCATCGGCGGGCGTGGGGTACGCGTCGACATCGTCGACTCGTACTGATGCTTCTCGTCGTCGGCCGGATCGGCAAGCCGCACGGCATCCGCGGTGAGGTCACCGTGGAAGTGCGCACCGATGAGCCCGAAGCACGGTTCGCCCCCGGTTCGGTGTTGACCACCGAGCCGGGGGTGACCCCGTCGGAGCCCGGCGCCTGGCGGGTGCCGCCGACGCTCACCGTCGAGTCGGCCCGCTGGCATCAGGGCCGCCTGCTCGTCGTGTTCGAGGGCGTGCTGGGGCGCGACGTCGCCGAGGCGCTGCGCAACACGCTGCTCGGCGTGGACAGCGCCGACGTGGCCCCGCCGGAGGACCCGGAGGAGTTCCACGACCACCAGCTGGTCGGCCTCGCCGTGGTCACCCGGGACGGGGAGCACGTGGGCGAGGTGGCCCGCATCGACCACGCGCCCGCGTCCGACATGCTGGTGTTGCGGCGGCCCGAGGGGCGTACCGCGCTGGTCCCGTTCGTCAAGGCGATAGTGCCCGAGGTGGATCTGGCCGGCGGTCGCGTCGTCGTCGACCTGCCCGGTGGCCTGCTCGACCTCTAGCTGGAGCCCACCGCATGCGCGTCGACATCGTGTCGATCTTCCCCGAGTACTTCGCCCCGCTGGACCTGTCACTGATCGGCAAGGCCCGCGCGAACGGCACGCTGCGGCTGGCCGTACACGATCTGCGGACCTGGACCCACGACGTGCACCGCACCGTCGACGACACGCCCTACGGCGGCGGTCCCGGCATGGTCATGCGGCCGGAGCCGTGGGGCGAGGCGCTGGACGCGCTGGCGCCGGACGAGCTGAGCCCGGACGGGCACACGCTGCCCCGGCTGCTCGTGCCGTCGCCCGCGGGCGTCCCGTTCACCCAGGCCCTTGCGCACGAGCTGGCCGCCGAGTCGCACCTGCTGTTCGCCTGCGGCCGGTACGAGGGCATCGACCAGCGGGTGCTGGACCACGCCGCGACCCGGATGCCGGTGACCGAGGTCTCCCTCGGCGACTACGTGCTCTTCGGCGGCGAGGTGGCCGTGCTGGTGATCCTGGAGGCGGTCACCCGGCTGCTGCCCGGTGTGCTCGGCAACGCCGGCTCGCTGGACGAGGAGTCGCACGCGCACGGCCTGCTGGAGGCCCCGCTCTACACGAAGCCGGCGAGCTGGCGCGGGCTGGACGTGCCCGAGGTGCTGCGCTCCGGCGACCACGCCCGGATCGACCGCTGGCGGCGCGACGAGTCGCTGCTGCGCACGGCGCAGCGCCGCCCCGACATGATCGGCGCGCTGCCCCCGGAGACGCTCGACAAGCGGGACCGGGCGGCGCTGGACCGGGGCGGATTTTCCTCGCCACCGGAGCATGTGGCAAAGTAGAGGGGTTGCCGCATCCGTCCACGCCGTGGGTGGTTGCGAGGACCCTCGACCGGGGCCGGCCTCGCCGGTCACCACCCGGGGGTCAGAATCACCCGTTCGCGCATCGACTGACGATGCGCCGTGAGCCTCACGAGGACGCAGCGATGAACATCCTGGACGCCCTTGACGCCCAGTCGAAGCGTACCGACCTGCCCGACTTCCGTGCCGGTGACACCGTCAAGGTGCACGCGCGAGTCGTCGAGGGCAACCGGTCCCGGGTCCAGATCTTCCAGGGCGTCGTCATCCGCCGCCAGGGTGACGGTCTGCGCGAGACCTTCTCGGTCCGCAAGGTCAGCTTCGGCGTCGGCGTCGAGCGGACCTACCCGCTCAACGGCCCCGGCATCGACCGGATCGAGGTCGTGACCCGCGGTGACGTGCGTCGCGCCAAGCTCTACTACCTGCGTGAGCTGCGCGGCAAGAAGGCCAAGATCAAGGAGCTGCGGGAGAAGCAGCCGGCGAACTGACTTTCGTTCGCCACGCCGCCCGAGCTGCGCGGATGTCGTATCGACCGGATCGCATTACTCTGGTCGGTACGGGCGCGACCGGACGGTGCGAAACGGTCCACTACCGCCCGTGGGGTCTCCGAGGGGACTCCCGGGCGGTAGTGTCGTTTCCGCGGACCGGAGAGTGGCATGGTGCAGATGGTTGACGAGGACGGTGCCGTCGATCCCTGGCGCCGGCGAGCCCGGCGTGGCCGCCGCCAGATGCCGCTCTGGCAGGAGCTGCCGCTGCTGCTGATCGTGGCGTTCTGCCTCGCGGTGCTGATCCGCACCTTCCTGCTCCAGGCGTTCTTCATCCCCTCCGGGTCGATGGAGGACACGCTGCTCGTCGGCGACCGGGTGCTCGTCAACAAGGTCGTCTACGACGTCCGCGACCCGGTCCGCGGCGAGGTGGTGGTGTTCCGGGGCACCGACCGCTGGGTCGCCCAGGAGGCGCCCGCGCCGCCGACGAACTTCGCCGGCCGGGTCGGCCGTACGCTCGGCGACCTGGTGGGCGTCAGCCGCCCTGGCGAGAAGGACTTCATCAAGCGCGTCATCGGCGTACCGGGCGACAAGATCTGGTGCTGCGACGACGGCCGGGTGGTGGTCAACGGGGTGCCGCTGGACGAGCAGGCGTACGTCTCCGAAGATTCCCCGGTCGACCTGCCGCCGAACCCCAAGGAGTGCCGGTCGCGGCAGTTCACCGAGGTGGTGGTGCCGCCGGGGCAGATCTTCGTGATGGGTGACCACCGGCTCGTCTCGCAGGACGCCCGATGTCAGGGGCCGGTGCCGATCGAGAACGTGGTCGGCCGCGCCTTCATGATCGTCTGGCCGTCGCAGCGGTGGACCACACTGCCCGTACCGGAGACGTTCACCAGCGTGCCGCGCGCGGAGGCCGCGCCGGCCGGGCCGGTCCCGGTCGATCCCGACCCGGTGGGCGGAGTCGTCCTGATCCTTCCGGTCGCGGCGACGCTCACCGTTCTGGCGGGTTCGGGGCGACCGCGCCGCACCGGGCGACGTAGGCTCCTCCCGTGATCGACGAGCAGACCGAGAAGCCCCGCAGCTCCTTCTGGAAGGAGCTGCCCATCCTCCTGGGCGTGGCGATCCTGGTCGCGGTGCTGGTGCGTGCCTTCGTGCTGCAGACCTTCTTCATCCCGTCGCCGTCCATGGAGAACACCCTCAAGATCGACGATCGGGTGCTTGTCAACAAGCTGGTCTACGACTTCCGGTCGCCGCACCGGGGCGAGGTGATCGTCTTCAAGGCCCCCACCGAGTGGAGCGGCAACCCCGACGGCGAGGACTTCATCAAGCGGGTCATCGGCGTCGGCGGCGATCACGTGGTCTGCTGCGACCGCACCGGCGGCCAGGAACGGCTGATCATCAACGGCAAGCCGATCGACGAGCCGTTCATCTTCCCCGGCAACAAGCCCGCCGACCAGGACTTCGACATCACCGTGCCGAAGGGGCGCCTGTGGGTCATGGGCGACCACCGGGAGGCGTCCGGCGACTCGCTCGAGCACTGGCAGCAGTCGGGCGAGGACATCAACGTCGCCACCATCCCCGAGGGCGAGGTCGTCGGCCGGGCGTTCACCATCTTCTGGCCGGTCAGCCGTGCGACCTGGCTCACCGTGCCCGAGCAGTTCGACGGGATCCCCAATCCCTGAGCGGGTCCGCGCCACGCTCCGGCACGCCGGCCCGGCGTCGGCGGCGGGAGGGCGTGGTCGTTCGTCACAGGCGTCTGGCAGGCTGGTCCGGTGACCGTCTACACCCCTCGTCGCGCGGCCCGGGTGCTGCTGGTTGACGCGTCCGACCGGGTGCTGCTGTTCGAGGGCAGTGATCCGGCCCGGCCGGGCCACCGCTACTGGTTCACGCCCGGCGGCGGGCTGGAGCCGGGGGAGGCCCCGGCCGACGGCGCCGCCCGGGAACTGGCCGAGGAGACCGGTCTGCGGCTGGCCCCGGCCGAGCTGGGCACGCCGGTCTGGTCGGACATCGTCGAGTTCCCGTTCGATGGCGTCTGGTACCGCCAGGAGCAGCAGTTCTACCTGGTCCGGGTGCCGGGCTGGGAGGTCGACACCGCGGGCTTCAACGACGTCGAGCGGGCGAGCGTGCACGGGCACCGCTGGTGGCCGGTCGCCGAGCTGGCCGCCTGCACCGAGCGCTACTACCCGCCGGACCTGCCCGGCCGGCTCGGCGCCGTACTGACCGGAGGTGGCGCGTGCTGACCCCGCCGCGCACCGTGGTCCGCCGCGACGGCGGCCTCTACGCGCTGGAGCGGGCCCTGCAACGGCGCGGCTTCCGGCACGTGGCGGGCGCCGACGAGGCCGGTCGCGGCGCCTGCGCCGGGCCGCTCGTGGCCGCCGCCGCGATCCTGCCCGAGGGCCGGCGTGGTGAGATCGACGAACTGGCCGACTCGAAGCTGCTCACCGCCGCCGCCCGCGAGCGCGTCCACGACGAGGTGGTGGCACGGGCCCTGGCGTACGCCGTGGTCGTCATCCCGGCCGAGGAGGTCGACGCGCGCGGGCTGCACGTGTGCAACCTCGCCGCGATGCGCCGGGCGCTCGCCTCGCTCACCACCCGCCCCGAGTACGTGCTGACCGACGGCTTCGGCGTCGACGGGCTGGACGTACCGGGCCTGGCGGTCTGGAAGGGCGACCGGGTGGCCGCGTGTGTGGCGGCGGCGAGCGTGCTGGCGAAGGTCACCCGGGACCGGATCATGGTGGAGCTGGACGGGCGGTTCCCCGGCTACGGGTTCGCCGAGCACAAGGGCTACATCACCGCCGAGCACAGCGCCGCGCTGCGCGCGCTCGGGCCCTGCCGGGAACACCGCTTCTCGTACGTGAACGTGGCCGCCGTCTCCGGGCGGGACGGCCGGCCTCCCCGCGCCCGCCGTCCGGCGGGTGCCGGCGCCGACGGGGCGCCATCCGAGCCCGTGGCCGGGCTGCCAGGGCTGTCGCCCGGCGCGTTCGCCGGCCGCCCGGACGAGCCGATGGGGCGCTGCGGCGTGTCAGGGGGTACCGTCGGCGTGGCGTTGGGCGAGCAGCCGCGACCTCCGGCGTCGGTGGGGGAAGATGTGGTCATGGAAGGCGGAGTGCGATGAGCGCGGAAGATCTCGAGAAGTACGAGACCGAGATGGAGCTGCAGCTCTACCGGGAGTACCGGGACATCGTCCGCCAGTTCTCCTACGTGGTGGAGACCGAGCGCCGTTTCTACCTGGCCAACCAGGTCGACCTGCACGTGCGCAACTCCGACGGCGAGGTCTACTTCGAGGTCGAGATGCACGACGCCTGGGTGTGGGACATGTACCGTCCTGCCCGTTTCGTCAAGAATGTGCGAGTGATGACGTTCAAGGACGTCAATGTGGAAGAGCTCGAAAAGCCCGACATCTCGCTTCCCGCAGATTCCGGATTCGGGAGCTGACCGCAGGCGGCGCAACGCCCCCGGCTCACTCCGCCGGCACGACCACCTCGACCCGCTGCACCAGGTTGTTCGCGAACCCGCCCCGGTTCCACGGCTGCTCGACCGGCTGGGTGCGCCCCGAGGCGTCGGTCGCCCGGGCGCCGAGCACGTAGCGCCCCGGCGTCGCCGTCCAGCTCACGGACCAGCGGCGCCACGCCCACTCGCCGGCGGCCGGCTCGTCGAGGAGCGCCGGTGTCCACGTCTCGCCGCCGTCCACCGTCACCTCGACCGAGGTCACCGGCGCGTGGCCGGACCAGGCCCGACCGTCCAGAGTGCACTGTCCCGGACGAAGCACCCGGGTGCGGGACATGAAGTCCGGGAAGCCGGGCGGACGCACCAGCGCGCGCGGCTCGATCCGGGTCACCGGCACGCCCGGGTCGTCGGCGTCGCGCCGCAGCCGGTAGGCCACCGCGTTCTGGTAGCCGTCGAACGGCTCAGTCGTCACAGTGATGTCGCGCAGCCACTTCACGTGTGCCATGCCGTACCACCCGGGCACGATCAGGCGCAGCGGCGCCCCGTGCTGCGGCAGCAGGGGAGCGCCGTTCATCTCGTACGCCAGCAGCACCTCCTCGCGCAGCGCGTCGGCCACCGGCAGCGCCCGCTGGTAGTCCTGCTCGACACCGCGCTCCACCCCGTGGTCCGCGCCGGTGAACACCACGTCGACCGCGTCGCCGGACATGCCGGCCTCGCGCAGCAGCGGCGCCAGCGGCGTACCGGTCCACTCGGCGTTGCCCACCGCCTCCACCAGCCAGGGCTGGCTGACCGGGCGGGGACGCAGCAGCGCCCGGCCGTTACCGGCGCACTCCAGCGTCACGCGGTGGGTCACCCGGGGCCGTTCGCGCAGCGCCGACAGGTCCAGCCGCAGTGGACGCTCGACCGCGCCGGACACGCCCAGCGCGTACGCGGCCGGGTCGACGTCCGGGATGTCGTAGTGGATGAGCAGGTAGTGCAGGCCCGCCGGGGTCACGTCGTACCGCAGGGCCTCCAGTGGGATGCCGTGGTTGCGCGCGGCGAGCTGAAGCTCCTCGACGCTGATCGCCTCGTCCGGCCCGGCCACCCGTGAGGGCCGACTGACATCGTCCACTGTGGTCATTCCTGCTCCGTCCGCTCCAGCACGTCGTAGCCCACGAACGTGAACATCCGCACGCCCGGCGCCAGCGGGCGCGGCGTGCCGGTGAAGCGGTGCGCGCCGACGCCCACACCGTCGGCCGGGCTACCCACAGCGACCGGCTCGAAGCCCTCCTCGGCGAACCACTCGCAGATGACCGGCACCAGGTCCGGCTCACGCCGGTGCCGCGTCCACAGCACGGTGCCGCCGGTGGCGCAGAGCGAGGCGCAGTGCCGCACCGTGGCCCGGATGTCGTCGTCGCCGATGTTGCCGAAGATGCCGCAGACCAGTACCAGATCCGCCGGGGCCAGATCGGCGTAGCGGTCGGTCAGCGAGGCGTCCCCGGTCACCACCTCCACGCCGGTGAGCCCCGCGTCGGCGGCGGCGCGGCGGGCCGGATCGGCGTTTCGTGGGTCCAGCTCGACCAGGCGGGCGGTCACGTCGCGCCCCCGGGGGTGGGCGGCCAGCACCGGGATCAGGTCGCGCCCCTGACCCGCGCAGAGGCTCAGCGCGCGCAGCGGACCGGGCGGCGCGGCGTCGAGGGCGTCGGAGACACGCTGCCGCACCTCGGCGAGCCGCCGCGCCAGTGCGGACTCGGGCTGGTCGTAGTCGCTGTGCCAGGCGTACCAGTCCTTCGTCACCCGGCCAGCATAGGCGTCCAGGGCCTAGCAGATCGGCCCCGATTTCGGCGCTCGTCCACAGGCGGTGCGCCGTCCACAGGGCGGCCGGGTGGGGTTCGCGGGACGGTGCCCGGGGCGGCAGGGTGGTCGGCGTGCGTTCCTCGATCTCTGTAGCGGGCAGGGCCGGGCTGGTGGTGTTGTGCCTCGTCGTCTGCCTGCCGGGTGTCTCCGTGCCGTCCCGGGCGGCGCTGTCGTCCTCGGTCCGGCCGTTGCCGGGGTCTCCTGCGGCTGTCCCGGGCTCCGGGGCTTCGGCGGCGGGCGGATCGGCTGCGGGACTTCGGGGTGCGCCCGGCGGGCGGTTCCGGTGGCCGCTGACGGGTGCGCCGCGGGTGGTGCGGCGGTTCGACCCGCCGCCGCAGCCCTGGCTGTCCGGGCACCGGGGCGTCGACCTCGCCGCCGCTCCCGGCGCGCCGGTGCTGGCTGCCGGCGCCGGGACCGTCCTGTTCGCCGGCATCGTCGCGGGCCGGCCGGTGCTCACCGTCGGCCACTCCGACGGGCTGCGCACCACATACGAACCGGTCCGCTCCCGGCTCACCGCCGGCACGCCGGTGGCCGCCGGCGCGCCGGTCGGCGACCTGCTCGCCGGGCATCAGGGCTGCGCCGGGGCGGCCTGCCTGCACTGGGGACTGCGACGCGACACCGAATATCTCGACCCGCTGGCCCTGCTCGGGCTCGGTCGGGTCCGGCTGCTCCCGCTGCACCCCGTCCCCGCCGGGTGATCGGGTGTATCGCTCAGCCCTGGGCGAGCAGCGTGGGCAGCCGGACGGCCAGCCGGTCGTACTCGTCGGGGGTGTTGTAGACCTGGCCGCACAGCCGCAGGTAGCCGCGCCCGTTCCAGCCGGCGATCGACACCTCGGCGGAGAGCCGTTCGGCGATCCGGGTCCGCAGCTCCCGGGCCGCGTCGAGCGTCGTCGCGACACCGGGCGGCAGCGGCACGAGCCGCATGGCGACCGCAGGCCCGCCGGGCTCCGGCAGCCGCTCGGGCGCCACACCGAGTGCGTCCCCGACGACCCGTTGCCCGTACGCGGCCAGCGCCGCGTTGTGTGCGCGTACCCGGTCCACGCCGAGGCTGCGCAACGTGAACAGGCCCACCGGGGCGGCCAGCCAGCCGGTGTAGTCGAGCGTCGCCTGCCACTCGACCCGGACCGGGAAGCCGCTGTCCTGCTCCCACGAGACGACGAGCGGCTGGATCCTCTCCCGCCATTGCGGGGCCACCACGAGCGCGGCGGTGCCGCGTGGCGCGTACGCCCACTTGTGCAGGTTGCCGACCCAGAAGTCGGCGCCGACGGAGGCGACGGTGGCCGGCAGCATGCCCGGTGCGTGGGCGGCGTCGACCAGTACCGGCACGCCCTGCTCCCGGGCCACCGCGACGATCGCCGCGGTGGGGAACAGCCGGGCGGTCGGCGAGGTGAGCTGGTCGACGATCAGCAGCCTGGTGCGCCCGGGGCGCAGCCCGTCGCGGATGATCTCGACCACCTCCTCGTCGGTGGTGGTCAACGGCACCGGCAGGGTGCGGGACACCGCACCGGTGCGGGCGCACTCCCGGGCGACGGACAGCGCCACCGCGCCGTACCCGTGGTCGGTGGTCACGATCTCGTCGCCGGGGCGCAGGGCCAGCGACTGCAGCACCACGGCCGCGCCAGCGGTGGCGTTGCCGACGAGCGTGGTGCCGTCCGGGTCGGCGCCGAGGAACGCGGCCAGGTGCCGCCGTGCGTGGGCGATCCGGTCGACCAGGCCCTGCGTGAAGAACCGCAGCGGGTTGGCCTCCATCTCGTCGCGCAGGCGCTGCTGGGCGCGCTGCACGGCGATCGGTACGGCGCCGAACGAGCCGTGGTTGAGGTGACTGACGGAGGGATCGAGGGAGAAGAGCAGCCGAGCCCCGGGAATCGGCTCGGGCGGCTGCGGCACCGTCATCCACCGATCCTAGTACTCCAACGTCACTTCGCTTGTCTGCGCTGGTAGTGGGATCGTCGGGCTCGGGCTTGGGATGTTCGTCGCCAGATCGACCAGTGCAGGATG
>NZ_JBEZMS010000055.1:0-25453 GCF_040652815.1 Micromonospora sp. NPDC048169
AGATACCGGAGACCTCGCTACATCTCGAACACCGACACGCCAAGATCCTCACCCAACAGCTCAAGCCCTCGCACGGACTTCGACACAGGCCCTAGCGGCACGGGTCAGCCCTCGGGGCATCGCGTGCCGGGGGCGGGCACCGTCAGGTCGATCAGGTATCTGTCCACCACCGCCTCCGTGCAGGCGGTGCGCTGGTAGGTGCCGTGGCCCCAGCCCTCGTAGGTGACCAGGCGCCCGTGCCGGCCCAACTGCCGGGCGACGTTCACCGCCCAGGCGTAGCCGGTGCGGGGATCGTGCCGGGCGTTGAGCAGCAGCAGCGGCGTGCGGGTGTGCACATTCAGCGCGTGCGGCGGGTTGCGGACCGGGGACGGCCAGCCCAGGCAGGTCTGCACGGCCAGCAGGCCGGCGCCATACCGGACGTCCGGTGCGGCGGCCGCGGCGTCCCGGACCAGGCCGGCGTATTCGGTGAAGTCGCGCACCCGCGCCGGCCAGTCCGCGCAGAACGCCGCGACCGAGAGCGGGAGGTTCACAGCCGGTGGCGGCGTGCCGGCGTCCATGTCCCGCACGGTCGCGGCCAGTTGCGGCCAGCGCGGGCCGGCGAGCAGGCCGAGTGCCACGGCGGTGACGTCGAAGGGAGTACGGGGGGCGTACTCGCCACGGTCCGCGCGGGCCAGCACCCGCGCCCACACCGACCGGACGTCCCGGTCGTGGAGCACACAGTCCGCCGACCTGTCGCACCAGGACACGAACTCGTCGAACGAGTCCTGCAACGTGGCGGCCTGTGTCCGCACGAAGGACCGCACGCCGAGGCTGTGGTCGAACACGCCCTCCAGCACGACCGCCCGCACGTGGCCGGGGTACCGCTCGGCGTACTGCTGCCCCAGCAGCGTGCCGTACGAGCTGCCGTGGAAGGACAGCCGCCGCTCCCCCAGCGCCCGCCGCAACGCGTCGAGGTCACGGACCGTGCTGAGCGTGTCGGCGTGGTCGAACACCGGGCTGGTCGGGCGGCACCTGGCCCACAGCGCCCGGTTGTAGGCCACCGCGGCGTCGAAGTCGGCCTGGCCGGTCAGCGGGACGGGCGGCTTGCGCAGCACCGGATCGGGCGTGCAGACGGGCGCGGCGGTGCGGGCGGCCGTACGCGGGTCGAAGCTGACCAGGTCGAACCGGTCCAGCAACTCGTCGCTGAACCGGTCGCCCTTACGGATGCGTTCCACCCCCGAGTCGCCGGGGCCGCCCGGCCCGAACACCAGTGTGCCCACCCGCTCCGGCGTTCGCGCCAGCCGGCGTGCCACGGCGAGTTCGAACGTCGGGCCGTTCGGCCGCGCCCAGTCCACCGGCACGCGGAGCCGGGCGCACCGCACGCGCTCATCCGGCGGGAGGTCCGGCAGATCGTCCGCGCACTCGCCCCAGGCGAGCCGCTGCCTCGGACCATCGGCGCGCGCCGCGCCGGGCAGTCCCGTCAGGACGGTGAGTGCGGCCAGAGCGATCGCCACGGTACGTCGGAACACGGCGCCTCCCAGTGTGTGGATGCTTGTCGATTCTTCAGCGGCGTCCCGCCCGAGTCCCATACGGAAACGCCCCGATTTGCCCGTCAGGTGTTTCCCCCATTCCGTCCCTGACGGCCGGGAGACGGGCAGGCGAGCCGTACCGTGGCGGTCTAGCATCGGGCGATGACGTCGCCTCTGGATCGCCTGCCGAAGATCGGCGCACCGGCCACGCGGGCGCTGCACGCGGCCGGCTACACCACGCTGCGCCAGCTCGCCGGGGTGCCGCGCGCGGAGCTGGCCCGCCTGCACGGCATGGGGCCGAAGGCGCTGGGCATCATCGAGGCCGCCCTCGACGAGCACGATCTGCGGCTGGGCTGACCGCCGGCGGCGTGGTCAGGATCGAGGTGATCGCGGTGCCGGTCGGGCGGCTGCACCTGCCTCGTGGGGCGTCACGATCGAGCGATGCCGTTACGGCGTCTGCTGGTAGGAGATGAACTCCAGCAGGCTTCCGTCCGGGTCGCGGAAGTAGACGCTGGTCCCGGCGCCACCGGCACCAACCCGCCGGACCGGTCCGGTCTCCACCTCGACGTCGTGCCGCCGCAGGTGCGCCACCGCCTCCTCGATCGGCCCCGCCCAGACGAAACAGATGTCGCTGTTGCCCGGACGGACGGGAATCCGGGCCACGTTGCCGCCGAGGTCGAGACCCGGCCCGTGCACGCTCAACCGGTGGGGGCCGATCCGGAAGGCGACGCGGTCGCCGCCGACGCCGATCACCTCGGCGCCGACGACGTCGCGATAGAAGCCGGTGGCGGCCCGCCAGTCGGACACGGCGATGACGACGTGGTCCAGTCCGCTCACGGGCGCCATGCGATCACCCTATTGGCCGGACTGCGTCCGCTCCCCCGGATCCGCCGAGGTCGCCGCCGGTGGGCCCGCCTTCAGGTGCCGGACGAAGAAGCGGTTCGCGGCCTCCCCCTCGAACCACGGGACGCCGGTGTGCCCGCCCATGTTGGCGTGCAGCGTCTTCTCCGCCGAGCCGAAGGCGTCGAAGAGGTCCAGTGCCATCTGCCGATCGTTGCCCTCGTCGTCCCACTGCAACAGGACATGTAGCGGGACGGTGACCCGTCGAGCCTCCTCGATGATGGTGCGCGGCACGAAGCTCCCGGCGAACAGGAGCGCGGCCACGATGCGCGCCTCGACCGCCGCCAGCCGTACGCCGATCGAGATCACCCCGCCGGCGTACCCGACCGGGCCGCCGACCTCGGGCAGCGCGAGGAGGGCGTCCAGCGCGGCCCGGCACTCCGGGACCGCCTCCTCCACCAGCGGCAGGACGAGCC
Organism: Micromonospora sp. NPDC048169; assembly: GCF_040652815.1. NCBI lineage: Bacteria > Bacillati > Actinomycetota > Actinomycetes > Micromonosporales > Micromonosporaceae > Micromonospora > Micromonospora sp. NPDC048169. Next base: position 2,825 of record NZ_JBEZMS010000055.1, read on the forward strand.
GGTCGACCACCTCGTCGGCGACCCGCTCGCCGGCCGCCAGTGCCCGGCGCAGGTCGGCGCGGGCCTGCTCGGCGGCGGCGGTCGCGGGCCGGTCGCCGCCGCCGGGCAGTTCGATGGTGGCGGCGGCGAAGCCCTGCTCGACGCAGCCCTGCGCCCGGGCCGCCAGGCGGGGGTACATCCGGCGCAGTCCGCCGGGGTGGCCGAGCAGGATCAGCGGGGCCGGCGCCGACGTGGATGCGGGCGTCCACAGGATGCCCGGGATGCCGCCGAGGGTGAACTCGCGTTCGCGGACGCCGTCGGCGAGGCGCTGTTCGGAGGTGAAGCGCATGGTCGTGCCTTTCGGGAGTGCGACGGCGCTCCCGGACGACCTATCGCCCGGCCGTGACCCCCGAGGGGAGCACCCATGTCGTTACTGCGGTCACGGGTACCACCTCCCTCGTTCTCCGGCACGGCCACCGGCAAGTTAACAGCGCTCGCCGGGGCGGGCCAACCGGTTTTTCGCGGTTCACCGCGGCGTGATCCGCGCCGGACCGTCACCCGCGCTCGAAGCCGGCGAAGACGACCGCCAGCGTCCGGGCTTGCAGATGCTCGTCCCATCCGCCGTGCAGCGCGCCCTGGCACATGCCGGCGAGCAGCGCCATCACCTCGGGGAGCCGTACCGAGTCGGCGACGGCTCCGGCGGCCTGGGCCCGTGCCAGCAGTCTGCCCACTGCCTCCTCCAGGTGACCTACCGCGTCCGGAAGCCGGATGTCCACGCCGGATCCGGCGAGCAGTTCAACTGCCGTCTTCTTCGCGGCGGCCTGCGCCACCGTGTGTCTGAAGAACCCGAAGAGGTCGTGTCTTCCCGCCTCCTCGGCGAGCTGCGCGAGCAGTCGCTTCATGAGCGCGGCGAGCAGCTCCTCCTTGGTGGGGAAATGACGGAAGACCGTACCGATGGCGACGCCGGCCCGGCGGGCCACCTCCTCGGTGGAGGCGCGGGCGCCGAACTCGGCGAAGACCGCCTCGGCGGCGTCCAGGATGCGTGCCCGGTTGCGTTGCGCGTCGGCGCGCAGGGGCGGACCCTCTACCAAAGTGAGTCTCCACTCATTATTCTCTGCGACACAAGTCGAGTAATGACTCATTATTGCGGAGGCCGGCGTGACACCACAGCAGATCTTCGAGAGCATGCGCGCCAGATGGCTGGCCGGTCTGCCCGCCTTCGACGCGGATTCGCTGGCCGACGACGTGGTGGTCGAGACGCCCTTCGCCGCGCCCGGCCACCCGACGCGCACCGAGGGGAAGCAGCCCGTTCTCGAGTACACGCGAGCGGGCCGGGCGTCGTTCCCGGTGCGGTTCGACGACTGCCGCGGCGTGGTCGTACACGAGACCGCCGACCCCGAGGTGATCGTGGTCGAGTACGAACTCGTCGGCACGCACACGGTGACCGGGGTGACCACCTCCGCGCCTTTCATCGGGGTGTTGCGGACCCGGGACGGCAAGCTGGCCCACTGGCGCGAGTACCAGCACACGCTCGCCATCGCTCAGGCTGCCGGCCAGGCGTGAGGCTGGACCACCACAGGAGCGTCGCGCACCACCCGGGTCAGGTGGTCGGTGTCGGCGACGGTGCGAACGGCCACGGCTGCGGCCCGAACAGCGCCGTACACGCGGACAGGAGCCCGCGCTGCGCCTCGGCCATGCGCGCGTCGACCGGGCCGGTGTCCTCGTTCGGGTCGTTGCGGACGAACATGTCCCCGGATTCCTTCGCCGCCACCGCCAGCCGCTCGCCGGCGTCCCGGACACCCGGATCGGCCGCCTTGCGGGCACGCATGGCGATCGGCGAGTTCGAGGTGAAGCGGACGTCCTGCTGCTCGATCACCCGGGCCACCATGTTGCACGCCCCGGCCGCGACCTTGTCCGCGGGCGCTGTCGAGCCGGCCTGCGGAGCGGCCGACGACGCCGCGGCGGACGACGACGGTGCAGTGGCGGACGACGGCGCGGGCTCCGCGGGTGCGCATGCGGAGACGACGAACAGCAGGGAGAGTGCGGCGAGTTCACGTTTCACCGCCTGAGGCTAGCGATCATGGTGGGCGTGACCCCGGGCCGGGTGCCACGCCCACCGGGTCATCGCGTCGACATCGGACCGGTCAGCGGCCCGCCGCGCGGAGCATCGCCTCCGTCTCGGGGTCGGGCATGATCTCCCGGACCTCCTGGGCGCAGCGGCACGCGCCAGCGATCTTGGCGGCCCACTTCAGCGCCTCGTCGTGTGAGGCCACGTCGAGGACCACGAACCCGCCGATGACCTCCTTGGTCTCCGGGAACGGCCCGTCGGTGACCACCCCGTCCGTGCCCACGATGCTCGCCTGCTGGCGTTCGAGCCCGGTGCCGTACACGAACGCGCCCGCGTTGACGGCCTCCTGGATGACCGCGTGCGCGTCCTTGCCCACCTGGGGGATCTCCTCGGCGGGGATGTGGTCCATCGCGCCGTCGTTGAACGAGATCAGGTACCGCGGCATGCCATGACTCCCTTGTCCGGGCGGCCCGGTCCGGCCGCCTCTCACCCGTACTACGAACGAGCCGCCCCGGATCCGACGTCACGCGCCTCGGTGTCTCAGTGTGCTTCGAGGACGAAGAAGATGAAGCAGTGGTCCGGCCTCACCGGGCCGCCTCGGGGATGGCCACGGCGGTGCCGGTCACCGTGATCCCGGCGCCGGGGCCGGCGGGAATGCCGACGGTGAGCAGGCTCGGACGGCCCATGTCCTCGCCCTGCCGCACGGTGACCGTCGCGGGCGGCTCCACGAGGCCCAGCTCGCGCAGGTAGCCGCCGAACGCGGCGGCCGCCGCACCGGTCGCGGCGTCCTCGACCACGCCGCCGGGCGGGAACGGATTGCGCGCGTGGAACAGCAGCGGGGACTCCCGGTGCACCAGGTCGATCGTCGTCCAGTCCCGCTCGGCCATCAGCGCGCCCAGCGCGGCCATGTCGTAGTCCAGGTCCGCCAGGCGCTGCCGGGTCGCGGCGGCCACGATCGGATGCCAGGCCCCGGCGTACGCGACACGCGGCGGCAGCGTCGCGTCGAGATCGTCCGGCGACCAGCGCAACGCGGCGAGCAGCGCCGCCAGATCCTCCGCGCCCAGCGGTACGGTGCGCGGCGCGACGCTCGTCAGCGTGGCGGTGGTGGTGCCGTCGGGCCGTATGCTCGTGGCGACCTCGACCAGCCCGGCGCGGGTGTCCAGGTGCAGCACACCGGGGCCGTGCCGCTCGGCGTACGCGACCGCCGACGCGATCGTCGCGTGTCCGCAGAACGGCACCTCCGCCTTCGGGCTGAAGTAGCGCACCGTGAACCGTCCGTCGCGCGCGGGCACGAGGAACGCCGTCTCGGAGTAGCCGACCTGCGCCGCCACCCGCCGCATCTCCGTGTCGCCCGCGCCGGTGGCGTCCAGCACGACGCCGGCCGGGTTGCCACCGGCGGGGTCGGCGGTGAACGCCGCGTATCGGAGGATGTCCATGATCATGACCCTAGCGGCGGCGGTCCGGCTCGTGTGCCCCGTGACTGGCGTCGAGGGCCGGGGCCACCATCGCGAACGCGCGGTCGGTCAGCTCGGCCAGGCGCTGCTCGTCGTCGCCCGCCCGCCACTGCTGGAGCACCGTGTCGAACGCCAGCAGGGCCATCCCGGCGGCCAGCCGCGGGTAGGGGTCGGTGTCCGGGTCGAGGCCGTGGCGCGCGGCCAGTTCGGCGGCCAGACCGGCACGCCACTGGATCTGGCGCTCCAGCCAGCGGGCGTGCAGGGCCGGGGTGTCCAGGATCAGCCGGACCACGACCCGGGCCCGCTCGGCGTGGTCGGGATGGCCGGTGCAGGAGGCGAGCGGCACCCAGACGGCGTGGCGCAGCGCGACCGACGGCGGCTCGCTGCCCGGTCGCGCGGCGAGTTCGGCGACGACGTCCGTTCCCATGTCGGCCAGGAACCGGACGACCACGTCCTCCTTGGACGCGTAGTAACGGAAGAAGGTGCGCCGCGACATGCCTGCGGCCGCCACGATGTCGTCGACTGTCACCGCGTCGAAGCCGCGCGTGGCGAGGAGCATCAGGGCGGCGTCGCGCAGCTCGTCGGCGACGAGCCGGCGTTTGCGTTCGGCCATGCTGCTGCCCGCACGAGATGCCATCAGTCGATGCTATGCCATGCCCTGCATGACACCCGACGCTTCCATTGACACTCAGTGCCACTAAGCGCACAGTGAGACTCATGAGTGCTGACGGCTGGACACCGGAACGGATCCCCGACCTCAGCGGCCGTACCTTCGTCGTCACCGGCGCGACCAGCGGCCTCGGCCTGGTCACCAGCCGGGCGCTCGCCGCCCGCGGCGCGCGCGTGGTGCTGGCCGTCCGCGACGAGGAGAAGGGCCGCCGGGCCGCCGCCGGCATCGCCGCCGCCCTGCCCGGCGTGGATCTGGAGGTACGGCGGCTCGACCTGGCCGACCTCGATTCGGTACGCGAGTTCGCCGCCCGGATGCACGCCGACCACCGCCGGGTGGACGTACTGATCAACAACGCCGGGGTGATGGCCACGCCGCACAACCTCAGCCCGCAGGGGCACGAGCTGCAGTTCGCCACCAACCACCTCGGACACTTCGCGCTCACCGGCCTCCTGCTGGAGCTGTTGCTGGCCGGCCGCGATCCCCGCGTGGTCACCGTCACCTCGGTCAACCACCGGCGGGCGAGGCCGCCCTTCCCCGACCCGCCCGGTGGGCGGCGGTACTCCCCGATGGGCTGCTACAACACGTCGAAGCTGGCCAACGCGATCTTCGGCGTCGAGCTGCACCGCCGGCTCCGCGCGGCGGCCAGCCCGCTGCGCAGCGTCCTCGCCCACCCCGGCTACGCCGCCACGAACCTGCAGACGAGCGCCACCACCGGGATCTGGCGGATCCTGCTGGGCCGGATCGGCAACCCGCTGCTCGCCCAGCCGGCCGACAGCGGCGCCTGGCCGCAGCTGTTCGCCGCCACCGACCCCACGGCGAGGTCGGGCCGGCTCATCGCGCCCGGCGGGACAGCCGAGCTGCGCGGCCACCCCGCGCCGGGCAGGCTCTCCCCCGCCGCCACCGATCCCGAACACGGCCGCCGCCTGTGGGAGCTGTCCGAACAGGCCACCGGCGTACGGTTCGGCTCCCCGCACCCCTCCGGCTGACCGGAGTGGACCATGTACAACGCCGTGTACGGCTCGGACACCGCCCGGAGCGTAGCCGGGTCGCATCAGCCGCTCAGGTCACGCTCACACGGTCAGGAAGGCTCCCCCACGCGCGCGCCCCCGTACAACCGGACCCGGTGGTCGACGTCGCGGTCCGGCTCGCCGTACCCGAAACGCGCCACCGGGCCGTGCGCGACGTGCACCAGCCACTCCTCGTAGTACCAGCTCGGGCTGCACGCGCACCCGGTGAACCGGAAGTTGGCCCGGTAACGGCCGACCTGCCCCGCAGCGAGCGTGAACAGCCGTGCCGACGCCGACGGACGCGGATACGCCGCCGACCCGGGCAGCCGGTCCACGACGACCGACGCCCGGCCGTACCCGAGCCACAGCCCGGCCTCGCGGGCCAGCGCGACGCCGCCGGCGCGCACCCCTTCCCGGTCCTGGTAGCCGACCGCCTGGTCGGCGAGCACGTCGTGGACGACCACCTCGGCCTCCGGAAACGGCCCGGGCAGCGGCCTCGGCCGGGCGAGGCCGCTGCGGGCGTTCGCGGCCGGCGCACCGCGGGCGGCGGCGGTCCACCGGACGCGGACCCGCTGAATGAGGATCACCGGCCAGGTGTACCCGGAGCCTCAGCGATCAGCGCGGCATTAACGGCTATCCGGTCGGCCCCGAAGTCCTCGGTGGCGTCTCGCGGATGCCGCGGCACCCGGCTGCTCCGTCCTCAGGTCATGGTGAGGTAGAGCCGCTGACCGGCGGGCCGGTAGCCGACGTGCTCGTAGACGCGCCATGAGTCCTCGCCGCCGGCCTCCAGCCAGGCGACCTCGGTATCGGCGCCGAACAGTCGCCGGGTCACCTCGGCGGTGATCGCGGACGCCAGTCCCCGGCGGCGGTACGGACGGCGTACGGCGATGCCGGCCACCTCGCTGACCGCGCCGACCGGCGCGGCAGCACCGCCGCCGCCCGCGCAGGTGCCGTCGTCGCCCACGGCCATGACGGCCACGCCTCCGGCGTCCTGCTGACGCCGCAGCCGAGCCACGTCAGCCTCGGAGGGGACCGATTCGTCGCCGAACGCCTCGTTCTGCGCGCCGATCAGCGCCGCGCGCTGAGAATCGGCACCCGGTACGCACAGGTGGAAGTGGTCCGGCACGGGTGGGGACGCCAGCGTCTCCGGCACGCAGAGCAGGTAGGTGTGCCGGGCTTCCACGACGAAGCCGGCGGCGGTCAGCAGCGCCTCCAGATCGGGGACGCAACTGGTGACGTACTCCAGACGGGGTTTGCGGTCCGCGGCGCCGAACGCCGCGACCAGGGCGGTGACGTCGGCAGCGGTGACGGCGGCGCCGGGACGCGGCGTCGCGTAGTTGACGTACGGGCTGGTAGTGGTCGGGTCGAGCCCGAGCACGAAGGGCCCCACCTCGACCGGCGCGGGCCGGCGGGACAGGTTGACGACGACTGACTGCTGGATGCGGGCATCCATGTTCACCGTGAGACCTCGATGCATGACAGAAGCTGCGATGGGCGGAGGAATCGTCGGGCCGCCCCGCCGTGTCGCAGGCGCGCGACGGTCATCCGTCGCGTGGTCGACACTCAGGCGGCCGCTCGGCCTACCCGGATCACAGGCGTCATTCCCTCATGCGGAGTGCCCACGCGAATCGCGGGCTCGGCGACAACAATTCCTCGCCCGGTGCGAACCTGTCAATCGTCGACACCGACGACGAGGGCAGAGACGGCCGGCTCACGCTCCGGTGCCCTCGTCGAGGTCACCGGTGAAGCGAGTCGGGGGCACGCATCCGCCACGCGTCGGTGACCAGTTCCGTCAGGCGCTCGACGCCGACGTACGCCAGGCGCAGCATGACCAGGGGTGACCCGTCGTACGCGGGCGTGGTGAAGAAGAGGTCGGGCTCGCCCAGGAGCAACGCCTGCTTCTCCGCCTCGTCGCCCACGTACAGCACCGCGATGTCGGTGCGGATGCGGCGCGGTTTCCCGGGCGTCCGCTCGGGATAGGACCAGACGAATCCCTTGCCGGCGACCCGGAAGTCGAAGCCGTCGCTGTCGATCTCGACCACATGGGGCAGCGACAGCGCCACCCGGCGGACGTCGTCCGCGTCAACCACGACGGTCACCCCGGGACCCCGCCTTCCACACCGGCACAGCCTAGCCACCGTGCCCTGTCCCACGGCGATGTGCTGCGTCACGACCCGGCGCTGCGCGCGGTACTGGACGGCATGCGTGAACTGGCCGAACGGCACGGCGAGGACAACGTACGACTCGTCGTCTGGTTCGCCAGCTAACCCGGTCGCCGACCGTGTGGCGGCGAAAGTGTCGGGGGTGGCAGCTAGCTTGCCGGCGTGTTGGTAGTCGATGTGGAGAAGGCCGCGCTGTGTGAGTTCCTGGACTATCAGCGCGCGAGTGTCCGGGCCATCCTGGCGGATCTGGACGAGATCGCGTTGCGGACATCCGTCCTGCCCTCCGGATGGTCGCCGCTCGGGCTGGTGGAGCATCTCGGGCACGCGGAACGCCACTGGTTCCAGGAGGTCTTCCGTGGTGCGGCGGAGCCCTTGCCCTGGCCGGACGAGAACACACCACTGCGCACCACTCGACCGCCGCCCCACGTCTTCGCCTTCTACCGCGACCAGTGCGACATCTCGGACGCGATCATCGCCGGGGCCCCGCTGACGGCGGCACCCGCCGGCCGGCATCCGGACGAGACGATAGCGTCGCAGACCACCGACCTACGCCGGATCATTCTGCACGTCATCGAGGAGACCGCCCGGCACGCCGGCCACCTGGACGTCGTACGCGAACTGATCGATGGGCGCACCGGGCTCGGACCGCGCTGACCGGGCGGAGCGGCGCACCCGATAGCGCAAGTGGAGCACCCGGTCGCCCGGGATCACCACGTCCGGGTCCGCCAGCAGGTGCTGCGCGTCCACCGGCCCGAAGAAGCGCCTGCCGGACCCGAGGACCACTGGTACGACGTCCATGCGTACCTCGTCGACCAGGCCCGCGGCGAGCACCTGGCCTCCGACGTCACCGGCATCGGCGGCAGCGTCAGCCGGGGGTACGGCGGCGAACCCGCCAGCTAGTAGAGGTCGTCGATCAGCCCGTCCAGTGGCGGTCGCGGCACTCTGGACACGTACTCCACGCCCACAGCCTCGCGGACGGCCCACCGTCCTCGCCGACGCCTCGCCGGGGCGGGTTCACGAAAGCCGGCGCGGAACCGACACCAGCCCACCAGGATCAGTTCACCGATCCGTCGCCGTAGAGGGCCACGAGGACGCGGTGCCGCAGGATCTCGTACTGCCGGCGGCAACGCCCGGGTGGGCCGGGAGGGCGGTGCTGCACCTGACCGCCGACGACGATCTCCGGTGGCTGGAACTGGTCAGCAGTCAGGTCCACCTCACGGCCGTCGGCCAGTCGATTCCAGTAGTGGTGGCCGACCTTGGCGTCTCCGGCGAAGACCTCACCGAGGATCAGCTCTCCGCCGAGCAGGTCCTGAACGATCAACGCGGTCACCCCGCACTGACCACGGGCTGCGTTGCCGGCGTGCCAATCCCGCACATCGTGCGGGTCGCAGGTGTCCGCTCCCCAGCCGGCGCGCAGCGCCGGACGCAGCATCTCCAGGTCGATCGCGAGAGGGACTGATCGGTGGTCGCGCTCGTCAGACGTCACTCGGGAAGGGTCATCCCTCGACCGGGTCGAGAGTCAAGGAGTTCCTCGCGAAGAGGTCACCATGAGGTGTCATCCCCAGGGCCATACTGATTCGATGGATCCGCCGAGGCGCCTTTCTCCCGAGGCCCTGCTCACGAACCTGTACGCGGCGTTCAACGAGCGTGACATCCCTGCGCTGCTGGCCGCGATGTCGCCTGACGTCTCGTGGCCGAACGGCTGGGAAGGAGGCGTCCTTCGCGGCCGGGGCCAGGTGGGCGCCTACTGGCGACGGCAGTGGGACCAGCTCGAACCCGTCGTCACGCCGACCGCGTTCCGCACAGAGGCCGACGGTCGCATCGCCGTCACCGTTCATCAAGTCGTCCACGACAAGGCCGGAGCGAAGCTCGCGGATCACACCGTCACGCACGTCTACCGCCTCGACAACGGGCTGGTTTCCGCGATGGACATCCGCGAGTGACGCCACGTCCTCGTCGTTCGCACCGGCACCCGCTCGGATCGGCGACGAGTTTCGATACGGCGTCCGCATGACCGCCACGCACAGGAGGCAGGCGTGAAGCTATTACTCACATCCGCGGGTGTCCAGAACCCGAGCATCCACGATGCGCTGGTCGGCCTGCTGGGCAAGCCGATAGCCGAGTCCAACGCACTCTGCATCCCCACGGCGGCCTACCCGATGGGCGGTCCGGCCTCGGCCTGGCGTTTCATCACCGGCCAGACGCCACTGCCCATGACCGGTCTCGGCTGGAAGTCGCTGGGCGTCCTCGAACTGACGGCGCTGCCCAGCATCGGCGAGGAGCGATGGGTCCCCTGGGTCCGGGAGGCAGACGCCATCCTCGTGCATGGCGGCGACGCGACGTACCTGTGCCACTGGATGCGGCAGTCCGGCCTGGCGGCCCTCCTGCCGTCGCTGCGGGACACCGTCTGGGTGGGATTGAGTGCCGGCAGCATGGTGCTCACCCCACGGGTCGGCACGGAATTCGTCGAGTGGCAGTCCGCACCCGACGACCGCGCCCTGGGGCTCGTCGACTTCTCGATCTTCCCGCACCTGGGCCTCGAACCGTATAACACCATGGCCGCCGCCGAGAGATGGGCGGCCGAGATCGCCGGTCCGGCGTACGCGATCGACGACCAGACGGCCATCACGGTGGCCGACGGCACCGTCGAGGTGGTCTCCGAGGGAAACTGGAGGCACTTCCCCGCGTAGCGGCAGCTACCCGAGCAGCATGGCCGCCGCGGCCACTGTGGCCAGTGACAGCGTCGTGGTCACCACCACCGCCCGGTTGGCCACCGTCTCGCCGGTGCCGTACTCCTGGGCGAAGATGAACGTGTTCTGCGCCGTCGGCAGGCCCGCGCACACCACCACGGCGAGCAACTGCGGCGCGGGCAGGTGCAGGGCCAGCCCGGTCGCGTACGCGATGACCGGTTGTACGACCAGCTTCAGCGCGGTGATCACGGCGAGCGCGGCGGGCTCGGCCGGTTCGGCCAGTGACGACGCGGTGCGGTGCAGCGACGCGCCGAGCGCGACCAGCGCCGCCGGGGCCGTGGCGCCCGCCAGCAGGGTCAGCGGCGCGGCGGCCGCCGACGGCAGGCGCACGCCCGCAGCCGAGCATGCGACACCGAGCAGCGACGCCAGGATCACCGGATTGCGTACGGGCAGGGAGGCGATCCGGCGCACCCGCACCCGCCCGGCGGGGTCGCGGTGCCGGTCCAGCGCGACCAGGATCACCGGCGTCACCACCAGCACCTGGAGCAGCACCACCTCGGCCAGGAAAGACACGCTGCCGAGAACCTGCGTCGCGATCGGGATGCCGAGGTTCGCCGAGTTCACGTACCCGGCGGCCATGCCCCAGATCGGCCGTTCGCCGGGCTCGTGACCGAACAGCCGGCTCGCGCCGGCCCACCCGGCCCCGATCACCGCGGCGGTGCTCACCCCGAAGGCGAGCAGCGAGCGGCCGGCGAGCCCGGACAGCGGCATCCGGGACAGGGCCAGGAACAGGGCGGACGGCATCGCGAGGTGGAACACGAACCGGCCGAGCACGGAGGCAGCCGCCTCGCCCAGCAGGCCCCAGCGACAGGCCGCGTAGCCGATCGCGGTGAGGATCCAGATCGGTACGAACGCCGCCACCAAGCTCATCCGGGCGTCACCGAAGGGCGGACGTCCGTGGCGTAGGAGAGGCGCCGGGTGCGGAGCCGACCACCAGGAAGGTGTTGTCGGGCCACTCGTAGGACTGGTCGCCACCGGGCGGGGCGGGCCGGAGGAAGACGATCCGCACCGTGCGGGGCCACCAGCGGGTCGGCTCCGACCAGGAGCACTGCACCCGCCGCTCCCCCGTGTCGGCGCAGTCCCCGACCTGTTCCCATCCGTCGAGCTGCCCGGCGACGGCGGACCGGACCTGCTCCCAGGCGGTCGTGGACGGCATGGCGTACGTGTCGACCATCGGCCGGCCGCGGTCGTTGCTCAGGTCGACGGAGACCTCGAGCGCCCGGTTGTCGACGACGTCCTCGTACGCGCCTTCCGGCAGCACGGTGGACGCCCCGGACGGCGCCGCGACGGAGACCGGTTCACCGGCCGTCGACCAGCGCACCCCGGCCACCGTCGCCGCGACCACGGCCAGCACGACAATCACCCCGGCGATCACCAGACGAACTCGCACAGGCGGGAGTCTATGAAGATGGCGCCAGCCGGACGAGTTCAGGCAACCCGCCGTCGCGACCGTCAACCCGGATTGCCGCCGTAGAGGGCGACGAGGACGCGGTCCCGCAGGATCTCGTACTGTCGGCGGCACCGGACGGGTGGTCCCGGCGGGCGCTGCTGAGCCTGACCGCCGACAACGACTTCCGACGGCTGGAACTGGTCAGCAGTCAGGTCCACCTCGCGGCCGTCGGCCAGTCGATTCCAGTAGTGGTAGCCGACCCTGGCGTCCCCGGCGTGGACCTCGCCGAGGATCAGCTCTCCGCCGAGCAGGTCCTGAATGATCAGTGCGGTCACCCCGCATTGACCACGGGCTGGGTTGCCGGCGTGCCAATCCTGCACGTCGTGCGGGTCGCAGGTGTCCGCTCCCCAGCCGGCGCGCAGCACCGGCCGCAGCGTCTCCAGGTCGATCGCGAGTGGGACTGATCGTCGGTCGTGCTTCTCAGACGTCACCCGGGAAGGGTCGGCCCTCGACCGGGTCGAGAGTCAAGGGAACCCGCCAACCGCCTAGGATGGTCCCGGTGACCTTCCCCGAACGGCGATCCGCCGACGTCCCGACCGACGAAGAACGGGTCGACGAGGCCCTGCGGTTGCTCTCCGGCCCGCCGGTCGCGCTCGACGTCGCCGTCAAGCGCCTCGCCCGTGGCAGCGGCGTCTACGCCTGGTGGGCCCCGCCCTCGGTCCTTCCCGACCTCCCCGGGCCACCGAACGACAGCGACCCGTCGCGGCGGTTGCTCTATCTCGGCCGGGCAACCAGCCTGCGGGGCCGGATCCTGCGCAACCATCTGCGACGGTCGGGCAGCTCGACGCTGCGCCGCACGCTGGCCGGGCTCCTCGTGTCCGAGGGCTACCGGACGACCTGGACCGACCGCGTCGTCCTGGTCCCCGAGGACGAGACGCGGCTGACCGCGTGGATGCACACGCACCTGCGCCTGACCTGGGCGGAGGACCCCGAGCCGGCGGACATCGAGGCCGAACTCGTCCGGCGTCTACACCCGCCGCTCAACGTCCACGGCGTCGACCCCGAGCACATCCAGGCAGCAGTGGTCGCCGCCAAGAACTCGTACAACGTCAGCAGCGGCCCGGCGCAGCCCTAGCCTTACGCCGTCAGTGCGGCTTCCAGATCCCGGCGGGTGAGGGCAGCGCGGAGGTGCAGTCCCTCGGCCGCCAGGTTCTCCCGGCCGCCCTGCTCGCGGTCGATGGCGCAGACCACCGTCTCCACCTGCGCGCCGACCGACCGCAGGTGTCCGCACGAGGCCAGGAGCGCGCCGCCGGTGGTCACGACGTCCTCGATCACCACGACCCGCAGACCGCTCACGGGCCCGCCCTCGGCCACCTTCGCGGTGCCGTACTCCTTCGCCTGCTTCCGCACGAAGACCGTGGGCAGCCCGGTCAGCTGTGACATCACCGTGGCGATCGGAATGCCACCCATCTCCATCCCCGCCAACACGTCGCACTCCGGCAGCAGAGCGACCATCGCCTCGGCGACCTCGCGCAGCAGCTCGGGCTTCCCCTCGAACAGGTACTTGTCGAAGTACTCGTCGCTGACCTACCCGGATCGCAGATGGAACCGGCCGGTGAGATGGCAGGTGTCATAGACGCGGCGCGCGAGCGGGTGAGTCACCCGCTCAGTCTCGCATTCGCCGCACGATCGGCCGGGATCACACGATCCGTCGAGTGCGTACCCGTCGCTGTAGTGGAACTTCTCGTCCCCGGCCCGCAACACGCTCACCGCACCCACCCCAGGAACCGCCGATGCAACGCCCCGGCCGGCGCCCAGCTCAGATCCGCCGTCGCCCGCACCAACTGCGCCCCCAGGTACACCGCCAGCGACACCGGCGCGCCCTCGTACTCCGCAAGCAGCTCCCGCCGCCGCGTCGCGCACGGCCACGGCGCACCGCACCCGCCGCACGTCCAGACCGGCAGTACCGGCCCGTGGGTGCTCACCCGCGCACCCCCAGGAAGCGGGCGACGCTCGCGCGCGCCTGCCGGCTGGTCGCCCACGCGACCTGCCAGCAGGGGTACGGAGTCAGCCGCGCCCACCACAGCCGGCAACCCACGCACATCCCGTCCAGACCCCGTACGTGCACCGCCAGGATCGCCTGTTCAGCGCTGCTCACTGGTCCTCCTGCGGCGGCCAGTGACCGCGATTGATCGGTACGCGGTGGCGGTTCCGGCACGGCAGGTCCGCACCACACCGGCACACCCACCGCCACTTCCGCCACGACCAGGCCGGGCGATGCCGGCGTACGAGCGTCGACGCGACAGCGAGGAGGTAACCCTCGTACGGCAGGCGCCGCTCGACGGGTGCGACGAAGTCGGCGTCCCGGCGCGGCGCTTGGGCCGCTGCCGACTCACCGGGCGCTGCCTGCGAGTGATCCGATTCAGCCAGTGCGAGAATCCGCCTCTTCGCCGCCTCCCATTCGGCCTGCTGCGTCTCCTGCCCCGTGCGGCGCCAACCGTTTCGCCCGCCCATCACCACCTCCGTCCGCTCCGGCGCGACGGATCACTTCACAAGGAAGTGCGGCGCGCCCGGCAGGATGAGGCGCTTCCTCACCCGAAAACGGACACTAGGGCCGCATGGTGATGGAGAAATTACCGCTGGTTATGCCGCCAGGCTGATGCCCAGACGCCCGGCCAGCAGACGAAGCTCGTTCGGCACGGCCCGCCGCTTGGCCCGCTGCGCCATCGCGACGACGGCGTCCTGGGCGAGCGGGTTGAGCGAGAACGGCACCGGCGCGGCCTGCTCGGCGCGCACGAACGCCGCGATCGCCTCGTTGTCCCGGCGACCGGAATCGGCCAGCGCCCGCCCGAGGTCGAGCCAGTACGACATCTGCCGGATCGACGCCGCCAGCACCTGCGGCCGTACCGTGCGGGACAGCTCGATCACCCGGCCCGGCTCGCCGGACTCGGCCGCGATGGACATCTCCCACAGCGTCACGTTCGTCGGCCCGAAACCGCAGCCGTTGAACCCCATGCCGTCCGCCGGGTCGCCGAGGGTCGCCGCTTCCCGGGCAGCCTCGGTCAGATGGTCACGCGCGTCGTCGAGGTGCCCGCTGACTGTCGAGGCCAGAGCCGCAGACAGGTGCAACTGGCCGAGCATCTGCCGGACCCGCTCGTCGGAGGCGGCGGACTGAAGCTCCGCGAGCGACCGGTCAGCCGCCCGCGCGGCGAGCGAAGCGGACTCGATCGGCAGGCTCTGCGCGTACGCGAAACGGGTCGCGCCCAGCCACGCCGCCTCCTCCACGTCCTCGGCCGCCGTCACCGCCACCCGCGCCGCGTTCAACGCCAGGTGGCGGTACCCGAGGTGCCGCAGGCAGGCCGACGCCTGGTACGCCACCTGCGCGAGCGCCGGCCCGTCTGCCGCAGCCGCCTCCAACAGCAGGCCGGGCAGCATCTGGGCCATGGCCGGAAAGTTGGAGCGGTGACGGAGCCGCTCACTGCGGGCGATTCCCGCCGCCAGTTCCTCAGGGGTACGCGTCGACGGCCGCCGCTCACCGTCCTCGATCTCGATCAGCGCCGACCAGATTGCCGGCACGCACTCAGCCGCGCGCTCGCGTGCCGGATCGCCCGTCTCGGTGCCCTGACCGAGCAGGTCCGCGACGGTGATCTGCAACGCGGCGGCGACGGCGACCAGAGTGGAGCGCCTGTCGATCGTCTTACGGCCGGACTCGACCTGGGAGATGTAGGACTGGCTGACCCCGGCGAGCCCGGCGAGGACGGCCTGGCTCATCCCGCCACGGCGCATCCGCCAGTAGCGGATCCGGGCACCGATCGTGTCGGCCTTGCTGGCCATGTCTCGCCTGCCTCCCAGGACGAGGGCTGGGACTTCGGCACCGGCCGGTGAGCCGGCATACCCGTGCGCCAGTGTACGTGGATCGGTGCTCTCGCATTGACGTCGAGGGGTTCCTACCTGCCGCTCCCCCGCGCTCTGTGGTCGACTGGTTGGGCTGACCGGAGGTGCCGCCGACATGCCAATGCCGCCTGCCTACTTGGCTATCGCCGCCGACCTACGTGCCGCGATCCTGTCCGGAGAGCTGCCCACCGGAGCGAGGTTGCCGTCCGAGTCCGGCCTGATGCGCCAGTACGACGTGAGCCGGACCGTCGCCAAGTGGGCCATCGCCGTGCTGAAGGGCGAGGGCATCGTGGAGGGTCGCGCCGGATCCGGCGTATACGTCCGAGGCACCACCCGGCTGGTTCGTCACGCCCGGGGCCGCGATGTTCGCTCCGACGACGGGCCGACTTCCCCGTTCGCGCGCGACGCGGCCGGCGCCGGGCAGCAGGGCACCTGGGAGCACGACAGCCGACATGAGCGGGCCGATGAGCGGATTGCCGCCCGGCTCGGCATCGAGCCGGGCGCACCGGTGATGCGGACGTCGTACCGCTTCCTCGCCGACGGTGAACCGATACAGCTTTCCGTGTCGCACGAGCCTCTTGCTCTCACCAAGGACACTCCGATCGAGTGGCCCGAGGACAGCGACGTGAAGGGCGTCGTCGCACGCATGGACACCATCGGCGTGCGGGTCGACGAGGTTGTGGAGCGCGTCAGCCTTCGCTCGGCGACCGCAGAGGAGGTCGAGGCGCTCAACCTGCCGGCCCGCACGTTCGTGCACACCATCGAGCGGACCTACACCGCGGGCGGTACGCCGGTGGAGACGGCCGACATCGTGCTACCAGGCGGCCGGTATGACCTCGTCTACCGTCTCCCCATCGACTGACGACTGGCGAGGGGGATGCGGTGTCGACGAGCTCAGCGGGTGAGAGGGCACTTCCGGTGGACAACGATCCTCATGCAGGAGCCATGAGCTTCATCTTCGAGGCGGGCGCGCTCAAGCGCGCCGCGCGCACCGGATGGTGGTTCGCCGGCGTGAAGCATCCGGAGTCGATCGCCGAACACTCGTTCCGCACGGCGCTCATCGGCATGATGCTCGCGGCCATGGAGGGCGCCGACCCGGCTCGCGTCTCGATGTTGTGCATCCTGCACGACACGCAGGAAACCCGGATCACCGACATCCCCCACATCGCCAAACGCTACCTCACCGCTGCGCCCAACACCGCCGTCACCGCCGACCAGGTCGCCGACTGCCCGCCCGCCGTAGCCGATCTGATCAACGCTGCCGTCGCCGAGTACGAGGCCGGCGAAACCCTGGAAGCGGTCGTGGCCCGGGACGCGGACAAGTTGGAGTGCCTCGTCCAAGCGGTCGAGTACCGGCATCAGGGAGTCGCGGACGTTCAACGCTGGATCGATAGCTCGCAGGCGGCACTCAAGACGCCGTCCGCCCAGCGCCTAGCTGACGCCGCTCTCAACGGCGCACCGATGGCGTGGCTGAGTCCGCCCAGCCTGACATAGACGTCGGCTGCCGCCCGGCTCCCTCCGGCTTCCACATCTGCCGATGAGAGTGTCACCCTGGGTAGTCTCTCAGGTAGCGACTGACGGTAATGCTGGCACAGATTCCCCGACGGGCTCACGAGACGCGGGCCAATGGGGTGCAATAATGCGTTGCAGCCCCTGGTGCGAGGCGTCGAAATGCCGCAAATGCAAGATTCCTAAGATAAGTCACATGTTGGAGAGATGTTGAGCCGGGGAAGAACCAAATTGAGGCCGGAGCAGTTCACGATGTGGTGGCTAGACGCTCAACCGCAAGCGCCGCGAGAGGAAGACGCGAACCGCCGCGCCAGGCATGACGAGGCTGATGCGTCTATCAGAAAAATAGCTGGAGTATTTGTCGCGCTCGGCCAGGCTGGCGAGCTTGGGCTAGTCGAGCAAGTACTCAGGGATGAGCGGCGGATCGGTTACACCGAGAGGATGAGCTACGCGGAAATTGCGGCGGGTGCCGCTCTTGTTGCGGGTGACCCTGGCGTTCGGCTACTAACCGAGATTGCCGCAGATCAAAGTTAT
Organism: Micromonospora sp. NPDC048169; assembly: GCF_040652815.1. Taxonomy (NCBI): domain Bacteria; kingdom Bacillati; phylum Actinomycetota; class Actinomycetes; order Micromonosporales; family Micromonosporaceae; genus Micromonospora; species Micromonospora sp. NPDC048169. Next base: position 20,242 of record NZ_JBEZMS010000055.1, read on the forward strand.
AAATCATGGGCCAAGTATGCAGTCAGGGCGTTGTGGCTGGCGGCCTCGGGCGAAGCTATCCCAGGTGATGGCTACACTAGGTCCCTGTTAGGCAAGTCGTTTCCGATCGCTGATGGCGCCCGGCGGGAGGCGAAGATTGCTCTCGACGAACTAATCAATGCGTCGAAGGAGAATCGGTCGCTGTTCTCGAGGGTAATGACACTTGCCAGCGAGGAAGCCAGCGCCAATCATGTGGTCGGCGGAGTTAATGACTTCTCTCACTACGTAATGAGGGTGTTCGCGGCCGGCTCAATCTCTGTCCCCCCTTCGCTCCTCGATGATTTCGAAGCCTTGGTGGCCCAAGATCTCGGAGAATCGAGCTACCAGGAATTTCTCAAGCATCATCCTACTGTCCTGGATCCCTTAGCTGCAGAGGTAGTGCCGAAACATCAGTTTGGTGACGACTACGTCCCGGATTTCGTCATCAGGAGGCACGATTTCCGGTACCTGGTGGTTGAGATTGAGAAGCCAAAGGACAGAATCTTCAACAAGAAGGATGACTTTACCGGAGAGTTCTCCCATGCCCTGGGGCAAGTTCTCGACTTCCAAGGCTGGGTTGCGGAACGTGGTGAATATGCTCGCAGCAAGCTTCCAAGCATTGAAAATCCGCGAGGACTCCTGGTTATCGGGAGAAGGTCGGCTCTGACGGAGAAGCAAGAGAAAAAGCTGCGGCGCTGGTGTGTTAACAGCAGTCTTATCGATGTTGTTACCTTCGACGACTTGGTGATCTCTGGGCGTCAGTTATTCAGAAGCCTCCATGGCCTACTTCACGAGAACGGAGGGCGCGGTAACTGAAGGTAGGCTCTTTGGGGCGAATTCCTCGCTGCTGCTGCGCTGCGTGCGCTCATGCCGACGGGAGTGCCGGTGGAGCCAGTTTGTGATTCACCACAAGGCGAGCTGCCGCTCAGGGTAGCTGACGCCCTGGGATCAAAGCGTGACTTCCTTGATGAGGACACGTAGGCGTCCGATGCCCCCCACGAGGCAGCTTTAAAGTCTTTGGTCCCCGGTGCAGCCGCAAGCACTTGGTCACTCCTAATGTGAACTTCTGTCCCATGAAGGGAAGCGCATTGAAGCTTCTCATGCGCACAGCGTGGGTCGTACGAGAACGGGTGCGTTGCACCGAGGGCACCCGATTTCGGCACCGCGTAAGATCACGGCGTGACGGACTCGACGCCCCATTGGCTCCCCGAGCGCCATCTCGGCGTCGCCGCGACGCTCTCGCATGCGGATGAGCTCATCGGACAGGTCGGCGATCTGCTCTATGGCTACCAGACACAGTCCCACGGCGTGATCGGCTTGCGTGAGGTACCGGCGGGGCCGGTCAGTCGGACCGTCGTGGGCAGCGTGGCTCCGATCCCACGCAAAGTGCCACTCCTCGTCGCCGACGCGTTGGTGGCACTACGGGCCGCGCTTGAGCACGCGCTGTTCGCCGAAGTCGAGTTTCTGGATGGCGCGCCGCTCGACGAGAAGGCGGCCAGGCTGGTCGAAATGCCCGCGTCGGACACATGCGAAAAGTTCGAGGAGTGGACGAAGAAGCAGCTCCGTAACCGTCCGGCAGCGCTGCGAGCTGGCAGCGAACTCGTGCGGCGGATCGATCGCCTACAGCCCTTTCACCGTCAGAGCGATCCTCAGATGCACCCTCTGGCTCGACTGGTGCTCCACACGAACCACGCAAAGCACAGGACGCCCGCGATCACTGCGGTCCGCTTGGCTGCCATGTACCAGGATAACCGGTTGCCCCGCTCGGTCCGCGACCTGCCACCGCAGCCCGAAGAGCCGCTGCGTGTGGGGGACGTCATCGCGGAGACACCGATCGGCACCACCATTCCCGTCACCCTGTTTCCAACGGTCGGGATCAATCGACCGGGCACGGGCCAGTGGCCAGTGCTGATGCAGGAGCTCGATGAGATCTGCCATTGGGTCCGCACCCAGGCGGTGCCGCGCCTAGTCACGGGCACGGAGCCGCCCGAGCCAGCGCTTCCGACGCGCTATGAGATCGTCGTTGGTCATCAGGACGAACGCCGCGCTATATCGATGGGTTCGACGACATCAGCCGCACAATGCCACGCTCGGCGCTTAAGCGCGGCAGTCGTACGGACCGACCTGGCCGATCTGATCGGCCAGGTGGACAGCTCCCCGGACGGCAAGCAGATCGCAGCGTGGCTGGCCCAGTTGGCCGACGAGGAGGTGCTCGATCGGATGTCGAGGCTAAGGTTGACCAATACCTACGACCCCGGCGCCATGCTGCAGAACATCGAAGTGCTGAAGGGACTCCGTGACGAGGCTCTGAGATTTGCCGGGTGCTGACGCCTGGTCTCGCTTGACCGAAGGCAGGTATCACCCGGGCCATCAGCGGCTTGCGACACGATGGCGTCGAACTCGCAGATAGGTTTCACTGTTCTGCCGCCTTCCGGGCGTACTGACCAGCAGGGCCGTTACTCGCCGTCCGAGTGCCAGATCCGCTCGAACTCGACACCCGTGATCTCGAAGCCACTCCAGTCTTCATCCGAGTCGTAGAGGCTGGCTTGGCCGAGGCCTCCGTAGCGGTCTTCGCCGCACTTGGGCCCATAACGAAGGACGTGGCCTGCGTCGTACACCTCGATCTGGCGGACGGGCCAACCGTCATCGCCAACCTCGAGATACCAGAGCGAGCGGCCCCAGTCGTCGAACTCATCGCCTCTGGTCTCGTTCCAACGACGGCGATAGAAGCGGTTCGGCACGGCGGCAGAATACCGTCACGCGACATCCTCTTCTGCCGCGCTGGGGACGTGGCCCTGACTGCTACCGAGATCGAGGTAGAGCGGCAGGCGTCCCATCCAATTCGTCAAGCAGTGCCTGTAACCGGTCGCGGCATCGCAGGATGAGGCTGGAGATTTCGTCGAAGGTCGCCGCGCTGACGAGTCCGTTCTCGAACCACATCGCGCGCACGGCGGTCCGGCCCTGCGCCAGGTATGTCGCGGCGGCCTCGATCAGCCCGGTGAACTCGTCACGGTGGTCCGGTGAAGCGAGCTGAGCGGATCGTCGCGCCGTGCGCAACGGCTCGTCGGCAGCGGTGAAGATCGCGGCACGATCGTCGTCGGCCTGGCTGGCGCCGATGCCTGCGAGAAGGTACTCCAACTCGGTCGCGGCTAACGTCAGCCTGCCAACGGCCATGACCGTCTCGTCGGTAAGTCGCCGCATCGGCCAACCGTAGCGGACTTGGACCCACATCCAGCTTCCTCTCATGCCGCCGACCGGGCGCGGCCGGTTTCACCGCAGCCATGGCAGGGCGGGATCACGAGCGCAGACGGTACAGGTCATGGGCTCTTCTGCTACGAGGTGAGCGGCTTGGTCCGGCCCGGCTACAGGCTTCCCGAGTCCGGCCAGTTGGACCAGTGGGTGTTGGGCGGCAGGCTCGGCGCGTATCGCCTGAGGTCGCCGGTTGTCAGGACATCGGCAATCTGGCGGAAGGTCTCAGACTCGCTGGGTCGTAGCCCGCCGGCCAGGTCGGGGTGGTTCCACTGGTCCAGCCGGAGCACCTCGGGTATGTCGACCCGGATTCGGCGCCGCAGTTCTTCCTCGTCGGCAAGGAGAAGCTCGCGATGGCGTGGAACGAGCCGGCGCAGCACGTCGACCAGGTCCTCGCCCGGCTCGGCCGCAAGGGCGATCGTCTGGCCACGAACCACTACCGGTCCTCCCCGGTAGGTCTCGGGCTCGTCGGGGTCTTCTGTCTCGTCCCAGTTGTCGACTCGGTCGAGAAAGTCACCGTTGCCATAGCCAGGTTCGCCGCTGGTCAGGCAGTTGCCGAACACGTGGAGCACGTCGGTGAGGTTGCCGGCCCGTGGCGAATAGCCGACCGCCTCGACGATGAGGGCCCACTGCTCAGCGTCACGATACCCATGTAGCCGAACGTCAACAGCGTAGTTGTAGCCGTGGCCCAAGTCCGGAAACAGGAACTCCTCGGCTGCGGCGTCGAACTGTTCGAGGACCTCGACCGAGCGCATAGCCGAGCAGTGTAACCAGGCACGCCCGTGACCCGAGACGCCCGCACATGCCGCTGACCGTCTGTTGGCCGCTCGACCGGGCTTCCGCAACTGCCGAGAACGGTGCGTCATCGAGCCCCTGATGCGGCCGACACCGGCGGACCGGCGAAATCCACCGCGTACGTTGTGTAGGCCCACAGACGAACGTGACGGGGCGTGCTGCTATGACGCTGTGGAGTCCTCCTCATCGGCGTCACAGGGTGGCCGGTGCGTCAGTCAGGCCGTGGCGGGCATCCACCGCTCGAGCAGCGTGGGGTCGGCAACGACGGACTCAACCTGACGACGCTCCTCCATAGTCAGGCTGAGTTGCCGAAGCCTGGCGCCCCACTCCGGCACCCGTTCCGACTCCTCCAGTGCCGTCGAAAGCTCGATGAGCACGGCCAGCGCCATTGCCTGCTGCACGGTCGGTGCGCTGTCGCCGTGGCGGCGCAGTCCCGAGTTCAGGGCTCGGAAGGCATGCCGGTCGTCGTTCTTGAACTCGCGCAGGATCCGAGCGTTGTCCAGAACCCGGGCAAGCCCTTGCATCTGCTTGGAGCCGCCGTACTCCAACTCCGTCGGCTCGTCGCGCTGGATGAAGATGATCGAGTTTCCCGACGGGTCCGTGACGGTGAACCGTGAGGCGCCGGGCCGGTACCGCGTTATCCGAGGTAGCCCTTTGGCAAGCACCCTCCCGTACGTGCGGCGCATCGCCTCGGTGAACGCTGCGTGGTACGGCGCGACCGTATCGACCATTACCAGGCATCCGCCGGTGTTCTCCGACGGGTCCAGGTTGCTGGACGCGCGCCCGTAGTGCAGCTCGAATCCGCGCCACCGGAACGCCAGGTATAGGTAGGGCTTCGTCTGTTCGTAGGTCACAGCGAAGCCCAGGGCGCGCCAGAAGGCCAGGGTTTCCTCCGGTGCCACACAGGGCAGCATCGGCACGGTGGTCTCGTTGGGCTGGACACCTTCGTCAAGCATCATCAGCACCTTTTGTTCAACAGGGCAGGCGACGCAGCAGTCTGCCAAACCCGCGACCATCACGCACGTGCGAGAACTCCAGGCAGCACCGACACGGTGCTTAGAACTCCTAACGTTGGAGTTGGCGCCAGCAGATGAGGGCGCAGGCGAGGCTGAGGAAGGCTTCGTGGATGTCGTCGCGGATTTCCCAGCGG
>NZ_JBEZMS010000056.1:0-24953 GCF_040652815.1 Micromonospora sp. NPDC048169
GATCCACGGCGGCTGCTCACCCCTCCTCACGTTCAGACGAAACGACCCTCACATCCAGTCGGTTACGCCCACCCTCAAAAAGTTAGGACCTCTAAGAAGGGGCCCTTCTACTACCGGAGGCGTTAAAAGGGGGCCCTTCCTTACCCGCTCACCCCTTCAGGCCGCTGCGGGAGACGCCCTGGATGACGTGCCGCTGGGCGAGCACGAACAGGATCAGCACCGGCACGCTCGCCAGCACCGCGCCCGCCATGATGACCGGATAGTCGGTCACGTACGCGCCCTGGAGCAGGCCCAGGCCCGCCGGCAGGGTCAGCCGTTCCGGGCTGAACAGCACGTACACCGGCCAGAGGAAGTCGTTCCAGTTGGTCAGGAACGACAGCACCGCGAGCGTGGCCAGGGCCGGCTTCGACAGCGGCAGCAGCACCCGGCGGAACACCTGCCAGTGGTTCGCGCCGTCCAGCACCGCCGCCTCCTCCAGCTCGGCCGGGATGGAGAGGAAGAACTGCCGCAGGAAGAACACCCCGAACGCGCTCGCCGCGCCCGGCACGATCACCACAGTGAGCGTGTCGATCCAGTCCAGCCGCTCGGCGATGATGAAGTTCGGGATGATCAGCGAGGTGGGTGGCAGGAACAGCGTGCCCACGATCAGCGCGAACAGCACCTTGCGGCCGCGGAACCGCATCCGGGCCAGCGCGTACGCGGCCATCGACGCGGTCACCAGCACCAGCAGCGTGTGCAGGGTGGCCGCGAGCATGCTGTTGACGAACCAGCGCAGCACCGGGTTCGCCGCGTTGTCGACTATCTGCTGGTAGCCGTAGGTGGAGAACGGGTCCGGCAGCCAGCCGGGCGGCACCCGCTGCGCGTCGTCGTACGTCTTCACCGACGTCAGCAGCATCCACACCAGAGGGGTCACGAAGATCGCGGTGACCAGGAGCAGGACGCCGTACCGCGCCACCGCGCGCGTGTTCCTCATGTCGTAGCCCTCAGTCTTCCCGGTAGCGGAACAGCCGGAAGTTGGCGACGCTCACCACCGCCAGCATCAGCGCGAAGAACACGCTCATCGCGGCGGCCCGTCCGGCGTCGTAGTCGCGCAGCCCCTCGTCGACGATCCGCCAGACCACGGTCCGGGTCTGCTCGCCCGGCGCGCCCTGGGTGATCAGGAACGCCTGCCCGAACACGTTCGCCGAGGCGAGGATCGTGGTGGTGAAGACGAACAGCATCACCGGGCGCAGGCCGGGGATCGTGACGTGGCGGAACCGGTCCCAGCCGCCGGCGCCGTCCACCTTGGCCGCCTCGTACAGCTCGGCCGGGATGTCCTGGAGACCGGCCAGGTAGATCACCGCGTTGAAGCCGCAGGTCCACCACACGGTCACGCCGACGAGCGACACCCAGGCCCACGGCACGTCGGTCACCCACGGCGTGTCCGAGGGGAGCCCGACCACACCGAGCAGCCGGTTGACCAGGCCCAGGTTGGCATCCAGCAGGAACCGCCAGAGCAGGCCGATCACCGCGACGCCCAGCACGTACGGCGCGAAGAACGCGGCCCGGAAGAACGTCCGGCCGGGGAACGAGCGGTTGAGCAGCAGCGCCAGCCCGAGCGGGACGACCACCAGCAGCGGTACGGAGAACAGCGTGAAGACCCCGGTCGCCCGGACGCTCGACCACCAGTCCCCGAAGATCGCCGAGTCGCTGGAGAACAGATCCCGGTAGTTGCCGAGCCCGACGAACGGCCGGTTTGGCAGTTGCAGGTCCCACTGGTGCAGGCTGATCCAGACCCCGAACAGGATCGGCGCCAGGCCGAAGACCCCGAACAGGATCAGGTACGGCGCGAGGAAGAGGTACGGGGTCGCGCGGTTGCCGCGTTCCGTCGCGCCCCGGCGGCGGGTGCGCGCCGGGGGCGGCACGCCGTCGCGCGCCGCCCCGACCTCGATCACGTCCGCCACGGCGGATCAGTTCCCGTACTTCTTGCGGCTGTCCTCCAGCTGCTTGTTCGCCTTCGCCGCGCCGTCGTCGAGCGCCTGCTTCGGCGGCTTCTTGCCCAGCGCCGCCTCGTTGAACGCGTTGTAGAAGGTCAGCATGGCCTCGTTCAGGCCCGGCACGGACGGCGGGAACGCGGCGTACTCCAGCTCCGGTGCGAGCGCGTTGACCTCGGTGAGCGCGGTGAACTCGCTGCTCTCCCGCACCGCCTTGCGGGCCGGCACCTGGCCGCCCTTGGCCCAGTCCAGGGAGTGCTGGCTCAGCCAGTTGATGAACACCTTCGCCCCGGCGGTCTTGTCGGCGTTCGCGGAGCGCTGTTTGACGATGGTGAAGTTGTGCGAGTTCGCCCAGGCGGCTTTCTGGCTGCCGATCTGCGGCAGGGGCGCGACGCCCCACTGCACGTTCGCGCTCTTCTTCAGGTCGTTGATCTGCCAGATGCCGTTCCAGTTGAACGCGTTCTTGCCGCTCTTGAACGCCAGGTAGTCGGCGTCCTGGCCGACGTTCGCGGGGGAGTGGCCCTGCTTGATCAGGTCGACCAGCCAGGTGCACGCCTCGACCGCCGGGTCGGAGTTGAACGTCGCCTTCGCCACCTCGGCGTCGAAGAGCGTGCCGCCCCACTGGTGCAGCAGGCTGTAGAACGTCATGCCGCCGGTGAACTGGAACGGGCTGACCCAGAAGCCCTGCACGCCCGACTTCTTCAGCTCGGTGAGCGCGGCCGTGTACTCCTCCCTGGTGGCCGGTGGCTTCTCCGGGTCCAGGCCGGCCTTCCGCATGACCGCCTTGTTGTAGTAGAAGCCCAGCGGGTGCATGTCCAGCGGGATGCCGTACCGCTTGTCGCCGTAGAGGCCGCCCTTCCAGACCGTCGGGGCGAAGTCGCCCTCGCTCAGCTCCAGCGCCTTCGCCACGTCGTCCAGTTCGGTGATCACGCCCCGGGCGGCGAACGTGGCGAGCTGGTCCATGTGCATGACAGCGATGTCCGGGCCGTTGCCGCTGGAGACCGCGCCGGGAAGCTTGCTGTAGTAGTCCTCCCACTGGTACGTGATCACGCTGACCGCGATGTTCTTGTGCTCGCCGTTGAACTGCTGGACGAGCGTCTTGAAGATGTCACCGTCACCGCCGGTGAAGCCGTTCCACAGCTTCAGGTCCACCTTCGGGCCGGTGTAGTCCTTGCCGCCGTTGCCGGCCGCGCCGGAACTGTCGGAGCTGCTGCCGCCGCCGCAGCCGCTCAGCGTCAGCGTGGCCGCCGCGCCGAGCCCGACGCCGAGGCCGAGCAGACGCCGCCGGCTCATCTCGTTCTGGATCATGCGTACTCCTTGGGGGACGGAATGGAGTATTGCCTGGTCACGACGCCGGCACGAAGCGCAGCAGGTTCCAGGAGGTGGCCGGCAGCAGCACGGAGGCCCGGCCGCCGTCGACTGTGGGCGTGGTGAGGTCCCGGGGCGCGACCCGCTCCGGGTCTTCTTCGGTGTTCGTGGCGTCCGGGTCGGTTCCGGCCGCCACCGTGGTGTGCGCCTCGGCCCGCAGGCCGGGCAGGCCGCGCAGGTCCAGGTCGAGCGGGAGGTCCTGCGGACCCCTGTTGACCGCGAAGACGGCCAGCTCGCCGGTCTCCTCGTCGTGCACGGCGACGGTGTCCAGCGCGGGCACGTCGCCGTAGCGCCGGGTCTCGTAGGTCGGGCCGGTGGGCTCGGTCCGCAGCACGGTGCCGCGGGCGTACCGGGCGGTCAGGGCGAACGGGTGGAAGATGCTCTGCCGCCAGGCCGGGCCGCCGTCGCGGGTACGGATCGGGGCGATCACGTTGGCGAGCTGCGCCTGGCAGGCCACGCCGATGCGGTCGGCGTGCCGGAGCAGGGTGATCAGCAGGTCGCCCACCACCACCGCGTCGACGGCCGTGTAGTCGTCCTCGATCAGTGCCGGCGCCTCGACCCAGCCGCGCCGGTCCAGGTCGGACTGGAGGCGGGACTGGTACCAGACGTTCCACTCGTCGAAGGAGATCTTCAGCTTGCGCCTCTGCCGCAGCTTGGCGCCCACGTGGTCGGCGGTGGCGACGACCTCGGTGATGAAGGCGTCCATGTCGACGGCGGAGGCGAGCAGGCTGGCCCGGTCACCGTCGGAGGGGTCGTAGTAGGTGTGGGCGGAGATGTAGTCGACGTGCTCGTACGCGTGCTCCAGCACTGTCGCCTCCCACGCGCCGAACGTGGGCATGCCCCGGTTGGAGCTTCCGCAGGCGACCAGGCTGATCGAGGGGTCGACCATCTTCATCGCGCGGGCGGTCTCGGCGGCGAGCCGGCCGTACTCGTCGGCGGTCTTGTGCCCGACCTGCCACGGCCCGTCCATCTCGTTGCCGAGGCACCACAGCCGCACCCCGTACGGCTGCTCGGCGCCGTGCTTGCGGCGCAGGTCGGATAGTTGGGTGCCGCCCGGGTGGTTGGTGTACTCAAGCAGGTCGAGCGCCTCGGTCACGCCGCGGGTGCCGAGGTTGACGGCCATCATCGGCTCGACCCCGGCCTCGGCCGCCCAGGTCATGAACTCGTCCAGGCCGAACTCGTTGGTCTCGATCGTCTTCCAGGCCAGGTCGAGCCGGCGCGGCCGGTCGCCGACCGGGCCGATGCCGTCCTCCCACCGGTAGCTGGAGACGAAGTTGCCGCCCGGGTAGCGCACCACCGAGACGCCCAGCTCACGGGTCAGGTCCAGCACGTCGCGCCGCAGCCCCCGCCGGTCGGCTGTGGGGTGGCCGGGCTCGTACACCCCGCCGTAGACGCAGCGCCCCATGTGCTCGACGAAGGAACCGAAGATCCGGCGGTCCGCCGGCGCGACCCGGAACGCCGGATCGATAGTGAGCTGCGCGTTCGGCACTGTGCCAACCTCTTCCTCGTGGCGATGGCGAGTGACGGCTGTCACTCCGTTGTCAGTGGTTTCTACAACGTTGTAAGCACCTGTGTAAAGAGGCAGTCGTGTCGTCGCGACGCGGTACGCTGCGGCCAGCGTTCACCGGGAGGAAGTTCAGTGCGGCACAGGCTCAAGGACGTCGCCGAGCGGGCCGGAGTGTCGGTGAAGACCGTCTCCAACGTCGTCAACGGCTACCAGCACGTGCGCGCCGACACCCGGGCCCGGGTCGAGGAGGCCATCGCCGCGCTCAACTACCGGCCCAACCTGTCGGCCCGCAACCTGCGCAAGGGGCGTACCGGGGTGATCGCGCTGGCCGTGCCCGAGCTGGACATCCCCTACTTCGCCGAGCTGGCCCGGCACGTCGTCACCGCCGCCGCCGACCACGACTGGACAGTGCTGATCGACCAGACCGGCGGCCGCTCCGAGCAGGAACGCAAGGCCGCCAGCGGTATCGGCGACCACATGATCGACGGTCTGATCCTGAGCCCGCTCGCGCTCACCGCAGACGACCTCGCCGCCCTGGCCGGCCTGCCCATGGTGCTGCTCGGCGAACGGGTCGACCACGGCCCCGCCGACCACGTCATGACCGACAACGTGGCCGCCGCCCGCGAGATCACCACCCACCTGATCGGGCTCGGCCGCCGCCGGATCGCCGCGATCGGCTCCCAGCGGACCCCCGAGGGCGCCAGCGCCCGGCTCCGCCTGGCCGGCTACACCGCCGCGCTGGCCGAGGCCGGCATCGCCTACGACGACCGCCTGGTGGCGCCCGCGCCGGCCTGGCACCGCGCGGACGGCGCCGCCGCCATGCGGCAACTTCTCTCCACCGGGGTACGCCCCGACGCCGCCTTCTGCTTCAACGACACGCTCGCGCTCGGCGCGCTGCGGGCGCTGCACGAGGAGGGCCTGCGCGTGCCCGAGGACGTCGCGGTGGCCGGCTTCGACGACATCGAGGACGGCCGCTTCTCGATCCCGACGCTGACCACAGTCGCCCCGGACAAGGAGCGCATCGCCCGCCTCGCGGTCGAGCTGCTGGCCGGTCGCCTGGGCCAGGACCGCGACGCACCGCCCCGAGAGCTGGTGGTCTCCCACCAGCTGGCCCTGAGAGAGTCCGCCCCACCCCGCCCCGCCTAGCCCTCCGGTGCCGTGGTCAGTCGAAGAAGCGGGCCAGGTGGGCCGACGAGGGAGCTGGGGCGTCCGCGGGCAGGGGAGTCAGGTCGGCGAAGATCGAGGCGCCGTCGCAGCCGACGTGCAGCGGATACCAGCGCGGCGTACCCGGTGGGCGCTGACCGCAGATCCCCTTGAACGTCTGGACGTCGAGCAGCCGTACGTGGGTCGGGTCGGCCACCGCGTTGACGTGCCGCCACCAGGGGCTCATCACGTGCAGCACCCCGCCGGGACGCAGCACCCGGTGGCACTCGTCGAACAGCGGCAGGAAGTCGATCAGGTGCTCGACGATGTGCACCGCGAAGAACACGTCCACCGAGTCGTCGCGCAGCGGCAGCGAGCCGGCCAAGTTGGCGACCGCGTTCACCCCCGGCGCCGGATAGATGTCCAGTCCCAGGTTGCCCGGCCACTGTTTGGTCGCGCCGCAGCCCAGGTCGACCACCACCGGCGCCCGCCCGGCCACGGTGACCCGGCACCAGACCCCGAGTACGCCGGAGAGCCGGCCGATCAGCTCCCGTACCAGCCGCAACTGTTCAGGGTCGGCGACCTCGCCGGTCAGGTGCGCCACCCCCCGGTCGAAGCGCACCTCGACTGCCGTCCCGCGCAGCCGCTCGTCGTGCCGGACCATGTCGGCCCACGCCTCGGCGAGGAAGCCGTCGGTCTGCCGGAGCCGCTCACCCGAGAGCGCGGTCTGCCCCATCGCCACCATGCGCCACCTCCGGCGGCCCGTTACCCCCGTTTCGCCCCGATATGCCCCCCGTCACGAACCGATCCCACAGGATCAACGTCCTCGTGCTGGCGTGACACCGACGGCGGATCACGTGGTACGGTAGTCACGTTGCAGTTTTGATTTCCGTAGACGTTTTCCGGCGCCTGATGGGGCATCTGAAACCCATCAAGGCGCTTTTCGTTTTTCGTGTCGTTTCGACGCGGGTGATCAACGCGGCGGCGTAAGGGTCCGCACAGTGCGGCCTCTGACAGCCTGCGAAGGAGCAGACATGACTACAGGCACCGTGAAGTGGTTCAACGCCGACAAGGGCTTCGGCTTCATCAGCCCGGACGACGGCGGCGCTGACGTCTTCGCCCACTTCTCCGCGATCTCGGCGAGCGGCTTCCGCAGCCTCGACGAGAACCAGAAGGTGGAGTTCGACATCACCCAGGGCCAGAAGGGCCCGCAGGCGGAGAACATTCGCCCGCTCTGATCCACACTCGCCGAACGGCGGCCCGACTGGTTCAGCGGGCCGCCGTTCGGCGTTTCACGCGCTCACCAGGGCATCGCGGCACTCGTCTGGTCTGCGGAAGGCCGACGCCGGGCGCTGATCTTAAGCATCGGTTCCTATCGCTAACGCACAGAATGCCGCCTCGCGGGCCAGCCTGACGGCGGAGGCACGTACGGTCGCGGTCAGGTGGAGCACACCATGGTCGGACTCCACGCGTTACCTCCTGATGACTGGCAGCCCGCCTGGACCCTGGTGTGTGCGGCGTACATCTTGAAAGGTTGGTGACTATGACGACGACCTACTCCGGTCCTGCGAAGCTGATCCTGGTCGACGGCGCCTGCATCTCCGGCATGGCCTCTCTCAGTACCAACCAGCGCGGAGGGCTCAACGGCTGGGGCGGCACGTTCCGGCCGGACGAGATCACGTCGGAGCTTCGCGACGCAGTCGAGGGCCTGCAACTGGAGTTGCCCTACGATCGGGTGGGGACAGTCGCCGTCACCGGCATTCGCAAGCTACTCGCGACGCAGGTGTTGATGTCGCTGGCAGGCCGCGGACCCGCACCATTCTGATCGTGCGCCGCCTGCCTGGAACCGTGCAGCGAACGGCAGTTCCTTCCGAGGAGAGTGCCCGCACCTGACTCGGGGCCGTCTTCCGGCACACCGACTTCAGCTATGAAGCGGCGGGCATCCAGGTGCCCGGCGGCAGCGTCCGCCCCGGTGAGGACCCGGCGGACGCGGTGCTGCGCGAGGCCCGCGAAGAGACCGGACTGACCGGCTTCACCGTCGTGCGCAAGCTGAGGGCGATCGAGTACGACATCAGCCCGCTCCGCTTCGAGATCCAACGTCGGCACGTCTTCGAGTTGGCGCTGCGCGGTCCGACGCCCGAGCGATGGGCGAGCCAGGAAGACAGAGGTAACCGGGGAGACGATGCGCGAGGACGAACTGCGGGGCCTCGTCGAGCGCAGCCAGTGGCTGATCCGGGCGCTGGGCGTCGTCCGGGACTCCGGCCTGCCGGACGCCTGGATCGGCGCGGGCGCCATCCGCGACCTGGTCTGGAGCGAGCGCTACGGCGACGGCTTCGACCCGTCGTCGGTGCGGGACGTCGATGTCGTCTTCCTCGACCCGGCGGACCTGAGCCGCGACAACGACGACCGGGCCACCCGCCGGCTGGTGACGGCCTGGCCGGAGCCGCCGTGGGAGGCGAAGAACCAGGCCGCCGTGCACACCTGGTACCCGGCGAAGTTCGGCGGCGGTCCGGTGGCGCCGTTGCGGACGATCGCCGATGCCGTTGCCACCTGGCCCGAGTACGCCACCGCCGTGGCGGTACGCCTCGACGCGGACGGCCGGATCGCGGTCTGCGCGCCGCACGGCCTCGACGACCTGCTCGACGGGGTGTGGCGGCGCAACCCGACCCGGGTCGGCCCGGAGATCTCCCGGCAGCGACTCGCCCGTCACCGCCCAGCCGAACGCTGGCCCGGTGTCCGCGTCGTGGTCTGAGCCGGCGCTCGAAGCCATGGGCTCCGGACCAACCTGAGGACTCTTCTTATTTGCATCGATAGGGATTACTCTCTGGGCCAGTCCTGGTGGATCACATCGGAGGTTCGTATGAGGAAGATGACCATCCGTCGCACGACCGCGCTCCGCCTGGTGTCCGGTGCCCGTCGGCTGTGGATCGAGTGGTGCTGGTAGCTGCCAGCCGGGCGGGCGCTCCCGGGCGCCCGCCTCAGCGGCGGTGGGCCCTGCGGTGACCGGCGTGGCGGAGCGCTACGACTGCCATCGTGACCACGGGCCGTACGCCGGGGTCTCGACCTTCCTCGGCCGGGTCGCCGCCGATCGGCCCCGCCTGGCGGCGCGGCACGCCGTCGAGCTGTACGCGATCGCCCCTCAGCTCGATCCGGCGGCCCGGCCGGCCGCCGAGGAGGAGCCGATCCGTTTCCACCCGGCCCGCCGGACCGCCTGCCTGGCCTACGGCGCGGCGGAGCTGGTGGCGGCCTGGGCCGGCACGCTCCGGCGGCCGGTGACCGTCCGGTTCGATCACGTCGCCAGCGCCGACGAGACGACAGCCGAGTTGCTGGACGCGCTGGTCCGCCGGCTCGGGCCGGCCCCGGTGCGCCTCGACCTGCGCGATGGCGGGGCCCCCGACCCGGCGCCCGACGAGCGCACCCCGCAGGCGTTGCGGCGGGCCCTGGGCGACAGCCTGGCCGGCGGCTTCTACCACCACGCGGCCCGGGTCGCCCGGCGCGGGCGGGCGGTGGTCACCCCCGGCGGCGACCTGCCGCACTGGTGGGCGTTCACCACCGGCCTGGCCACCGCGCTGGCGGCCCTGGACCGGGCCGCGGAGGCGCTCGACCTCTACGACGAGGCGCGGGCCGTCACCGACGACCCGAAGATCACCATGTCGGCGGCGTACGCCACCGCCATGCTGCACGCCCGGCACCTGCCGGCCGCCGACCAGGACCCGGAACAGGCCCGACTCTGGCTGGATCGGGCCCTGCACCTCGCCGCCGGGCTGACCGACCCACGCCGGCGGCTGCTGTCGACGGTCTTCTACGAACAGGGCCTGGCGCTGCTGGACAGCCGGGCCGGCCGGCCCGACCGCGCGCTGCGGGTCGTCGACGACGGGCTGGCCCGGCTGACGGCCGCACTCGGACCCGGCGAACGCCCGCAGCACCTGGCCCGGTTGCGCCACAACCGGGCGCAGGTCCACCTCGCGCTGGGCGACCCGGCCCGGGCGCTGGCCGACCTGGACACCGTGATCGCCCACGACCCCGACAACTGCGAGTACTACGTGGACCGCGCCGCCCTGTACCGGGCGGCGGGCCGGACCCGAGCCGCGATCAGGGACTACGACGCCGCCATCCGGCTGGGACCGCACCTGCCCGAGGCGTACTACAACCGGGCCATGCTCCACCAGGAGCGGGGCCGCCCCGGGCGGGCGCACGCCGACCTGGAGCGGGTGCTCGCCATCGACCCCGGGCACCTCGATGCCCGGATCGCCCTGGTCAACCTGCACGTGGCGCGCGGCGCGCTGGACGCCGCCGAGGCCGGCGCGCGGGCCGGGCTGGCCGGCGCCGCGCAGGAGCCCGCGCTGCTGTGCACACTGGGCCTGATCCTCGCCGAGCGTGGCCGGCCCGCCGAGGCCGACCAGCTGCTCACCCGGGCCCTGAGCGGGGACCCCGAGCTGGTGGAGGCGTGGACGAACCGGGCCGCCGTCCGGTTCGAGCGCGGCGACGTGACCGCCGCGCTCGCCGACCTGGACCGGGCGGTGGCGCTGTCGGCGGCCCCCGTGCCGCGTTACAACCGGGGCACCGCCCTGGCCCGGCTGGGCCGGTGGGGCGACGCGGCCCGTGACTTCACCGAGGCGCTCGCCCAACCCGGCCTGGACCGGGCCCTGCGCCGGGACCTGCGCGCGGAACTCGCCCGGTGCCGCCGGGAGCTGGCCGGCCCGCAACCGCTGTCACCCAGCCAGGAATCGGGACGGACGTCCTGACCGTCACCGGGTCGTGCTTCGACGACACGGCCGCGCCGGCCGGAGCCGGACCGCCGGGTCAGCCGGTGCCGACGGATGTCCGCCGGGGCAGGCCGAGCCGCTCGACCGCCGCGACGACCAGTTCCTCCGGTGCGGCGGCCACGTCCAGCACCACCCCGGGTTCGTCGGGCGCCAGATCCTCAAGGGTGGCCCGCTGGGAGTCGAGCAGACTGGCCGGCATGTAGTGCCCGACCCGCCGGGTCATCCGGTCCCGGATCAGCCCGGCCGTGCCGGCCAGGTGCACGAACTCCACGCCGGGCGGTCCCTGGCGCAGCACGTCCCGGTAGGAGCGTTTCAACGCCGAGCAGGCCAGCACCGTGGACACGCCCTCGGCGTGCCGGCCGGCCATCCAGGCCGCGAGGTCGCGCAGCCAGGGCCAGCGTGCCGCGTCGTCCAGCGGGACGCCGGCGCGCATCCGGGCCACGTTGGCCGGCGGGTGGAACTCGTCCGCCTCGGCGAACACCAGCTCGGTGAGCTCGCTGATCCCCCGCGCCACCGTCGTCTTGCCCGCCCCGGACACGCCCATCACCACCACGTGCCGGGTGGGTGGGCGGCGGTCACCAGTCATGGACCGTGCCGTCCTTGAGCCGGTTGAACGGCAGGTACGCCGGCTGGTACGGGAACCGGGCCGCGGCCTCCTCGTCGAGTTCCACGCCGAGGCCGGGCTGCTGTCCCGGGTGCAGGTACCCGTCGGCGAAGGTGAACGACTGCCGGAACACCTCGTCCGTGAGCGCCCCGTGCCGCATGTACTCCTGGATGCCGAAGTTGTGGATGGCCAGGTCGAGGTGGAGCGCGGCGGCCATGCCGACCGGGGAGATGTCGGTCGGGCCGTGGATGCCGGACTTGATCTGGTACTGGGCGGCGTAGTCGAGCAGCTTCCGCATGGCGGTGATGCCGCCGGTGTGGGTGACGGCGGAGCGCACGTAGTCGATGAGCTGTTCACGGATCAGCGTCTGGTAGTCCCAGACGGTGTTGAAGACCTCGCCGATGGCCAACGGGGTGGTGGTGTGCTGCCGGACCAGCCGCAGCGCCTCCTGGTTCTCCGCCGGGGTGCAGTCCTCCAGCCAGAACAGGTCGTACGGCTCGAGCGCCTTGCCCAGCTTGGCGGCCTGGATGGGGGTCATCCGGTGGTGCCCGTCGTGCAGCAGGGGCAGCTCGGGGCCGAACTCGTTGCGAACGGCCTCGAAGACCTCCGGCAGGTGCCGCAGGTACGAGCGGGTGTCCCAGTCCTCCTCGGCGGGCAGCGGCGTGCGCTGGGCCGGCTCGTAGTCGTAGCGCTTGCCGTCGACGCTGGGCTGGGCGGCCACGCCGTAGACGGCGTTGATGCCGGGCACCGAGGTCTGCACCCGGATGGCGCGGAAGCCCTGCTCCAGGTGGTGGCGGATGGAGTCGAACAGCTCGGGCAGGTCCCGCCCGGAGGCGTGCCCGTAGGCCAGGATCCCGGTCCGGGAGGCCCCGCCCAGGAGCTGGTAGAGCGGCATCCCGGCGGCCTTGGCCTTGATGTCCCAGAGGGCGACGTCCACGGCCGCGATGGCGGCCATGGTGACCGGTCCGCGCCGCCAGTAGGCCGAGCGGTAGAGGAACTGCCAGGTGTCCTCGATCTGATGCGGGTCGCGCCCGATCAGCAGCGGGACGACGTGGTCGGCCAGGTACGACGCGACGGCCAGTTCGCGCCCGTTGAGGGTGCCGTCGCCCAGCCCGGTGAGCCCCTCGTCAGTTGTGATCTTGAGGGTGACGAAGTTGCGGTCGGGGCTGGAGACGATGACGTCCGCGGCGACGATCTTCATGCCGATGCCTTTCTCAGGGGTGATGTCAGCGCAGCGTGCTGCCGGGCTGCACGTCGTTCAGGAGGGACAGTTCGTCGCGGCGGGGCAGCGACTCCCAGTCGCCGTTGCCGCCGACGGCGAAGGCGCCCAGGGTGACCGCGCGGCGCAGCCGCCCGGCCAGGTCGAGACCGTCGAGGTGGCCGGAGAGGTAGCCGGCGGTGAAGGCGTCCCCCGCGCCGACGGTGTCCACCGCCGTCACGGGCACCGCCGCCGCGTGCCGCACGCCCTCCCGGGTGTACGCGCGGGCGCCGTCGCCGCCGAGCTTCACCAGCACCGTCGACACGCCCCGGTCCAGCAACTCGGCGACCGCCGTCGGCTCGTCCGCGCCCGGCGTGCCGACCAGGTCCAGTTCGTCGGCGGAGGCGACCACGACCGTGGCGTGGCCGACGATGTCGGCGAGCGCGGCCCGCGCCGCGTCCCGGCTCCACAGTTTCGTCCGGTGGTTGACGTCGAGGCAGACCAGCGTCCCGGCCCGGGCGGCGGTCTCGGCCGCCCACCGGGTGGCCTCCCGGGCGCCGTCGGAGAGCGCCGCGGTGATCCCGGTCAGGTGCAGCACCCGGGCGCCGGCGGCCAGGGCGGGCCGCAGGTCCTCGACGGTCACCGCCGAGCCGGCCGAGCCGGCCCGCTGGTAGATCACCCGGGTCAGGTCGGCGGTCCGCCGTTCCAGGAACATCAGTCCGGCCGGGCGGTCCGGGTCGCGGACCACGTGCTCGAGGCGTACCCCCTCGGCGCGCAGCTGCCGGAGCAGGAACTCGCCGAGTTCGTCGGCGCTGACCCGCCCGGCGAAGGCCGCGCGGTGGCCGAGCCGGGCCACCCCGACGGCCACGTTGGCCTCCGCCCCGGCCAGGTGCGGGGTGAGCGCGCCACCGGTGACGATGGGCCCGGCCGTGCGCAGCGACACCAGGGCCTCGCCGAAGGTGAGCAGGTCGACGGCGGTCATGACGCGGTGGCCGGGTAGCCGCCGGCGCGCGGACGCGTGGCGGACGGGCGGGTGCCGCGCGGCCGCGCGGCGGGCAGGCCGGCGGCGCTCATGCGACGGCGGCGAGGTAGGCGCGGGCGCGCTGGCGCAGGGCGTCGAGGTCGCCGCCGGAGGCGGCGTCACCGACCAGCGGGCCGCCGACGCCGACCGCGATCGCGCCGGCGGTGAAGTAGCCGGGCAGGTCGGCCAGGCCGACACCGCCGACCGCCACGAACGGGATGTCCGGGAACGGGTCGCGCACCGCCTTGAGGTACGCGGGGCCACCCACCGACGCCGGGAACAGCTTGATCGCCGACGCGCCCAGCCGCATCGCCGTGTACGCCTCGGTCGGGGTGAACGCCCCGGCGGCGACGGGCAGGCCGAGCCGCGCCGCCTCGGCGATCGACTCGACCACAGCGGGCGTCACCACGAACTGCGCGCCGGCCGCCGCCACCTCGGCGACGTCCGCGGCGGTGAGCACCGTGCCGGCGCCGACCAGGGAGCCGGCCGGCGCGACAGCGCGCAGCGCCTCGACGGCCCGAGCCGCGTCCGGCGTGGTGAGGGCCACCTCCACGACCCGTACGCCCTCCTCCAGCAGGGCGGTGCCGGCGGCGATCGCGCCGGCGGTGTCGGTGCCCCGGATGACCGCGAGGATCCGGGCGGCGGCGAGTTCGGTGACGAGATTGACAGTCATGTTTTTCACCATTCCGCGTAGGAGCCGTCGGCGTGCCGCCAGGTGGGGCTGCGCCAGGCGTGGCCGCGCTTGTCCGCCGTCCGCACCGCGTGTTCGTCGATCTCGATGCCGAGGCCGGGCGCGGTGAGGCGCTCGACGTACCCGTCGACGAAGGTCAGCGGCGTCTTGTCGAGGCAGTAGTCGAGCACCTCGGCGCCGAGGTTGTAGTGGATGCCGATGCTCTGTTCCTGGATCAGGTAGTTGGGCGTGGCGAAACCGACCTGCAGGCAGGACGCCAGGGCGATCGGGCCGAGCGGGCAGTGCGGGGCGAGCTGGACGTCGTACACCTCGGCCAGCGCGGCGATCTTGCGGACCTCGGTGATGCCGCCGGCGTGCGACAGGTCCGGCTGGGCGACCGCGATGCCGGCCTGCAGCACCGGCAGGAACTCCTGCCGGTTGTAGAGCCGTTCCCCGGTGGACACCGGGGTGGTCGTGGCGCGCACGAACTCGCCGATCAGGTGCGAGTTCTCCGGCACCACCGGCTCCTCCAGGAAGAACGGCCGATACGGCTCGAGCAGCGGGGCGACCCGCCGGGCGGTGGCCAGGCTGAACCGGCCGTGGAAGTCGACGGCGACGTCCCGCTCGTCGCCGAGCACCTCCCGGGCGGCGGCCACCCGCTGGACCACGCCGTCGAGCTCGGCGACCGAGGCGACCGGGCTCATCCGCCCGGACGCGTTCATCTTCACGGCGGTCAGGCCCGTCTCGACGGCGGCGCTGATCTGGTCGCGCACCTCGGCGGGCTCGTCGCCGCCGACCCAGCCGTAGACCCGGATCCGGTCGCGGACCGGTCCGCCGAGCAGCTGGTGCACCGGGGCGCCGAAGTGCTTGCCGGCGATGTCCCACAGTGCCTGGTCGAGCCCGGCGACGGCGCTGGCCAGGATCGGTCCGCCCCGGTAGAACGAGGACTTCGTCAGCACCTGCCAGTGGTCCTCGATCCGCAGCGCGTCCCGGCCGACCAGCAGCTCGCTGAGCTGCTCGACGGCGGTGCGGACGGTCTCGGAGCGGCCCTCGCAGGTCGCCTCGCCCCAGCCGACGATCCCGTCGACCGTTTCGACCCGGACGAACAGCCACCGCGGCGCGACGAGGAACGTCTCCACCCGTGCGATCGTTGTCATGGCGTCCTCAGCCCTTCGTGGCGCCGGCGGTGAGACCGGAGACGATGTACTTCTGCACGAACAGGGCGATCACCATGATCGGCAGAGTGACCACGGTGGCCGCGGCCATCAGGCCGCCCCAGTCGATGCTGGCGTAGCCGACGAAGTCGAAGATCGCCACGGGCAGGGTCTTCGTGTCCGCACCGGAGAGCACCAGGGCGAACATGAAGTTGTTCCAGGAGAAGATGAAGGACAGGATGCCGGCGGTGGCGACGCCGGGCACGGACAGCGGCAGGGTGATCCGCCGGAACGCGCCGATGTGGGTCAGCCCGTCGACAAGCGCCGCCTCTTCCAGGTCCTCCGGCAGGCTGTCGAAGAAGCCCATCATGATGTAGACGATCAGCGGCAGCGACACGAACATGTGGCTGAGGATCAGCACGGTGTACCCGCCGACCATCTGCAGGTTCGAGAAGACGTAGTACCAGGGCACCAGGAGCGACACGCCCGGGATGATCCGGGCCATGAGCACCACGAGCGCGGACTTCTTCATGTTGAACCGGCTCATCGAGTAGGCGGCCGGCACCCCGAGGACGAGCGAGAGCAGCGTGGCGGCGAACGCCACCCACAGGCTGTTGCCGATGAACTGGACGTAGTTGGCCTGCTGGAGCACGTTGTCGTAGTTGTCCAGGGTGGGCGAGAAGACGAAGGCCTTGCCGGTGTCGTAGATGTCGACGTTGGTCTTGAACGACGCGGCGATCATCCAGAGCAGCGGCGCGATCAGCCCCAGCACCACGACGGTCAGGGCAACCGCCCGGAAGACCTTGAACGGCTTGCCCGGCTTCATCGGTCCAGCCCCTTCTTGCGGTAGGTCAGGGCCCACATCACCCCGATGATGATCAGGAAGAAGATGATCAGGACCGTCGACGAGAGGCCGTACTCGTTGTAGTCGAAGCTCAGCCCGTACGCGTAGACGTTGAGCGTCTCGACCTCGTGGAACGACCCGCCGCCGCGACCCTTTGTGGCGTAGAGGATGTCGAAGGTCTTCAGCGCGTCGATGCCGCGCAGCAGGATCGCGACGATCACCGTGGGCATCAGCAGCGGCAGCGTGACGTGCCGGAACCGCTGCCAGGTGCTGGCGCCGTCGATGAGGGCGGCCTCCTGCGGCTCGTCCGACAGCGACGTGAGGCCGGCGAGCAGGATCAGCACCACCATCGGGGTCCACTGCCAGATGTCGATGAACATCGTCGTCGGCAGTGCGCTGTTCTGACCGGACAGCCAGGGCTGCGGGCCGATCCCGACCCAGCTGAGCACCTGGTTGGCCATGCCGATGGTGGGGTCGAAGATCAGCCGCCACATCATGCCGACCGCCACCGGGGTGGCGACCAGCGGCAGCAGGATGGCGACCCGGACCCAGCGCTCACCGCGGAACGGCCGCCACAGCAGCAGGGCGATCGCCATGCCGAGCGCCACCTCGACGGCGAGCACGACGCCGGTGAACAGGACGGTGCGCCACACCGCCGGCCAGAACCGGTCGGTGTCGGCGAGCACGTCCAGGTAGTTCTGGAACCCGATGAACTCGCTCTCGGCGCGGACCGAACCCTCGGCGTCGGTGAGGCTGAGGTATCCGGTCCACGCCACCGGAAAGATGATCAGCACGGCGACGAACGCCATGGCGGGAGCCGCGAAGAGCCATTTGCGGTGCGCGTTGGCCCAGCGCGACCAGCCCGACTCCGCCGGGGCCGCGCCGGCGTTCGACGGACTGGTGACTGGTGTGGTGACGGCTGACATGAGGTCTCCGAGTGCTCAGGGCCGGGACCCGGCGCGGGGACGGCGGAGCCGGTAGGCCCCGCCGTCCCGCGGTCGGGTTACTTCGCCTCGTCGTCGAGGAACTTCTGGAACGCCTCGTTCGCCGCGTCCGCCGAGGCGGCCGGATCCTTGCCGGTGATCGCGTCGACGATCGGCTGGCCGACGATCTCGCGGGCCTGGGCGACCTTCACGACGAGCGGACGGTCGTGACCGACGCCGTTGTCAGTGCTGGCCGTGGTGGCCTCGGCGAGGTCCTTCGGGTAGGTGGCGATGGCCTGCGGGTTGGCCCAGACCGAGGCGCGGGCGCCGGGGACGCCGGCCTCCTGCTGCGCCAGCGACTGCTCCTTGCCGGCCGCCCACTCGATGAACTTCCAGGCGTTGTCCTTGTTCTTCGACTGGTCGTTGATGCCCAGCGCCCAGGACGGGATGTTGTAGGGCTTCGAGCCGGCCGGGCCGGCCGGGAAGGGCGCGAAGCCGACGGTGTCGGAGACCTTCGACTTGGCCGGGTCGGTGGCGTTCTTGTAGAGCGAGTTGGCCTCGGTGTAGAAGGCCGCCTTGCCCTGGGTGAAGATCGCCATGGCCTCGGACCAGCTCATGTCGGTGCTGACGTTGTCCGGGCCGTGCTCGCGCAGCAGCCCGCCGTAGTAGGCGTACGCCTGCTTGGCCTGGTCGGTGTTGACCGCGGCCTTGCCGTTGGCGTCAACGAAGTCACCGCCGAAGCTGAACAGGAAGCTGGAGAACTGGGTGACGGCGGCGGCCTTGCCGGTGCGGGAGACGAAGCCCGCGACGCCCGGGTTGTCGGCCTCGACCTTGGCGGCCTGCGCCTTGAGCTCGTCCAGGCTCTTCGGCGGGGCGTCGAAGCCGGACTTCTTCAGCAGGTCCTTGCGGTAGTACAGCACCTCCGACTCGGTGATGATCGGCACGCCGACCACCTTGTCGTCGTAGGTGGTGGCCTGCACCGGGCCGGCCTGGAAGTCGCTGAAGTCGAAGGCGCTGTCCGCCTTGGACCGCTCGGTCAGGTCGGCCAGGTACTTGTTCTTGCCGAACTGCTTGCCCTCCTGCAGCGGCCGGTACATCATCACGTCGAGGTCGCTGGATCCCGCGTTCAGCTTGACGTTGTACTGGTCGGACAGCTGGTCCTCACCGAGCTGGGTGACCTCGACCTTCAGGCCGGTCTGCTTCTCGAACTCCGGCAGCGCCTTCTTGACGTTCTCCGTCCAGACGTGGTTCACCAGCGTCACGCGCACGGTCTTCGAACCGCCGCTGTCCTCTCCACCGCCGCAGGCGGCCAGGCCCATGGCGACCACCACGGCCAGAGACGTACCGATTATCGATCGACGTCGCACGCCATCTCTCCATTTCTCGTGGTCGCCGCCCCGGGGGAAGAGCGCCACAACGCTGTAACGTCCGCTTAACTACGGGATGCTAGGTCGAAAAAGCTGATTTATTCAAGGGGTTGACCGAACTGATATGATCGTTGGCGTGGAACCGTACTCCTCCGGGGGCGTCGGCACCCAGCCCGCTCCGGCCGAGGTCGGGTTGCACGCCCGCGTCCTCGAGCACCTCGGCACCGCCATCTGCGGCGGAGAGTTCGCCCCCGGGGCGGTCCTCAACATCGACGACCTGGTCGACCGGTACGAGGTCTCCCGCTCGGTGGTCCGCGAGGTGCTGCGTGTCCTGGCGTCGATCGGGTTCATCGAGACCCGCCGACGGGTAGGGGTGACGATCCGGCCCGCGCACGACTGGAACGTCTTCGATCCGCAGGTGATCCGGTGGCGGCTGGCCTCGGCCAGCCGGCTCGCCCAGCTCCGGTCCATCACCGAGCTGCGCACCGCCATCGAGCCGCACGCCGCCCTGCTGGCCGCCGAGCGGGCCGGTCACGACGAGGCCAGCGACCTCGTCGGCCTGGCGGCGAAGATGTGGGCCGCCGGCAAGGCCGGCGACGAGGAGCGCTTCCTGCGCCTGGACATCGAGTTCCACCGGCGGGTGCTGCTCGCCTCCGGCAACGAGATGTTCGTCCGGCTGCAGGACCTGGTCGCCGAGGTGCTCACCGGCCGGCACAAGCACCACCTCATGCCGCACCACCCGCACGAGCAGGCGCTGCGCCTGCACGCCGAGGTGGCCCAGGCGATCCAGCGGCACGAGGGCGAGCGCGCCCGGCTGGCGATGGTGCAGCTCATGGAACAGGCGTTCGAGGAGATGCGGTCCCTCTGGGAGCAGACCGCCGAGCCCCGCGCGATGAGCTGACCCGCCCCGGCGGGTTCAAGCTCGGAGAACCGGCCCGTGCCGACAGGCCTACTACGCCAGCCCGAGCACGCTTGGTGTCTCTCCGCGGCGGGGCGACGCTCTCAGCGCAGGCCGCCCGGTCCGACCAGGCCCGTCTCGTAGGCGACGATGACCAGTTGCGCCCGATCACGTACCGCCAGTTTGGTCAGCAACCGCCCGACGTGCGTCTTCACGGTGGCCAGGCTGAGACCGAGGTGCCCGGCCAACTCCGCGTTGGACAGGCCCCGGCCGATCAGTGTGAGTACTTCCCGTTCCCGTTCGGTAACCCCCTCCAGCTGTCGTGGCAGCGGCCGGGCCGGCTCCGGCCGACGCGCGAACTCGTCGATGAGCCGGCGGGTCACAGTCGGTGCGAGCAGTCCTTCGCCGGCGGCCACCACCCGGATGCCGGCAAGCAGGTCCGCCGGTGGGGTGTCCTTGAGCAGGAAGCCGCTGGCTCCGGCGCGTAGGGCTCCGTAGACGTATTCGTCCAGGTCGAACGTGGTCAGGATGACGACCCGGGTGCCGGCCGTGGCGGGGTTGCCACAGATCCGCCGGGTCGCCTCGATACCGTCCATCTCTGGCATCCGCACGTCCATCAGCACCACGTCCGGCCGGTGTTCGGCGGTCAGAGCCACAGCCTCGACGCCGGTGCCGGCCTCACCGACCGTGGTGAGGTCCGGGGCCGAATCGACCAACAGCCGAAAACTGCCGCGTAGCAGCGCCTGGTCGTCGGCGATCAGCACCCGGGTCACGCGGTCGCCCGGTAGGGCAGGCTGGCCGTCACCGCGAAGCCGCCGCCGGAGCGTGGCCCGGCACGGAACTCGCCCCCGTGCAACGTCACCCGTTCCCGCATGCCGATCAGTCCGTGTCCCTCCCCGCCGATCAGGACCGGACGGTCGCCGTCGTCCATGACCTCGACCCTGACCTCGCCGGGCGTGACGGTCACCGTCGCCCGGCAGACGGCCGGTGCCGCGTGCTTCACCACGTTTGTCACCGCCTCCTGCACGATCCGGTACACCGCCAGGCCCACTGACTCCGGCACCACGCCGGGCGAATCCTCCCGACGTACGTCGAGCCGTACGTCGACACCGCCCATCGCCGCCTGCTGCGCGAGTACGGGCAGCGCGTCCAGCCCGGGCGGCGGGGCGTACGGGGTGTCCTCGCGCAGCGCGCCGAGCACCCGGCGTACGTCGGTCAGGGCGTTGCGGCCGGTCTCCTCGATCACCCGCAGGGCGGCCCCCGCCTCGCGGGGATCGGCGTCGGCGACGTGGTTGGCGACGGCCGCCTTCACCACGATGAGGCTCAGCGTGTGCGCGACCACGTCGTGCAGCTCGCGGGCCACCCGCAACCGCTCCTCGGCGGCGGCTCGGCGGACCAGGTGCTCGCCCTGGCGGGCGGCGACGACCCGTCGCTCGCGGACCAGCCAGCCGATCATCCAGGCGGGCGCGATCATGGCGGCGGCGTAGACGACCCCACCGGTTCGCGACCAGAGGTCGCTCTCGGTCAGCGCCAGGGCGACGCTCACCAGCGCGAGGCAACCGGCGGCGCAGAGCATCGACCGGGGCGTACGTGTCGACACGGCCATCGTGTAGAGGGACAGACCGATGGCGAGCCCCGGAGCGGCAGCGGCGTAGCCCGGGATCACACCCGTGATCAGTGCGACTGCGGCGACGGAGCTGATCACGACGGCGACGGTGATCGGCCACCGCCGCCGGACGGCCAACGGCAACCCGAGGGCCATCCCGACGAGCACCGACACCCAGAGCGGTTCGCGCACCCCACCGTGCAGCGGTGACTCCAGTGCCGCGTACGGGCCGAGCAGCGCGCCGATCGCCAGGGCGAGTACGGCGTCCACGGCGGCCAGTTCCGCCGGCCGCAGCCGCCGGATCGGCAGGATGGCGGTCACCTGCCGAAGCGTATCGGCCGGCCGGCCGGGCCGCGTCCACCTGCGGTCGGTCATCCTCGGGTACGACGTCTGACGCTTTCCGATCCCCGGATCCGCTCAGGGACGGGCCGGAGAGTGTCCACACCGGCACGACGCGCCGCACCCGCCGTGACCGGCACCCTGGCGGTCATGACCACACAAACGGTGATCCTGACCGGGCTGCGAGCGGTGTACGGCACCGGAGCCCGCCGGGTGGCGGCGCTCGACGGCGTGACGACCAGCTTCGCCAGCGGCACCTTCACTGCGGTGATGGGCCCGTCGGGCTCGGGGAAATCCACCCTGCTGCATTGTGCGGCCGGGTTGGACAAACCGACAGCGGGGACCGTCGAGATCGACGGCAGGCGCCTCGACGATCTGGGGGAGGACGAGCTGACCCGGCTGCGCCGCGACCGGATCGGCTTCGTGTTCCAGGGGTTCAACCTGGTGTCCACGTTGACCGCGGCGCAGAACGTCGAGTTGCCGCTGCGGCTGGCCGGGCGCCGTCCCCCGGTCCGGGACGTCGTCGCCGCGCTCGACGCCGTGGGACTGGCCGGCCGGTCCGGGCACCGGCCGAGCGAACTGTCCGGCGGTGAACAGCAACGCGTCGCCGTGGCCCGGGCG
The DNA here is from genome assembly GCF_040652815.1 of Micromonospora sp. NPDC048169. Lineage (NCBI taxonomy): Bacteria > Bacillati > Actinomycetota > Actinomycetes > Micromonosporales > Micromonosporaceae > Micromonospora > Micromonospora sp. NPDC048169. The sequence continues at coordinate 22,003 of NZ_JBEZMS010000056.1, forward strand.
TTGATCACCCGCCCCGCGGTGGTCTTCGCCGACGAACCGACAGGGGCCCTGGACAGCGCGGCATCCCGGCAGGTCCTCCGGCTGCTTCGCGCACTCGTCGACGATCACCGGCAGACGGTCGTGATGGTGACCCACGATCCCACCGCCGCCGCGTTCGCCGATCGGGTCCTCCTGCTCGCCGACGGTCGCGTCGTGGACGAGATGACCGGCGGGATCACCGCTGCGGCCATCGCCGCGCGGATCGCCGAGGCGGAGATCACGGCGGGAAGCGCCGTGGAGCCGTCGTGCTGAGCGTCCGGCGGTCGGCCGGCGCGTTTGCGGCCGTCGCCATCGGCGTCACACTGGTCGCGGCGGCCACCCTGCTGCTCGCCTCCGGCCGCCCGCGGGTGCCCGACCGGCTGGCGAACGCGGCGGTCGTGGTGCAGAGCCCCGAGGCCGGTGCGCCGGCCGACTCGTTCGCGCCCACCCGGCCATGGTCCGCCGCCAGGTCGGCGGAACTCACCAGCAGGCTGGCCGAGGTGCCGGGCGTCACGGCGGCGGTGCCCGACCGGACCTTCTACGCTCAGGCGCTCGTCGACGGCCGGCCCCCGGGCACCGATGCGCAGCGGGAGGACGCCCATCAGGGGCACGGCTGGTCCAGTGCCCGGTTGGGCGGACTCCGTCCCACCGCCGGCGAGCCGCCCCGGCGGGCCGGCGAGGTGGTCGTCGACCGCACGCTCGGGCTGCGTCCCGGCGGGCCGGTCACCCTGCTCACGGCGGCGGGTGCGCAGCCGTACACCGTCACGGGTCTGGTCGATGCGCCCGGCCTCTACGTCGCGGACGAGGTCGCGGCCGTGCTCGCGCCCGGAGTCCGGGCCATCGGCCTGCTCGTCGCACCGGGCGCCGACCCCGAGGTGGTTGCCGATACGGCTCGCGGTCTCCTCGGCCGCGACGGGCGGGCGCTGACCGGGGACGACCGTGCCGCGCTGGAACCCCGGGGGGATGCCCGTACCCGCTGGATCGGCATGCAGGTGCTTACCGCCACGGCGGCTCTCGCCGGCTTCGTCACGGTCTTCGTGGTCGCCTCCACCTTCGCGTTCACCGTCGCGCAGCGCCGCCGTGAGCTGGGCCTGCTGCGCGCCGTCGGCGCCACCCCGCATCAGGTCCGCCGCATTGTGTACGCCGAGGCGCTCGTCGTCGGCGCCTCGGGCGGGACTGTCGGACTGCTGGTCGGCGGTGGGCTTGCGCCGCTGCTGGGCCCGCTTCTCGTCGACGTCGGCTTCGAACCGTCGAGCTTCCGGGTCGGGTACGAGCCCTGGCCGGTCGCGCTCTCGCTTGTCGCCGGGCCGGTGATCTCGCTGCTGGCTGTCTGGTCGGCCTCGCGCCGGGCGGCGCGGGTTCGACCGCTTGAGGCGTTGCGCGATGCGGCGGCGGAGCAGCGACCGATCGGGCGGCTGCGCATCGCCACCGGCGCGCTGCTCGTCGCGGTGGGGGGCGCGCTCAGCGTCGGGACGGCGACCGCCGACGAGGCCCGCGTCGCGGCGCAGTACGCCCTGTACGCGGTGATGGCCTTGGTGGCCGGTGCCACCGTGCTGGCGCCGGCGGCAGTCGGCCCGGTGGTGCTGATGCTGCGGTCGCCGGTGCGCCGACCGGGTGGCGCGATCGGGATGCTGGTCCGGGCCGGGGCGTTGACCGCGACCCGGCGGACAGCCTCGATCGCCGCCCCGGTGCTGCTCACTGTCGCGTTCGCGGTGCTGGTCTCTGGAATGGTGCGCACCACCACTGCTGCCTACGCGGCGGGCCGGGCCGACAACGTCAACGCCGGCTGGGTCGTCGTGCCCGACCGCGCGCCGGGCCTGTCGGACCAGGCCGTCGCGACGACCGGGGGTGCCGCCCTGCTACCGACGACGGTCTTCGATGCCAACCCGGACTCGTCGCCGGAGAACCGGCCACTGACCGCGCTCGGCGTGGACCCGGCGGGCTTCACCGCCGCGAACCGGGCGCTCACCGTCGTTGCCGGCTCACTGGATGACCTGAGCGGTGGTGACACGGTGGTCCTCCCCGCCTCGGCGAACCGGCAGCCGTCCGAGCCGTACGCGCTTGTCTTCGCCGATGGCGAGCGCGTGTCGCTGCGCGTCGTCGCGGTCGTCACCGACGACTCGATCCCCGGCGACCTGCTACTGCCCCGGTCGCTGGTGCGGGCGCACGACCCCTCGGCGCTCACCTCCGCCGTGTACGTCCAGGACCGGGTCGATCCTCCGGTCGGAGCGCGGATCGTCGACGTTTCGGCGTGGGCGGCCGAGGCGGACCGCGCCGAGGATCGCCTCGTCTGGCTCTTCACCCTGCTGCTGATCGGTGTGTCGGCCGGCTACGGGGCGGTTGCGGTGGCGAACACGCTGCTGATGGCCGCTGCCGGCCGGGTGGCTGATCTGCGGCTGATCCGGTTGGCCGGTGCGACCCGGAAGCAGGTCATGTGGCTGGTCACTGCCGAGTCAACCCTGGTGGTCCTGATCGGCGCGCTGCTCGGCGGGGCTGTCGCCCTCGTCGGTCTGCTGAGCATCCGTGCCGGCCTGGCCGAGCAGGTCGGCGTACCGGTCGACCTGGTGGTGCCGTGGCCAGTGGTCAGCGGGGTGGTGGGGCTCTGCCTGCTCCTGGCGGTGCTGGCGAGCGCACTGCCGACCTGGCGGTCACTGCGTCACCGTCCCGCGCGGTCCCCCGTCGGCGTCTTGGGGTAAACCCTGTACATCGTCCTTCGGATGGCGGTCGGGCCGCTACCCGCCCCCTGACGCGAACCGGGTTCGTATGCTCCGGGTGTGCTCCTGGGCTGGGAGAACGGCGGTCCGGGCAACGTGGGTGAACGCCTGTCGCTCCCTGCCACCCTAGGGCCTGTGTCGAAGTCGGTCACAGCCATTCGTTGATGGCGGCGACGTGCACGGTGGCCGCGTAGCGCACGGCGAGTTTGTCGAAGCGGG
>NZ_JBEZMS010000057.1:0-24950 GCF_040652815.1 Micromonospora sp. NPDC048169
CAGCCGGGCGTAGAAATGACCGCTGAGCCGCTCCCGCTCCTCCTCGACCAGGGCCCAGCTCTCCTTCAGCAGCCGCGCGAAGTTCTCCACGGGGGGGCGGCGGCCTGCGCCTCGCGTGCCCGGTCGGCGGTGGCGAGCATCCACTGGCGGTGCAGCGCGCGGCCCACCTCGCCGGGGCGGCCGGCGGCGTCCGCGCCGAACGCGGGGTGCGGCGGGTCGGTGGCGGTCACCGTGCGGGCCAGCGTGGCGAGGGTCGCGCCGGCCTCGTCGAGACGGGCGGCCAGGGCACGCAGCGTCTCCATGTCAGGCTCCCGCCAGCGGCCGGTAGGCCGCGAACGTCTCGTTGTGCAGCTTCTCGCGCGCCCACTGGGCCGCGTCGGCGGCAGCGGTCACCGCGGCCTGCACCGAGCCGGCCACGTCGCGTGGGCTGCGGTGGTGCAGCGGGCCGAGGAAACGCACGTCGGTGATGCGCCCACCGGCGGTCACCACCACCTCGACGAGCCCGTCGGGCGAGCGGACGGTGACCTCGACCGTCGCGACCGCCTGGTCGAACTCGGCCTGCAGGTTCTCGATCCGGCGGTAGCGCCGCACCGCCTCCTCGATCCAGGCCTCGTCGATCTCGCCCCGCGGCATCGGCGGACTCCTCCCGGCCGGTCGGCCAACCCTCACTGAGCGTGCCGCCACGATCACCACGGCATCACCGGACCGTACCGCACCTCAATCGCGCGTGTCGATGCCCTGTGGACAGCGCGGACGGGCCCGGCTCAGCCGCGCCAGAGGGCCAGCATCATCGCCTCCACGGCGATCCGCGGCTTGACGTTCGCCTCGATCGCCGCGCGGCACTCAAGCACCGCCTCCAGGCGGCGCAGCGAGCCCTCGGCGTCCCACTTCTGCGCGCCCGCCCCGGCGAGCGACGCGGTGTCGGCGTGCACCGGGGCGACGGGCGCCCGCAGCGCCATGGTGAGCGCGTCCCGGTAGAACCCGGCCAGGTCGACCAGGGCGCGGTCGAGCGCGTCCCGCTGGGCACGGGTGGCCCGCGACTTCTGCCGCTTCTCCAGGTCCTTGAGCTGACCGGCCGCGCCGCGCATGGCGCCGGCCGCGCCCCGGCCGGTGCCGCCCGCGCCGAGCGCGGTCTGCAACGCCGTACGCTCCGCCTCGTCGATCTCCGCGACGGACGCGGCGGCCTCCGCCTCGGCGGCCTCGATCAGCGCCGAGGCCGCGTCGAACGCCGCGCCCACGCCGGTCAGCCGGCGCGGTACGGCCAGCACCGCGTCCCGCCGCTGCCGGGCCTCCGGGTCGCGGGCCAGCCGCCGGGCCCGGCCCACGTGCCCCTGCGCCGCCGCGGCGGCCCACTCGGCCACGTCCGGCGCGATCCCGTCGCGGCGCACCAGCACCTCGGCCACCGCTGTCGCCGGCGGCTGCCGCAGCGGTACGACCCGGCACCGCGACCTGATGGTCACGGAGATGTCGTCCGGGTGGGTGGACGGGGTGCAGAGCAGGAAGACGGTACGCGGTGGCGGCTCCTCGATCGCCTTGAGCAGCGCGTTGCCGGCGGCCTCGGTGAGCCGGTCGGCGTCCTCGATGATCACGATCTGCCACCGGCCGCCGGACGGCGCGCTGGCCGCCCGCAGCACCAGCGCGCGCATCTCGTTGACGCCGATGGACAGGCCCTCGGGCACCACGACCCGCACGTCCGCGTGGGTGCCGGTGAGCGTGGTGTGGCAGCCGGGGCAGCTGCCGCACCCGGTGCCGTGCACGCACTCCAGCGCGGCGGCGAACGCGCGGGCGGCCACCGAGCGGCCCGATCCGGGCGGGCCGGTGAAGATCCAGGCATGGGTCATCCCGGCGCCGGGATCGGCCTGCGTGGCCGGTACCGGAGCCGGATCGCCGTCGTAGTCCTCGGCGAGCGCGTCGAGGTCGTCGTACCCGCCGGCCGGCCCGCCCGCGCGGACGGTCACCGACGCGGCGGCGCGCAGCAGCGCGGCGGCCGAGGCGGCGGCCCGCCGCAGCGTGGCCACCGCCTCGTCCTGCCCGACCAGATCGCCGAAGACGTCTGTCATCTTCGGGGTTGCTCCATCGTCACCAGCTCCGCGTCGGATAACTCGGGCTGGACCGAGGTGTCCGGGCCCTGCGCCGGACGGGGGTGCACGATCCCGCCGGGATCGGCGAGGAACTCACCCACCCGGCCGGCCACCGCCTCGGCGATCTCGTCCACCGGGCGGGAGGCGTCGAGGACCAGGTAACGCTTCGGGTCACCGGCGGCCAGGTCGAGGAAGGCGTACCGGACCCGCTCGTGGAACGTCAGCGACTCGGCCTCCAGCCGGTCGGTGCCCTCGTTGCGGCCCTCGACCCGGTTCAGGCCGGTACGCGGCTCGACGTCGAGCAGCACCACCAGGTCGGGCTTGAGGCCGCCGGTGGCCCAGGAGGAGAGCCAGGAGACCTCGTCCACCGGAAGCGTCCGGCCGGCGCCCTGATAGGCCAGCGACGAGTCGACGTACCGGTCGCTGATCACCACAGCGCCGCGCACCAGCGCCGGGCGGACGACGGTGGCCACGTGGTGCGCCCGGTCGGCGGCGTAGAGCAGCGCCTCGGCGCGCGGCGACGGTGCCTCGTCGGGAGCGGTGCCCAGCACCAGGGAGCGGATCCGCTCGCCGACCGGCGTGGCGCCCGGCTCGCGGGTGACCACCACGTCGCGGCCCTGCGCCCGCAGGCGCTCGGCGAGCACGGCGAGCTGGGTGGACTTGCCCGCGCCCTCGCCGCCCTCGAAGACCACGAACAGGCCGCTGGAGACGAACGGCTCGGCCGGCATCAGCGGACGGCCCCGGATCGAGCCCCACAGGTCGGCGAGGACCGGTACGCCCTTCTTGTCGTCCATCTGGCCGAACGCGCTGATGCCGGCGATGATGCCGGCCGCGCCGGCTGCGAGCAGCAGCAGACGGGTCGAGGAGATGGAGATGCCCAGGTCGGCGATGGTGAGCTGGCGGGAGCCGCCGACACCGACCAGGAGGCTGCTCAGCGCGATGGCCAGGATCAGCACCAGCCGGGTGCCGATCTGCACCACGGCGAAGACCCGGCCGCGTACCTCGTCGGCCACCTCGCCGCCGAGCAACGTGGTGCCGGCCAGGAACGCCATGCCGGCACCCGCGCCGACCAGGATCGCGCCGAGGATGGCCATGGACAGGTGGATGGCGAAGGCGAGCACCAGCACGGAGGCGCTGGCGAGCACGATGCTCATGCCGAACCAGCGGCGGCGGGACATGTCCCGCACGATCATCGGCCCGAGGCCGATGCCGAGCGCCAGGCCGACGAAGATCGCGCCGAAGAGCAGCGAGAACGCGGCGTCACCGGCGCCGAGCGAGTTGGCGAAGAACTTGCCGGTGCCGACCACGATGCCGCCGCCGGCGAACGCGCCGAAGATGCCCAGCACCAGGCCGCGGACGAGCGGGGTCTGGCCGATGTATTTCCAGCCCTCGGAGAACTGCCGGAACATGCTCTGCTCCGTGCGCTCCGCCTCGGCGCGCTGGGCCTGGCTGATCTCCTTGATCCCGAACGCCACCACCAGCGCGGTGGCCAGCCGGGAGAAGGCGTTGAACCAGAGCGCGAGCTGGGCCGGCTCGGCCCAGTCGGGCAGGTTGCCGCCGACCGCGCTGGGCAGGCCGCGGGTCAGCACGGCCAGGGCGACGGCCGCGGCCACCGGCGTGAGGCCGTACGTGGTGATCAGCGTGAGCTGGTTCGCCGCCTCCAGCCGGGTACGCGGGATCAGGTTGGGGACCGCCGCCTCCTTGGCCGGGATCCACAGCAGGGTGATCGACTCGATCAGGAACGTGGCGATCAGCGCCCAGCCGACCACCAGCCCGCCCGCCGCGCCGGTGAGCGCGTACAGCGGGATCGAGGCGAACAGCACGAAGCGCAGCAGGTCGCAGATGACCATGGTCCACCGGCGGTCGAACCGGTCGGCGAACACGCCGGCCACCGGGCCGAGCACCAGCGCCGGGAGCAGCCGGATCGCGGTCACGCCACCGAACGCGGCGCCCTGGGCGGTGCTGCCGGAGACCTGGGAGGCGGCGAAGAGCGCGGTGGCGAGCAGGCCGAGCCAGTCGCCGAAGGAGGCGGCGCTGAGCACGATCCACAGCCTGCGGAACGGCCGGATGCGCAGCACCGAGCGGATGGCGCTGAGACCCGAGTGGTCGGCGGCTGTCCCGGGCGACGACACGCCGGGCGACTCGCCGCTGTTCTGGCTTTCGATGGCCGTACCTCCACGTGCCGGCCCAGGTCTGGGCATCCCCGGTGGAACACTCTAGTCGCGCAGGAGAGGTCGTCCCCCGCGACATTCACCTGCTCGCCGAGCCTAGGCCGCTGAGACCACCGGCCGCAGCCCGGACAGACGCGAGGGTATTTCGCATTGCCGTCCAGACAGTTAGCGTGCAGACGTGGCCATCGACCGTGACAAAACTCGCGATCGTCTCGACCGGGCGACCGCTCACCTCGACCCGCCGTACGCCGTGGTCGACCTCACCGCGTTCGACGCGAACGCCGAGGCGCTCGCCGGCCGGTCCGGCGGCAAGCCGCTGCGCGTGGCGAGCAAGTCGGTACGGGTCCGGGAGCTGCTGACCCGGGCGCTCAAGCGTCCCGGCTGGCACGGCGTGATGGCCTTCACGCTGCCCGAGGCGCTGTGGCTGGTCCGCTCCGGCGTGAGTGACGACGTGCTCGTGGCGTACCCGACGGCGCACCGCGGCGGCCTCGCCGAACTGGCCGCCGACCCGGCGCTCGCCGACGCGGTGACGCTGATGGTCGACGACGCCGCACAGCTCGACCTGATCGACCGGGTGTGCCCGCCCGCGCGCCGGCCCGCGCTGCGGATCTGCCTCGACCTGGACGCCTCCTGGCGCCCGCTGGGGGGCCGGGTGCACGTCGGCGTGCGCCGCTCCCCGGTGCACAGCGCCACGGCGGCCGGCACGCTCGCCGCCGTCGTCGCCGGCCGGCCCGGCTTCCGGCTGGTCGGCCTGATGTCGTACGAGGCACAGATCGCCGGCCTCGGCGACGCGCCGCCCGGACAGGCGATGCTCGGCTCGGCGATCCGGGTCGCGCAGCGCGGGTCGTACCGGGAACTGCTCGCGCGCCGCTTCGCCGCGGTCAGCGCGGTACGCGAGCACGCCGACCTGGAGTTCGTCAACGGCGGCGGCACCGGCAGCGTGGCCGCCACCAGCGCCGACCCCGCGGTCACCGAGGTCACCGCGGGTTCCGGCCTGTACGGGCCGACGCTGTTCGACGCGTACCGTGCCTGGCAGCCGACCCCGGCGGCGTTCTTCGCCTGCGCGGTGGTCCGCCGCCCGGCGCCCGGGCTGGCGACGGTGCTCGGCGGCGGCTGGATCGCCTCCGGCCCGGCGGCGGACAGCCGGCTGCCACGGCCGTGGCTGCCGGCCGGGCTGAAGCTGCTCGGCGCTGAGGGCGCCGGTGAGGTGCAGACCCCGCTGGCCGGGAAGGCCGCCGACGACCTGCGCGTCGGCGACCGGGTGTGGTTCCGCCACGCCAAGGCGGGCGAGCTGTGCGAGCACGTCAACGAGGTGCACCTGGTCGAGGGGGACGCGGTGGTCGCCACCGTGCCGACCTACCGGGGCGAGGGGCACGCCTTCCTCTGATCTGCTCCACCACGTGACGACGGCGGGCCCCGGCGCCTCGGCAACCCGCCGTTCACCGTGTCGCTCAGCCCTGGTGGGCGGCCTCCGGGAGGGCGTTCACCTGCCGGTGCAGGTACTCCCGGATGAGCGCCTTCGCCTCGACCAGCACCCGCTCGTCGCCGTCGGTGCGGCGGCGGAACGCCAGCTTGATCAGGGCGTCCGCGGCCTCCACCGCGACCTCCAGGTGGAACCGCAGGTCGGGCACCCCGGCCAGGCCGAAACGCTCGGTGAGTACGCGGGCGAGCTGCTCCGCGATGACCCCGTTGTTGTCCCGCTGGTCGTCCAGCAGGTGCAGGTCGACCACGTCGCCGAAGTGCAGGGTACGGAAGCCGGGGACGGTGCGGTGCATCGAGATGTACTCGTCGATCGCCGCGTCGACGCCGTCCCACCAGTAGGTCAGGTCGTCCGAGGCGAACCGCTCGTCGAGCCGCTGGAGGTAGGACTCCATGGTGCGCAGCGTCAGCGCCTGCACTATCGCCCGCTTGTCCGGGAAGAACTGGTAGACCGACCCGATCGCCACCTCGGCGCGCTCGGCGAGCAGGGTCGTGGTCAGCCCTTCGTACCCCACCTCGTCGACGAGCTCGGCGCAGGCGTCCAGCATCCGCTGGACCCGCGCGACACTTCGACCCTGCACCGGTACCCGACGCAGCGGCCCGGTCGTGGCGGCTGGTGTGGACACTCGGCGCCACCCCCCTTCGACGGATGAACATATCTGCACGTCACGAGTCTGTGACTACCGGTACAACGAGCCGGGCTCGATTGCGGTATTTACCAGGCACAACGTTCCTGATATGAATTCACTTCATATTCATGTCGAGGAGTGGCCGTCATGACCGGTACCCCCACCTGGTCCAACTGGGCCGGCAACCAGCACAGCACCGCGCTCCTCACCGTGCGTCCGCGTAGCGTCTCCGACGTCGTCGAGGCGGTCCGCCAGGCCGCCGCGGCAGGCCGGACCATCCGCGCCACCGGCAGCGGCCACTCGTTCACCGCCACCGCCGTCGCCGACGGGCACCGGATCGACCTCGCCGAGTTGGAGACGGACGTCACAGTAGATGTGACGCGCCGCCTGGTCACCGTACCGGCCGGGATGACGTTGCACACGCTCAACGATCTGCTCGCCGGACACGGGCTGGCGATGCCGAACCTCGGCGACATCGACGCCCAGACCATCGCCGGCGCGCTCTCCACCGGCACCCACGGCACCGGGGCGAAACTGGGCTGCCTGTCCACATTCGTGGCCGGGCTGACGCTGGTCACCGGCACCGGCGAGGTGCTGCGCTGCTCGGCCGAGGAGAACCGCGACGTGTTCGACGCCGCCCGCGTCGGGCTCGGCGCGGTGGGCGTGCTGGTCGAGGTCACGCTGCGCTGCGTGGACGCGTTCGTGCTGCGCGCGCACGAACGCCCGGCCCCGCTCGCCGAGGTGCTCGACGACCTTCCCGGCCTGTACGAGGCGCACGACCACGCCGAGTTCTACTGGTTCCCGTACACCGACCGGGTACAGGTCAAGACCAACGACCGGGTACCCGCCGACGACCAGCCGCTGCCCCGCTGGCGCGGCTGGCTCGACGACGAGTTCCTCTCCAACACTGTCTTCGCCGGCGCCTGCCGCCTCGGCCGGGCCGTACCCGCCGTCGCGCCCACGATCAGCGCCGTCTCCGCCCGCGCGCTCACCGAACGCACCTACACCGGCCGCTCCGACCGGGTGTTCTGCACCCCGCGCCGGGTCCGCTTCGTGGAGATGGAGTACGGCCTGCCACGCGAGGCGCTGCCCACCGCGCTGACCGAGCTACGCCGGATCGTGGACCGGCTGCCGTTCAAGGTGCTGTTCCCGGTCGAGGTGCGCTTCACCGCCGCCGACGACATCTGGCTGTCCCACTCGTACGGGCGGGACTCCGCGTACATCGCCGTGCACCAGTACGTGGGCATGCCGTACGAGCCGTACTTCCGGGCGTTCGAGCAGGTGGCGACCGAGTTGGGCGGCCGCCCGCACTGGGGCAAGATGCACTGGCGCGACGCGGACTCCCTGGCGAGGGCCTACCCGAGATTCGCCGACTTCCAGTCCGTCCGCGCCCGCCTGGACCCCGCCCACATCTTCCAGAACCCGTACTTGGCCCAGGTCCTAGGCTCCTGAAGATCTTGGAAGGAAAGGGCCCTCATGAGGGCCCTTTCCTTCCAAGATCACTCGTTCGGGGTTGAGGTCGCCTTCTTGGGAGCGGCCTTCTTCGCGGGGGCCTTCTTCGCCGCGGTCGTCTTCTTCGCCGCAGCGGTCGTCTTCTTCGCGGCCGTTGTCTTCTTCGCCGGGGCGGCCTTCTTAGCGGCCTTCTTCTTCGGGGCCGGGCCCTTCGCGCGCTTCTCGGCCAGCATCTCCGACGCCTGCTCCAGCGTCAGCTCCTCCGGTGTCTGCCCGCGCCGCAGCGACGCGTTGAACTCGCCGTCTGTGACGTACGGCCCGAAGCGCCCGTCCTTGATCACCAGTGGCTTCTCGGTGAGCGGGTCGTTGCCCATCTCCCGCAGCGGCGGCGCGGCGGCCCGGCGCTGGCGCGTCTTCGGAGCGGCCAGCAACGCCAGCGCCTCGTCCAGCGTGACGGTGAACATCTTGTCTTCCGAGTCCAGCGAGCGGAACTCGTCACCGCGTTTGACGTACGGGCCGTAGCGGCCGTTGTTGGCGAACACCTCGGTGCCGTCCGGCGCCACGCCGATCAGCCGGGGCAGGCGCAGCAACTGCAACGCCTGCTCCAGGGTGAGGCTGTCCGGCGTCTGCGAGCGCAGCAGCGACGACTTGCGCTCGCCGCTGGCCACGTACGGGCCGAACCGGCCGGACTTGAGCAGGATCGGCTCGCCTGTGGACGGGTCGTCGCCGAGCTTGCGCTCGCCGCCACCGCCGAGGAACAGCTCGTGCACCTTCTCCGGGGTCAGCTCGTCCGGCGCCAGGCCCTCCGGGATCGGCGCCCGGTCACCCTGCGAGCCGCCCTCCTCACCCTCACCAGAGGCCGAACCCGAGGCCGGGGCCGGGGCCGAGCCCGAAACCGAGCCGGGCAGCGCCCGCTGCAGGTACGGCCCGTACCGGCCGACCCGGACGACGACCTCGCGGCCCTCGTCGTCGGTGAACAGCGGGATGGAGTTGACGCTGCGCGCGTCGATCTCGCTGAGGTTCTCGGTGACCAGCTTCTTCAGGCCACCGGCGTGCGCGATGGCCTGGTCGCCGGTGCCGTTGGTGCTGCCGAAGTAGAAGGAGGTGAGGAAGTCGACGGCGGCGTGGTCGCCACCGGCGATCTCGTCCAGCTCGTTCTCCATGCTGGCGGTGAAGTCGTAGTCGATCAGGCGGGGGTAGTGCCGCTCCATCAGCCCGATCACGGCGAACGCCAGGAACGACGGGATCATGGCCTGGCCGCGCTTCACCACGTACCCGCGGTCCTGGATCGTCTGCATGATCGACGCGTACGTGGAGGGCCGGCCGATGCCCAGCTCTTCGAGGGCCTTGACGAGCGACGCCTCGGTGTAGCGGGCGGGCGGCTGGGTGTGGTGGCCCTGCGCGGTCAGCTCGTCGGCGGTCAGCGGCTGGTCCTTCACCAGCGTGGGCAGCCGCCGCTCGGCGTCCTCCGCCTCGGCGTTCTCGTCGTCGCTGGACTCGACGTACGCGCGCAGGAAGCCGGGATCGGTGATGGTCTTGCCGGTCGCGCCGAAGTCGGCCTCCTCCTGGGCGGAGGAGACGGCGCGGATGCGCACCGACACGCTGGAGCCGACCGCGTCGGTCATCTGCGAGGCGATGGTGCGCCGCCAGATCAGCTCGTAGAGCTTGAACTCCTCGGCGGACAGCTCCTTGGCCACCTCGCCGGGGGTGCGGAAGTTGTCGCCGGCCGGGCGGATCGCCTCGTGCGCCTCCTGCGCGTTCTTCACCTTGCCGGTGTAGCGGCGGGGCTCCGGCGGCACGCTGCGCTCGCCGTACAGCTCGACGATCTGCCGACGGGCCGCCGCGATGGCCGTCTCGGACAGGTTCACCGAGTCGGTACGCATGTAGGTGATGTAGCCGTTCTCGTACAGGCGCTGCGCGGTGCGCATCGTCTGCTGCGACGAGAACCGCATCTTGCGGGCCGCCTCCTGCTGGAGCGTGGAGGTGATGAACGGCGCGTACGGGCGGCGGCGGTAGGGCTTCTCCTCGACCCGGGTGACGGTGAACGGCCGGTCGGCCAGGCGGGCCGCGAGCCCTCGGGCGCCGCCCTCGTCGAGGTGGACCACGCCCGCGCCGGGCCGCACCCGGCCGGTGGTCGGCTCGAAGTCCTTGCCGGTGGCGATCCGGTCGCCGCCCAGCGCGACGAGCGTGGCGTTGAACGTCCGCGGCCCCTCGCCCGGCTTCGCCACCGCGAGCGTGGCCAGGATGTCCCAGTACTCGGCGGTCCGGAACGCCATCCGCTGGCGCTCCCGCTCGACCACGATCCGGGTCGCCACGGACTGCACCCGGCCCGCCGACAGCTTCGGCATGACCTTCTTCCACAGCACCGGCGAGACCTCGTAGCCGTAGAGGCGGTCGAGGATGCGCCGCGCCTCCTGGGCGTCGACCAGGTCACGGTCGATCTCCCGGGGGTTCGCCACGGCGGCCTGGATGGCCGGCTTGGTGATCTCGTGGAAGACCATCCGCTTGACCGGCACCTTGGGCTTGAGCGTCTCCACCAGGTGCCAGGCGATGGCCTCGCCCTCGCGGTCCTCATCCGTCGCCAGGAAGATCTCGTCGACCTCCTTGGCCAGCTTCACCAGCTTGCTGATCTGCTGCTTACGGTCGGGCGAGACCACGTAGAGCGCGTGGAAGCCGTTGTCGACGTCGACGCCGAGCCGCGCCCACGGCTCACCCTTGTACTTCGCCGGGACGTCGGCGGCGTTGCGGGGCAGGTCCCGGACGTGGCCGAAGCTGGCCTCCACGACGTACCCCGGGCCGAGGTAGCCCGAGATCGTCTTGGCCTTCGCCGGTGACTCGACGATGACCAGACGGGTGGTTCCAGCGTTGCTCGGCACGTCTCTCCCCGACCTCACTCCTACGCCATGCCCGCTTCGGGCCGTGTTGCGCCACCCGGCCCACACGCGGTCCGGATGTCCAACGTAACGCGCCGTCCGCGTTCCGGGTTTCGTGGGCGGCAAACGGGCCGCCCTCCCGGTGCCCGCCGGCCGCACCCTGCCGGACGGCGTCACGGTACACCGTGGGTAGGGCGGCAGGCGTGTCACTGTGACGATCGCGCACTCCGGCGGATCCGTAGCCGGGTGTCAGGCTTCGGACACCGGCTGTCATCCTCGGGAGCCCGGCCACTCCGCCACCGGCGCCGTCGCCGGCCGTTCCCCCACCAGCTCCGCGAGCCGGGACATCCGCCGCGCGCCGATCCGGAACGCGGGCCCGCCCTCGTCCGGCTCCACGAACGCGGCCGGCAGTCCCACCGCCGCCAGCGCGGCGCGGACCACCGGCCAGGACGGCTCGTCGGCCGGTCCGAGCCCCAGCCGGAAACCGGCCGGCTCGGCCGTGCCGGCGGCGGCCACCCAGAGCCGCAGCCGTCGCCCGTCCAGGTGGAAGCGGGCCGGTGGCCGCTTCACCGCGCCGCGCAGCCAGGCCCGCGCGAGCGGCGCCAGCATGCTCGTGTACGCGGTGCGCACCCGGTGCCGGCCGTCCTCGGCCGGCTCCCAGCTCGCCGGCACGCCCCGGGCGCCCAGCTCGGCCACCAGCACGTGCACCCGCCAGGCGGCGTCCACCACCACCGAGATCCGGGCGGTGCCGCCCATCCGCCCCACCTCACCCGGCCCGGCGAGCAGGCCGGCGAGATCCGCCAGCGCCGGATCGGCCGCCTCGGTGGAGAACAGCGAGGGCTGGCGGGCGGGGTTCGGGGTGGGAGGGGTCAGCGACACTCCGGAACCTCGTCGAAGGCCTCTTTCAGCTCTGTCGAGTTGAGCTTGCTGGTGTCCAGCGCGCTCGCGTCGTACTCCTTGTTCAGCGTGTCCACTGCGGCGCGCACGCCGTCGTAGAACGGGCCGGCCTGGGCGGTGTCGAGCCGGTCGATGGAGTCCCGGGCCCGGCCGTACGCGTCGCGCATCTTGCCCAGCGACCCCAGGAACCCGGCGGACACCTCGGCGCCGCGCTCGGCCTCGGGCACGCCCGCCTCCTCGACCTTGCGCCGGGCGTCCTCGCTGGCCTGCTCGGCCCCGGCGAACAGCCGGACCAGGTTCTCCTTGGCCTGCGCCGGGGTGGTCTGCGCGGTCATCTGCTGCTGCGTGCTGCTGGTCAGCTTGGAGATCTCCGCGCGCCACGGGGCGAGCGCCTGGCACACCGACGCGGCCCACACCCGGGGGCTGGGACCGCCACCGCACCCGGTGACGACGAGGACCAGCGTGGCCAGGACCACCGTGAGCTTTCCGGCGGTTGCCGCCCGGCGCGTACGCATGCGATGCAGCGTACGACCTCCGGGCGGAACCGCCACCGGTCAGGTTTGCCGGGTGCGGGGTTCCCGGCCGGCCGGGGCCGGCCGGGAACCGTCGCGTGCGATCAGGCGTTCACCGTCTCCGGACGCTGGTCCGGGGTGCCGGCGTCGCTGTCCGAGTCGGTCATCGCCACGCCCTTGCGCTTGCTGAACACCACGGCCCCCGCGATGATCAGCGCGGCGACCACGGCGATCGTGATGCGCAGCGGGTTGTTCTTGTCGTCGCCCACGCTCCAGGCGACGACGGCCGGTGCGATCAGCAGCGAGACCAGGTTCATCACCTTGAGCAGCGGGTTGATCGCCGGGCCGGCGGTGTCCTTGAACGGGTCGCCGACGGTGTCGCCGATGACCGTGGCGGAGTGCGCGTCGGAACCCTTGCCGCCGTGCGCGCCGTCCTCGACCAGCTTCTTGGCGTTGTCCCAGGCACCGCCGGAGTTGGCCAGGAACACCGCCATCAGCGTGCCCGCGCCGATCGCACCGGCCAGGTACGCGGCGAGCGCACCCGCGCCGAGGCCGAAGCCGACGGCGATCGGGGCCAGGATGGCCAGCAGGCCGGGGGTCATCAGCTCGCGCTGCGCGTCCCGGGTGCAGATGTCCACGACCTTGCCGTACTCGGGCCGCTGGGTGCGGTCCATGATGCCGGGCAGCTCGCGGAACTGGCGGCGTACCTCCATCACCACTGCCCCGGCGGAGCGGGAGACCGCGTTGATGGCCAGGCCGGAGAAGAGGAAGACCACGGCCGCGCCGATGATCAGGCCGACCAGGTTGCGCGGGTTGGCGACGTTCAGCAGCTCGTCGATCAGCGCGGTGGTGTCCTGATTCCCGGTCGCGTCCGCGTACGCCGTCTTGAGCGTGTCGGTGTACGAGCCGAACAGCGCGGTCGCGGCCAGCACCGCCGTGGCGATCGCGATGCCCTTGGTGATCGCCTTCGTGGTGTTGCCGACGGCGTCCAGCTCGGTGAGCGTCCGCGCGCCGTGCTCGTCGATGTCGCCGGACATCTCCGCCACGCCCTGCGCGTTGTCGGAGATCGGGCCGAACGTGTCCATCGCGACGATGACGCCGACCGTGGTGAGCAGGCCGGTGCCGGCCAGCGCGACGGCGAACAGGGACAGCGTGAGCGAGCTGCCGCCGAGCAGGAACGCGCCGAACACGCCGGCGCCGATCAGCAGCGCCGAGTAGACGGCCGACTCCAGGCCGACGCTGATGCCGGCGAGGATGACGGTGGCGGCGCCGGTCTGCGAGCTCTTGCCGATGTCCTGCACCGGGCGCCTGTTGGTCTCGGTGAAGTAGCCGGTCAGCGCCTGGATCGCGGCGGCCAGCACGATACCGATCACTACCGCGCCGATGGCGACCAGCCGCGGGTTGCGGTCGACGTCGGTCAGCCCGCCCTCCAGCTCGGCGAACGTGGCCGGCAGGTACGCGAACGCGGCGATCGCGACGAGCACGGCGGCGATCAGCGCGGACAGGTAGAAGGCCCGGTTGATCGCGGTGAGGCCGTTGCGGTCGCTGGCGCGCAGCCGGGTGATGAAGACGCCGACGATCGCGACCAGCACGCCGATGGTGGAGATGATCAGCGGGAAGACCAGACCGGTCTCACCGAACGCGGCCCGGCCGAGGATCAGCGCCGCGACGAGCGTGACCGCGTACGACTCGAACAGGTCGGCGGCCATGCCGGCGCAGTCGCCGACGTTGTCGCCCACGTTGTCGGCGATGGTGGCGGCGTTGCGCGGGTCGTCCTCGGGGATGCCCTGCTCGACCTTGCCGACCAGGTCGGCGCCGACGTCGGCGGCCTTGGTGAAGATGCCGCCGCCGACCCGCATGAACATGGCGAGCAGCGCGGCGCCGAAGCCGAAGCCCTCCAGCACGGTCGGCGCGTCGCCCCGGAAGATCAGCACGACCAGCGCCGCACCGAACAGGCCGAGGCCGACGGTGAGGAAGCCGACCACGCCGCCGGTGCGGAAGGCGATCTTCATGGCGCCCTCGCGCCCGCCTTCCCGCTCCCGGGCGGCCGCCGCCACCCGCAGGTTGGCGCGGGTGGCCAGCCACATGCCGGCGCCGCCGATGAACGCGCTGAACAGCGCACCCACCACGAAGAACGCCGAGCGGCCGACCTTCACCAGCGTTTCGTTGCCGTCGGTGTCGTGCACCGGCAGCAGGAAGAGCAGCACGACGGCGATCACCACGAAGATCGCCAGCGTGCGGAACTGCCGCAGGAGGTACGCCGACGCGCCCTCCTGCACCGCGCCGGAGATCTCCTGCATGTTGGTGGTTCCCTTACCGGCCGCCAGGACCGCCCTGGTGAGGGCGGCCGCGAAGACGAGCGCCACCAGCGCGATGACCGCGGCGATGACGACGTACGTCACGTTGGCTCCGGTAAGGGACAGTGCGCCGCCGTCGGCGGCCAAGGTCCCGGACATCTATGTCCTCCTGTACCGAACAACTCGCGCCGACCCGTGGAGACGCACGGGCCGACGCCTGGATGCGGACTCGCAAGCGCGCGCCGACCCACCCCGGCGGATCAGCGATGCTCCCGTTCCCGCCGGCTACGGGATGGGATCACTTGCTGACAACCCGCGTACTGTAGCCCTCTGGCGTGGCGGAGGTCACACCGAGGGGGCACCGTGTCTCGATGATCTTCGCAACTGTGTTATGCGAAGAAATCTGATATATGGCGCGACCAATACGACGAGGCCGCACCCCCTGCGGGAGCGCGGCCTGCGTGTGCGAAACGGGTCAGGCGCGGCCGGCCGGCCAGGACATCCGCACCTCGGTGCCGACGCCCTCGTCGACCGGGCGGACCTGGAGATCCTCCACGAAACCGGCGAGCAGCGCGAAGCCCACTCCGGTGGTCAGCGCGTCCTCGCTGAGCGACTCCTTGGCCAGTTCGTCCGGCCCGAGCGCGGCCAGGCCGAGACCCGCCTCGATCGGGGCCCGATCGACCACCCGGACCGTGTAGCCGCCGCCGTCGGACATCTCCACGTACACCGGTTCGGCCAGGCCGTACTGCCTGTGCAACGCGACCGCCCGGGTGCACGCCTCACCGATGGCCAGGCGCACCTCGTCCAGCAGGTCCTCGCGTACGCCGGCCCGCCGGGCCACCGCGACGCCGACCAGTCGGGCGGTGCGCACGTGCACCGGAGCCGGAGAGAAGGACAGCTTGACGGTGGCCATCACGCGCCGGTGGAGTCGGCGGCGATGGCCGCTTCGACTGTCGGATGCAGCGGGAAGACCTGGTCGAGGGCGGTGATCCGGAAAATCTTGAGCAGCGGCTCCTTGTCGCAGACCAGCGCGAAGGAACCCCCGGCCGAGCGCAGCCGCTTGAGCGCGCCGACGAGCACACCCAGCCCGGTCGAGTCGAGGAAGTCCACCCGGCCGAGGTCGACCACCACGTGGCGGGCCCCACCGTCGATCAGCTCCAGAAGCCGTTCCCGCAGGCGGGGGGCGGTGTAGACATCCACCTCACCGCCGACCTCGAGCACCGTGTGCTCCCCCACGGCGCGGGTCGCCAGCGACAGCTCCATCGGCCCCTCCTCGGTAAACTCTCCTGGGCATCTAACCATCTCCCCGTGCGGCCCCTCGGGTCACCGCCAGGGCTCTCCCCTTACCCCCACCCTGCGGTTCCCAATTCCGAACACCAGTGCGAGAGTGCAGGACGTGACCGACCACAGCTCCGGCCCGCGGCGTGCTCCGGGTGAGCTGCTGCACCGGCTGCGGCTGCGCCACAGCTCCGACCCGGTCACCCACGTCGAACGCGTACCGGCCCGCGCCGGCGAACCCGTCGGGTGGCCCGGGTGGGCACCGGAGGAACTGCGGGCGGCGTTCGCGCGGCGCGGCGTCGTCGCCCCCTGGCGGCACCAGGCCGAGGCCGCCGAGCTGGCGTACGCGGGGCAGCACGTGGTCGTCGCCACCGGCACGGCGTCCGGCAAGTCCCTGGCGTACCAGCTTCCCGCACTGAGCACGCTGCTCGCCGACCCGCGCGCCACGGTGCTCTACCTGGCACCGACCAAGGCGCTCGCCGCCGACCAGCTCCGCGCCGTCGCCGGTCTCGAACTCGACGGGGTACGCCCCGCCACCTACGACGGGGACACCCCGCGCGCCGAGCGGGAGTGGATCCGCCGGCACTCCCGGTTCGTGCTGACCAACCCGGACATGCTGCACCACGGCATCCTGCCCGGCCACGCCCACTGGTCCGGGTTCCTGCGCCGCCTCGCGTACGTGGTCGTCGACGAGTGCCACACCTACCGGGGCGTCTTCGGCTCACACGTCGCGCACGTGCTGCGGAGGTTGCGGCGGCAGTGCGCCCGCTTCGGGCGTACTCCCGTGTTTCTGCTGGCCTCGGCCACGTCGGGCGACCCGGCGGCGGCGGCCGGGCGGCTCACCGGCCTGCCCGTCACCGCCGTCACCGAGGACACGTCGCCGCGCGGCGGGGTGACGTTCGCGCTCTGGGAGCCGCCGCTGCTCCCGCCCACGGACTCGTCCGCCGACGCCGACCTCGTCCAGGTCCGGCGCTCCGCGCTGCGCGAGACCGCCGACCTGCTCGCCGACAGCGTGATCGAGGGGGTACGCACGCTGGCGTTCGTGCGGTCCCGCCGGGGCGCCGAGGTGGTGGCCGCGAACGCCCGGCGGTCACTCGACGAGGCGGTGCCCGGCCTGGGCGACCGGGTGGCCGCCTACCGGGCCGGCTACCTGCGCGAGGAGCGCCGCGAGCTGGAACGGGCGCTGCTGCACGGCGACCTGCTCGGGCTCGCCTCCACGAACGCGCTCGAACTCGGCGTCGACCTGGTCGGGCTGGACGCGGTGCTGATCTGCGGCTGGCCCGGCACCCGAGCGTCGCTGTGGCAGCAGGCCGGGCGGGCCGGGCGCTCCGGCGACGAGGCGCTCGCCGTGCTGGTGGCCCGGGACGACCCGCTCGACACCTACCTGGTGCACCACCCCGAGGCGCTGTTCGGGCGCCCGGTCGAGGCGACGGTGCTCGACCCGGCCAACCCGTACGTGCTCGCGCCGCAGCTCGCCTGCGCCGCCCACGAGTCCCCGCTCACCCCGGCCGACCTGGACCTGTTCGGCGAGGGCGCGAAGGAGGCGGTGGACTCGCTGGTCGAGGCGGGGGCGCTGCGGCAGCGGCCCACCGGCTGGTACTGGCGGCACCGGGAACGCCCCGAGGTCGACCTGCGCGGCGAGGGTGGCGCACCGGTGTGCGTGGTGGAGGAGTCCACCGGCCGGCTGCTCGGCACCGTCGACGGCGGGTCGGCGCACTTCCTGCTGCACACCGGCGCGGTCTACCTGCACCAGGGCGTCTCGTACGTGGTCGACTCGCTCGACCTGGCCGACGGGTGCGCGCTGGTGCACGCCGAGGAGCCGGACTGGTCCACCCACGCCCGCGACGTCACCTCGCTGTCGGTGGTGTCGGTCCGCTCGTACGTGGACGCCGGACCGGTCGGCCTCTTCCTCGGCGAGGTGGACGTGACCAGCCAGGTGGTGTCGTACCAGCGGCGGCGCATCGCGACCGGCGAGGTGATCGACACCCGGCCACTCGACCTGCCCGCGCGGGAGCTGCGCACCGTCGCGGTGTGGTTCACGCTCTCCCCCGGGTCGCTGAGCGCCGCCGGTGTCGAGGCGGCCGACGTGCCGGGCGCCCTGCACGCCGCCGAGCACGCCGCCATCGGGCTGCTGCCGCTGATGGCGACGTGCGACAGGTGGGACATCGGCGGGCTGTCCACCGCCCTGCACCCGGACACCGAGGCGCCGACCGTCTTCGTCTACGACGGGCATCCCGGCGGGGCCGGTTTCGCCGAGCGGGCGTACGGCACCGCCGCCGCCTGGCTGCGCGCCACCCGGGACGCGATCGCCGAATGCGGGTGTGAGACCGGGTGCCCGTCCTGCGTCCAGTCCCCGAAGTGCGGCAACGGCAACAACCCGCTGGCCAAGCCGGAGGCGGTGAAGGTCCTCGACGTGGTGCTGACCAACCTCGCCGCGGCCGGTCGCGCGGGCGGCCCGGGCGCGGGCGGCGGCCTGGGTCCGGAGGTGGGGCGCGGTGAGGCGCTGCCCCGCCAGGGCGACCGGGTGGCCCGCCCGGCTCCGGCGACCGGGGGCACACCCGCCTGACCCGCACGGGTCGCGGCCGGCAGGCCGGCCCGCCGGACGGGCGACCCACCAGCCGGAGGTTCGACCGCCGCTTGGAGGGGGTCGCGGTATCGGAAGGCGCTGGATCTCATCACTTCGGCCGACCGGTGCGGATCACGCGATTTCGGAGGGCATGCAGCGGGCCGGTGTGTCTGGTCGGTGGGACGAAGGCATGAGCGTGGTGCGGTCGGGGCATTGATGTATGGGAGCGCTTCCATGCATCATTTCGGTAGCGCACAGGTGACCCGAGACCCGTCCCGCCGGAGGTGCAGCCGTGGCCGACACGATCGCCGAGACCGTCGAACTGCTCTACACCATCGACCAGGAACACCTCACCCCCGACCAGCAGATAGCGCTGGGCACCGCGATGGCCACCCTCGCCCAGGCGGAACGGCTGGAGCAGATCAACGAGCGTCTGCGCGGCATCCATCAGGTCCTGAACACCTGGGCGATGAAGGCCACCGTCGACGGCGGCCGCTGACCTTGGGCATTGCCCGGACGCGCCCGTCGGGTCCGCAGCCCGGCGGGCCGGGCCGGGGCGGGTCGGGCCGGGCGGGTCCGCCGGGCCGGGCGGGTCAGGCGGGTCAGGCGGGTTGCGGCGCGGCGGCGCACACCCTGCGCGACGTGTCGGCGCGCAGGTCCCGCATGGGGTTCTGCCCACCCGGGCAGTGGTGGTGTGATCGGGCCAGCGGCGGTCGGCCTGCTGTGCGAGACTCCGGCGACCCCTCGAAGGAGATCTGATGTCGCCCGATAACCTGCAGGCCCAGCACCGATTCATCATCCGTCAGCGGATCCGGATGATGGTCAACCAGTACGAGGTGCACTCGGTGGCGCCCGACGGCTCCGAAGGAGGGCTGCTCGCGTTCGCGCAGCAGAAGCGGCTCGCCTTCAAGGAGCAGGTGACCATCTACACCGATGACACCAAGCAGTACCCCCTTCTCGGTTTCAAGGCCCGTCAGCGACTCGACCTCGGGGCCACCTACGACGTGACCGACCACGCGGGCAACCCCATCGGGCTGTTCCGCAAGGACTTCGCCCAGTCGCTGCTGCGCTCGACGTGGCACGTCGAGCAGCCCGGCCTGCCGCCCGCCACCGGGCAGGAGCGCAGCATGCCGGTGGCGCTGCTGCGCCGGTTCGTCGACTCGCTCTCCTGGCTGCCGTACCACTTCGATTTCGTGGCCGGCGGCCAGCCGGTGTTCTCGGTCGACCGGAAGTGGGGGCTGCGGGACCGGTACTCCGTGGAGATCCAGCACCCGCAGATCGACCGTCGACTGGTCATCGCCATGGCGGTCGGACTGGACGCCCTCCAGTCCCGCTGACCCGCCGCCCCCGGCCCGGCTCTCGGCCCGGCACTGGCGGCCGCCCGTCAGGACCGGGCCGGGCCGGCCCGGGACGTCGCGGCGGCGTCCCGGGTCAGTCCCGGCAGCGGTGCGACACGTACCCGCGCCGTGACGATGAGGTCCAGCCCGTCGACCCGGCACCCGGTCATCCGGCCGCCGTTTGCGGAGACCAGGTCGGCGGCGCGACCGCAGGCGGCGTCGGTTCCGTCGAGCACCTGCCCGGCACCGGCCAGCGCCCCGAAGTCCGCCGCGTTGCGGGCCTGATGCCGCGCGCACCGGGCCGCCCCGAGCGCGGCACCGAACACCCCGACCAGCACGAACACGAGCCCGATCGCGAGCAGGCACACGGTGGCACCGCCCCGGTCCGCCGAGGACCTGCCGCCGGGCTCCCCGCGCTTCACCGTCCCGCCCGTGATCGGCGGTCCTCCTGCGGCGGGCCAGCGGGAGGACGAGCAGGCCGGGAAATCGTCAGCGCTCACGGCACCGGCCCCGGCGCACCGGGTTCCACTGCGGCCACTGCCTCCCCCGAGACGACCAGGCGAGGCAGCCGCGTACCGAACGTCCGGACCGGGGCCCGGACCGTCGCCGTCACGCGGTCACCGGCGACAGTCACGGCCACCTCCGCGCCGTCCGGGGCGTACCGGGTGCCGGCTGGCGTACCGGGCTCGCCCCGGGCCGCGGCGAGAGCCGCCTCCCGGGCCGCGTCGACACACGCGACCCGGGTGCCCACCGCGTTGACCGCGGTCAGACCGGCGACGAGGAGCATCATGAGCGCCGGCAGGCCGGCCGCCAACTCGGCGGTGAAGGAGCCCCGCTCGCACGCGGCCCACGAGCGCCACCGCCGCCACACCGCCCCGGCCCGGGCGCTGGCGGCGTCCCGGAACGGGCCGGGCTCGGCCGATACGCCCATCGGGACCGCTGAGGTCAGCCACCGACCGTGACGGCCGGCCCGCCGGCGCCCGGTCACTTCAGGGCCCGGTCGATGACGGCGGTCAGCGCGGACTGCACGTTGCCGGAGGTGAGCACCTTCAGCAGGATCCCGGCGAAGGCCACCGCGGCGAGGGTGCCCACCGCGTACTCGGCGGTGTTCATGCCGGCGTCACCCCGCAGGCGGGTGAGGAGCTTGCGCATGTCGTACGTCCCTTCTCGATGGATCACAGCACGTCGCCGAGGACGGCGACGATCACCGGCACCAGACCGGCGAGAATGAAGGCGGGCAGGAAACACAGCCCGAGCGGCAGCACGATGAGCACCCCCGCCCGGCGGGCCGCCGCCTCCGCCGCTGTCGACCGTTCGGCACGCAGGTCGTCGGCCAGCCGGGTCAGCGCGCGAGCCAGTGCGGCACCGCTGTTCGACGAGCGGACCGCCGCCGCGACCACGGGTTCGGCCCCGGCGACGCCGCTCAGGTGCGCCCATGCCTCTCCGGGGCCGCCACCGAGCTGCAGCGTGCGGCCGACCCGGCCGAGCCGGTCCGCGAGCGGCCCGCCGAGCGCCTCGGCCACGGCGAGCGCCGAGCGGTCGACCGGTGCGCCCGCCCTCAGCGCGGCGGCCAGCAGATCCGCGGCCAGCGGCAGGTCGGCGGTCTCCCACAGGCGCCGTTCCCGGACGGCGCGCGGCTCGATCCGGCGCAACAGACGGTCGGCGGCGACACCGGCAAGCAGCCCGAGGAACGCTCCTGTCGCACCGCCGACCACCACCGTCACGGCGATGCCGGCCAGCGCCGCGCCGAGGCGTACCCGATCCGGCCACCACGCCGGGCGGGCCGGCGTCGGCACCGGGGCGAGCCGGCGCAGCCGCCGCGCCGGGCGGGCGACCGGACCGGCGACGACCAGCAACGACGCGGCACCGCCGAGACAAACGGCGGCCAGCACCTGCCGTGCCATCAGGCGGCCCGTCCCGGCGTGACGCCGAGCCGCTCGGCCCAGAGCAGGCCGCCGACCTGCAACACGACCGCCGCGATCGCGCTACCGGCGCCCACCGGCGTGTGCAGCAGCACCGCCACCGGGTCGACCCCGATGCCGTAGCCGAGACCGATCCCGCCGAGCGGCAGCGCCGCGAGCAGCCAGGCGGTCGCCCGCGCCCCGGCGGCCTGGGCGGCGGCAGCCGCAAGGCCCCGATCGGCGGCGCGGGCGTCGGCCTCGATCCGTTCCAGCAGGTCGGCGAGCGGCGCGCCGGTCCGGTCGGCCAGCCTTCCGGCGGCGCGGGCCAGCCGGGCGACGCGTCCCGGACCGGCGTCGGCACCGCCGTCGACAGGTAGCCCGGCCCGCAGGTCTGCGGCGACGGCGGCCAGCCGGTCCAGGTCGCGGCGGTGCGCGAGTGCGGCCGCCCGGTGGGTACGCCGGCGCAGCACCGCCCGAGCCGCGAGCACGCCGTAGGTGGCGAGCACCACGGCGGCCACCGGGCCACCGAGCAACGCCCCGGCCACGGCCCCGCACAGCGCCGCCGCGGGCAGCACGCGTCCGGCGGACATCCCGGGGACGGCGGCCCACCGCCGGATCCGACGTGCCAGCGCCGACGGCGACACCGGAACGCGACGCCCGGCACCGGGTCGACGCGGCCCTCGGCCACGACCGGACGGGCGGGCGGACGCCTTCGACACGGAGTCGAGCGGTAGCTCCGGCGACGCTGGACGTCCAGCCTCCACCCGCTCATCCGGCGTGCCCAGGACCGTCAGCCGCCGGGCGCGACCGGCACGTACCGGCCAGGCGACGGCGACCGCCGCGGCGGCCAGCAGCAGGACCGCCGCCCAGAGGTGGCCGGTCACGACGGCTCCGCCGACGCGGGCCACGCCGCCTGGAGGATCGGCGGCACCGGCGCTCCCCGCTCCCGCACCAGTCCGGCGAGCGTCCGGGCCGCCGGACCGAGCCCTCGGCCGCGTACCCATGCCGGGACCACAGTCACCACCCGGTCGGGCCCGTCGGGCAACAGCAGGCCGATGGAGTCCAGTACGCGTCCCTCGCCGGTACGGCGAAGCTGGAGGACGACCTGCAACGCGGCGGCGACCTGGGCGTGCAACGCGAGCCGGGGCAGACCGCCGAGCATCCCCAGCGCCTCCAGCCGGGCCGGGACGTCGGCAGGGGCGTTCGCGTGCAGCGTCCCCGCCCCGCCGTCGTGGCCCGTGTTCAGCGCGGCGAGCAGGTCGACCACCTCGGCGCCCCGGCACTCGCCCACGACCAGCCGGTCCGGCCGCATCCGCAGCGCCTGCCGTACCAGGTCGCCGAGCCCGACGGCACCGGCACCCTCGACGTTCGCGGTGCGCGCCTGCAACCCGATCACGTGCGGGTGCACCGGGCGCAGTTCGGCGGCGTCCTCCACCAGCACGATCCGCTCGGTGCCGGGCACCAGCCCGAGCAACGTGTTGAGCAGCGTGGTCTTTCCGGAGCCGGTGCCGCCGCTGACCAGGTACGCGAGGCGGGCGGCCACCACTGCGACGAGCAGCGGGGCGACCGGCCGGGACACGGTGCCCCGCTCGACCAGTTCGTCGAGGGTGAACGGCCGCTGCCGGAAGGTACGCAGCGACAGGTAGGGCCCGTCGGTCGCCACCGGAGGCAGCACCGCGTGCAGCCGGGTGCCGTCGGGCAGCCGCGCGTCCGCGTACGGGGAGGCGTCGTCCAGCCGCCGCCCGGCCGCCGAGGTGAGGCGCTGCGCCAGGCGGCGTACGTCGTCGAGCGTGCCCAGCGGCACGGCGACCTGACGCAGTCCCCGCCCTCTGTCGACCCAGACTCGGACCCCGTTCACCAGCACGTCGGTGACCTGCGGGTCGGCGAGCAGCGGCGCCAGTGGACCCGCGCCGACCAGGTCGTCGTGCACCCGGTCGGCGATCCGCAGCAGCGTGGTGTCACCGAGCACCGCCGCCGCCGGTTCGGCGCGTACCGCGGAGACGATGGCCGCCGGCGTGACCGGGGTGGCCTCGGCGGCGAACCGGTGCCGGACCCGGGCGGCCAGCTCCCCCGGTTCGGGCGTGGTCACGCCGCACCAGCCGCCGACGAGCCGATCATCTCGTCCACGAGCCGCTGGCAGAGCGCGGCGAGCGGCCCCTTCCCGCTCGCGCCCGGCGCCTCGCCCCGCTCCAGCCCACGGCACAGTCCCGGCTCGGGTCGCAGCGTGCCGGCGAGCGGCAGGCCCAGCGCCCGGGACACCTCGGCCGCGCGGAGCCGACCGGGCGCCGGGCCGCGCACGATGACCGAGAGGTCGATGCAGTGTGGCGCGGCGACAGCGGCGACCCGGGCCGCCGCGGCCGCCGCCCTCAGCTCGGCCGGTACGACGAGCAGAGCGCGGTCGGCGGCCTGGAGCGCGATCACCGCCGCGTCGTCGAGGTGCCGGGGCAGGTCGAGCACCACCAGATCCCGCCCTCGCCGTCCGGCGTCCACTGTGGCGGCCATCGCCTCAGCCGGCAGGTGCCGCAGGTCGCCCCGGTCCCAGGAGAGCACCACCAGATCGCCTCGGCTGGGCAGCGCGCGGATCAGCGACGGCGGGTCGACCCGCCCGTCCGTGCCGGCCAGTTCGGGCCACCGCAACCCGTCGAGCTGCTCCCACCCGAGCACCAGGTCGAGACCGCCGCCGAGCGGGTCGGCGTCGACCAGCAGCGTGCGCAGCCGGGACCGGGCCGCCGTGACGGCGAGCCCACCGGCCAGCACGCTGGCCCCGGCGCCTCCCCGCCCGCCGAGCACCGCCACCACCCGGCCCGGCCCCGGGCCCGCCGGCCCGGCCACGCATTCGGCGAATCGGTCGACCAGCCAGGGCTCGGCCGCCGGCAGCGTCGCGACGTGCTCCGCGCCGATCAGTTCGGCCAACTCCGTACCTGGATCGAGCTCTCCGGAGCGACCGACCAGGACCGTGCGGGCGCGGCGGGGAAGGCGTGCCCGCAGGCAGGCCGCCGCCTGGTCGGCGCCGACGAGCACCAGCGGCGCCGGGGCCCAGCGGGCCCGGGCGGCGGCCGGATCGGCCGCCAGCTCGACCTCGGTGCCGCCGGCCGCCGCGAGTCGCAGCAGCTCGTCGAGGAGGTCGCCGTCGGAGGTGACGAGCAGGGGCAGACGACGGTACGGCGGAAGCGGGGTACGGGGCGGCATGGCGGCCTCCATCGGTCGGACTCGGACGTGCCGGGTGCAGCCTGCCCGGCCGGACGGTGCGAGACCGGTGCCCTGTGGACAACCGAGAGGGTTGTGGACAGACCTCGGTACGCCGGTTGATCTGCTATGCGCCCGAGACGAAGGTGTCGAGTGGACCGTCTGCCGTTGACGCCAGAGACCGTCGTTGACCTCCTCTAGGGCCTGTGTCGAAGTCGGTCACAGCCATTCGTTGATGGCGGCGACGTGCACGGTGGCCGCGTAGCGCACGGCGAGTTTGTCGAAGCGGGT
>NZ_JBEZMS010000058.1:0-24241 GCF_040652815.1 Micromonospora sp. NPDC048169
TGACTTGTGCCCTGGTTGTGCCCGATGATCTTCGGTCGACGTTCCCGCAGCTCAGATGCGCTGTTGAGTGGGCCGCCAGGGACTCGAACCCTGAACCTATGGATTAAAAGTGAGCAGGGCCCCGTGTCGTCCGGTGACGGACAATGACGGGGCCCTGCGTTGTGCCTGCTTGCTGGCTATGCGTTGTGCCGGATCATGACGGCACTGTCGTGACCATCTCGGCGGGTCCGTGGCCAGTCTGTGACCACCTGCCGCCCTACTCGGTGGCCGGCGTCGGCGTGACCTCGGGTCGCTTCGGCAGCTTCGCGCCGGGCAGCCGCAGGTACCACCGCATGAACTCCCGGATGAGCGACGACCTGTCGGCGCCCTGGCTCCTGGCCGCCACCCCGAATCGCTCCCACTCGTCGAGGTCGACCCGTACGGGCCGTGTCGGCGTGCCTCTGGTCGGTGCCATGTCCCGCTCTCCCGTCATCGAAGTTGACCAGAGGTTATCCCCTTGCGGTGTAGCTACACAAGCGGCTAGGGTGTAGCTACACCCGAGAGCGACGGAGGGGCAGACATGAAGGTCACCGCCAAGGCGAACACCAGCCAGACGGACATCGACAAGGCCGTCCGGATCGCGCAGCGGGTCAAGTCCCTGCCCGCCGGTTCGCCGGTCCTGGCGGGGCTGAACCGGCAGTACGACGCCCTGGTCGACCGGATCGGTTACGACCCCATCAGCTAGGCCCCCGGCGGGGCCGGCAACGGAGCCGGTCCCGCCACCCACAAAACCAAAGCGGGCCCGGCAGGTGTGCAACCACCTGTAGCTCCGGGCCCTTGATCGACTGCGAAGGAGTCGACCCATGACCATTATGGCCTCTGCGCCCGTCCCGCCGTCGTCGCGTCTCAGCGACGTCGACACCACCGACCTGGCGTCGATCCCCCGCCCTCGCTCGGCGTCCGCCGAGGCGATCCGCACCGGCTGCCCGCCGTGGTGCTCGAAGGACCACCGCGGCCACATCACCGAGTGCGAGGGCTTCTCGATCGGGCTGGTGCACGAGCGCATCGTCACCGAGATGACCGCGGTCGACCCGAGCACCGTCACCGACCCGGCCACCGCCACCGTGTACGTGGAGAGCACCACCGAGGTGGGCGAGAACGGCCCGGAGGTCATCACCGCGCCCCGGGTGGTCCTGACCGTCGCCGAGGGCCCGTCGGGCGACTTCGCGGGCGGCGAGGGCGTGCAGGGCTGGACGGGTTCGCCGGCCGAGGCCCGCCGCCTGGCCGCTGCGCTGCTGGCCGCCGCCGAGCTGGTCGACGGCGGTAACCACTGATGGCCGCCCGGATCAACCGCCTGGTCGTGCGCACCGTTCTGGTGTGCACGGCCCTGGCCGGGCTCGCCGCGATGCAGAACCACCACGACAACCCGTGCACCGGCGAGCAGGTCGGCGCGGCCGGCATGTGCGTCAGCACGGTGTGGGCGGGGGGTGCGCGATGAGCCACTTCGTCGACAACCGTCTGCCGCACTACGTGGAGTTGACGTTTCTCGCCGCTGACCTGCGGGTCGCGGTGGCCGCGGCCGTCGAGTCCGTGAGGGCCGGCGCGGTGACCGCCGAGCAGGCGTTGCAGGTGATCGAGCGGGCGCACGTCGACCACGAGGCGCGTCACGCGGCCACGTGGGCGGCGTTCGAGTCCGCCGTCGAGCAGCACGCGGGGGGTGCGCGATGACCGACACCGCCGCCCTGGCCCTGACCGCCGTCCTGGTGGGCGGACCGGCCGTGATGCTCACGCCGTTCCTGCTCGCCCGGCGCAGCAGCGAGAGCCACGCCGACACCACCGCCGCCGAGATCCGCGCCCAGCAGCGCCGGCAGGCCGCCGGCCGCGAGAAGGAGCTGACCCGATGACGTTCGACCCGCGCCGCGCCGCGTACGCCCTGGTGGCCGCCGGCATCAGCCTCGACCTGCCCGTGCCGTTCTACGTGCAGATCGGCCGTGACGACGACGTCAGCCGGGCCACGCTGCTGATCCAGCTCGACGACGACGACCGGAACGCCGTCGACCGGTGGGCGGCGTTCCTGAACCTGCCCCACCCGGCGCTGAGCTTGCACCCGATCCACTCCGGTGACCGCTGGTGGCAGCCGTACGAGGCGAGCGCGAGGCACCCGGACACCGGCCGCACGGTCTGGGTGAAGTCCCACGTCACCGTGCCGGCCCCGAGCAACGAGAAGGAGTCGACCCGATGACCGCACGCGCCAAGTCCCTGAACGCCGTACAGACCGGCGTCCTGTGGGGCCTGCCGATCGCCCTCACCGCGCTCGCCGTCGCCTGGACCCTGGTGGCCGTCGGCGGCCTGCTCACCACCCAGGCGCCCGCGTGGGTCGCCTACAGCGCCGGAGCCCTGTTCGACCTGGTGTGGGTGTCCGCGATGCTCCACGAGCGGGCGCACCGCCGGTCCGCGTCCGCCTCCCGCACCCCAGCCCTGCTCGGCTGGCTGCTGCTGGCCGTGTCCGTCGCCGCGGTGCTCGTTCACGGCCTGACCGCCACCACCGTGCCCATCGCCGTCATCGGGGCGGTCATCCCGGTGCTCGGCAAGCTGACCTTGCAGATGGCCCTGTCGACGGCAGGCGTGCGGATCACCGCCGACGCGCAGCGCAAGGTCGACATCGTCCGTTCCCGAGGTCGGGACGCCGTCGCGGTGGCCCGCGCCATCGACGAGGTGAAGGCGATCAGCGAGCAGGTCGGGGCGGAGCACACCGCCCGGGACTACCGCTCCCGCGTCCGGGCTCACGCCCAGGTTGACGACGCCCGCCGCTCCTACGAGGAGGCGCTGCGGGACCGTGCCGACGACGGCGGGACCGTGCCGGACGGTGAGCTGCCGTCGTTCGGGCTGATCTCCGACGACGACATTCGGACGCTGCTGGACTCGATAACCGCACCGGCTATCGCCGCAGGTGGCACGCCCGGCGGCGCGAGCGGAGACGGCTACGGCACGCCCGACGACAAGGCGCTGCAACTGCTCGCCGCCGAGGTCTACGCCGCCGCCGAGGTCGACGAGAACCCGCCGAGCCTGCGGGAGTTCCGCCGGCGGATGCGGGAGGCGCTGACCGCGCGTCGGTGGAAGGCGTCGACCGCCCTGGTCGACCAGCTCTACCGGCACGAGCGGGCGCTGCGCACCGGACAGGAGCGCTGACCGATGGCCTGGAAGGACCGGACCCCGGACGAGAAGAAGAAGGCCCACACAGAGGCGCGCCGCCGTCAGGCGACCGACAACAACCACACGTACGAGGTCGTCACCGGCAAGGGCACCCGCCTCACCGCCCGGGGCATCAACTCGGCGAAGGTGCTGGCCGGCAAGGACGGCACGTTCAAGCGGAAGGAGTCGAAGTGAGCACCCTCTCCGCCATCCTCGCGGCCGTCTCCGTGGCGGCCCTCCTGACCGGGCACACCACCACCGCGATCGTCACCGGCATCGGTGCGGCGGCGGTCAGTGTCGCCTTCCACGTACGGCGTCGTCGTCAGGAGGCCCGCCGATGAGCGCGAGGGAGCCCCGAATGGGCATGCTTAGCAAGACGGACCCCGACCTCACCGTTCGGGGCGACACCAGCCTCGTCGACACCGACGAGTACCGGGACGTGCTGGCCGCGATCGTGGCCGGGCACCGCACCCGGGAGCAGATCGCCGGCCACCTCGACGTCCCCCTGCACCCGGTGTTCGGGCACGCCGGACTGAACACGCTGCTCCGCGCAACGGTCTGCGCCGACCACACCTACATGCAGGTCGTGGACGCGCAGTGGCACTACCTGCCCACCAAGGCCGGGCGCGCCCGCGTCGATGCCGTGCGGGACAAGCACTGATGCCCGAGAACGACTGCACGACGTGCCCCGAGCTGCTGACGCGGCTCGGGGCCGTGGCCGGCGGACTGCACGCCCTGGCCGCGTTCATCGACAAGGAACTGACCGACGAACCCACCATGTCCCGCCGTGAGCTGCTCGACGTCGCCGCGGTGCGGGTGTCCAACCTGGCCGAGCAGGCTTCCGGGAGGTATTGACCATGACCGTCATCCCGTTCGACGAGTACGACGACGAGCGGCACACCATCGAGGCCGACCAGGTTGGCGGGCCGGTCGACGCCCCGGACCGCAAGGCCACGTTCGCCGACGTCGTGAGCCGCACCGACAGCCGGCGGCCGATCGTGCCCGCGGTGCTGCGCAACCAGGAAGGCCGGCGGGCCCTGGCGCGCTGGTCGGTCGGCTACGGCGGACACACCGCCCTGTACCACCTCACCCGCACCCCGAAGTACGCCGCCAAGGTGGCGCTGTACGCGCCTCGTGGTGCCGCCCGCGCGGTCGGGTCGGTGACCTGGTGGGCGGTCGGCGGCCGGGAGAACTTCCACCTGCGGCAGGAGGCCGCGAACAAGAACGACCCGCACACCTGGCAGCAGCTCGACAAGCGCCGGGAGCGGTCGTCCGCGGCCCGGTGGTGGGTTGTCGGCGCCGCGCTCGTCGCCCTGGTGGCGCTGCTCGTCGCCGTCGAGCTGGCGGGTATGCCGCCGGTCGGGTGGTACTGCGTGGTGGCCGCCCTGGTGCTGGTGGCGGCCAGGTTGGGGCGGCCGGTCGACAAGCCGATCGTGGACCGGACCGTGACCAAGGCCCCGTTCACCAAGCTCACCGCCGAGCAGGTGCGGGCCGCCATCGTCGCCATGTCCATCGGTGTCAAGGAGCCCGGACAGCTCACGTTCCCGCCGCCCGGCGTGCACGCCGACGGGCCGGGCTGGCTGGCCCGGTTCAACCTGCCCGGCGCGATCGTGGCCACGACGGTGCTGGAGAAGCGCGACAATCTGGCCGCCGCGCTGCGGCTGCCCGTTGACCAGGTGTGGCCGGAGGTCGGCCCCGACCACCCCGGGCAGGTCGACCTGTGGGTGGGCCGATACCCGGCGTCGAAGATGGGTCAGCCGCGGTGGGCGCTCACCTCGCCGACGGCGCGGACCAGCTTCTTCGAGCCGCAGCCGTTCGGCACCGACGCCCGGCAGCGCCCGATCTTCATCACCCTGTTCGAGTCCAACGTGCTCATCGGCGGGCAGCCCGGCTCCGGCAAGTCGTACGCGGCCCGCGACCTGGCCGACATCGCGCTGCTGGACCCGACCGTCGAGATGAAGATTGCCGAGTTCAAGGGCACCGGGGACTTCCTGGACATGGCGCCGCTGTGCAGCACGTACGCCTGTGGTGTCGACGACGAGGCCCTGCAGACCGGCCGGGACGTCTTGACGTGGGCGCTGGCCGAGTGCGAGCGGCGCGGGCAGCGCATCAAGCGGGCCAGGGAGCGCGGCGAGGCGCCGCTGGGCAAGGTCACGCCGGAGCTGGCCGGCAAGCACGGGTCGGGCCTGCACCCGGTGTTCATCCTGCTCGACGAGGTGCACGAGCTGTTCCTGGCGTACCCGGACGCCGCCGACGCAGCCGAGCGGGTCGCCAAGCGCGGCCGAGCGCTCGGCATCATCCTCGTGCTGGCCACGCAGATCGCCGACCGGGACAGCGTCCCGCCGAACATCACCCGCTGTGTCACCGTCCGGTGGTGCCTGTCGGTCGGCGGCCAGGTCGAGAACGACATGATCCTGGGTACCGGGGCGTACAAGCGGGGCTTGTCCGCCACGGTGTACCGGCCGCGGGTCGACGCCGGGTGGGGCGTGGTGACCGGCATCGAGAAGCCGGGCAGCGTCCGGTCGTTCTTCCCCAGCGACAAGGAGAACGCCGCGATCATCGCCCGCGCCGCCCAGCTGCGCGGCAAGGTCGTCGGGGAGGACGTCGAGCGGGTTGAGGCGCGGGACATGCTCGCTGACGCCCGGTCGGTGCTCCAGCCCGGCGAGTCGGGGCTGCCGTGGGCGGTGCTCGCCGAGCGGCTCGCCGCCGGCTGGCCGGAGATGTACGCCGGGATCACCGCCGACATGGTCCGCGAGTCGCTCGCCCGGTACGGCGTCGACTCGATGGACGTGAAGGTCGGCCGGAAGAACATCAAGGGCGCCCGCCGGGCGTCGCTGGACGCCGCGCAGCAGCGGCGCGAGATCGAAGCCGAGTAGGTCGCGGTGGCCGGTCGCGGCACGCAGCCCGGTCGCACTTCCGCGACCACTGCCGCGACCGGCCACCACCAGCACAGACACCCGTTGGTCGCGTGGTCGCGGCACCCCCGCCGCAGCCCGCATTTCCGCCCCTGGGGAGGCATCGTGAGAGGCACCATCACCGCGACCGGCATCATCCTGGTCGTCCTCGCCGGCTACGCGCTGTCGTGCGCGATCCGGCCGTTCCGCGACTGCTGGCTGTGCGACGGCAAGGGCCACCACCGCAGCAAGCGCAAGCGGAAGCTGTCCCGCCCGTGCCGCTGGTGCTCGTCGACGGGCAAGCGGCTGCGGTACGGCCGGCGGCTGTGGAACCGCGCCCGGCGGGTGCACCGCGACGCGGGGGTGGCCCGGTGAGCCGCCACCGCCGCACCGTCGCCCTGGTGCTCGTCGCCCTGGTCGTCGCCGCCATGTTCGGGGCGGCCCTCGCCGGGGCGCTGGCCGGGCGGTAGGTGTCCACCAGCCGACGATCCGGCCAGCACGTTGATCGACGGCGGTACGTTGCCGGGATGACCCGAGCACGTACCGCCGTCGCGCTGTCCGCTGTGCTGCTGCTCGCCCCCGCCGGATGCGGCGACGAGGCCGAGCCGGCCGCCGAGAGCCGGCCCGCGACTCCGACCCCGGCCCAGGCGCCGCTGCTCGTGCGTGGCACCTTCACGCTGAAGCTCCCTACCTTCACCTGGTCGGAAACGACGCTCCAGTGCGCTGGACGCGACAGCCACGACGACCTTCAGGCCGGCGCCCAGGTGGTCGTCACCGACCCGGCCGGCGTCAACCTCGGCATCGGCCGGCTGGACGCCGGACAGCCGCAGATCGACCCGGACGATCCGACCAGGGCCACCGAATGCCTGTTCAGCTTCAAGGTGCCCGACGTGCCCAGCGGGAAGGGCATCTACGGCGTCGAGGTGGCCAACCGGGGGAAGGTGCAGTTCAAGGAGTCGGACCTGAGCGACGTCATCGCGCTCGGCCTGACCTGACCCCTCACCGTGGCCTCCCCACCCGCGAAAGCGCGTCCTGGCGCTGCTGAAGCGCCGTCAGGTCGTGCACCGTGAAGTTCGCCTGCCGCGGCTGCACCGTGATCCGGTTGTCGTACGTGACCTGACCGCCGGCCTGCCCACCCGCCCCGCCGGACGGGGCGAACCGCTGCCAGCCGCCCCACCAGTTCTCGATCGCGTATCCGACCAGCGCCCGCGTCCGGTTCATGTCCCCGAACCGCGGCGCGAACAGCTCCCCACCGGTCTCCGGCTCCGCCCACGCGTACCGGGCCGGGCCCTGCGGCGCCGCGATCTGCGCCTCCCGCAGCAGCCCCGACGCGGCGTGCTCGACGATGCCACCGTGCCGGAACCCCTTCAGCTGGGTGCCGCCGGGCACCTTCAGATCTCCGGTGCTGGTCCAGCGGACCGTGCCGGAGATGTAGATGTGCTTGTCCTTCAACTCGTTGATCTTCGACTTGAGGGCGTCAACCGCCGCCCGGGCCTCCGCCGTCGTCGCCCAGAACGGCACCGTCTTCGACGGCGGCACACTCCGGACCGCGAAGTTGAAGTCCTGGACCTGACCAGTCGCCTTCGTGGTCCCCGGCGCCGACACGTTCGTCGACACATCCCCCGGCACCGCCCGGTACTTACCGATCAGCTGATCGACCTCGTCCTTGGTGTACCCGGCCTGCAGCATCGTGCGCCGCAGCCCGTCGATGTCCTTGACGTACTTGGCGTTCGCGTCGTCGAGCGTCGCCCCGTGCTCCAGCCGGGCATCCCGCAGCGCCTTAATCCGGTCGACCTGCTCCAGCACCGCAGCGACGTTGTCCCGCCCGGCCTGCGTGTTGTCGTTCAGTGTCCGGGTGCCGTCACGCAGCTCCGCCTTCACGTCGGCGATGCCCTGCTTGTACGCCAGCACCGCCTTGTCGTACGACATCTCGTCGCCGAAAAGGGCATCGAAGGCTTGCTTGAGCTTGTCGGCATCCTGGGCCGCCGCTACCGACGCCGCGCCCACCTGGCCGATCCCGCCGGCGGTGCCCTGCGCGGCCTTGCCCGTCGACTCGAGCGCCGCCGCGTACGCCGGGAACTTCGCCTTCACCTCGTCGACCGACACCCCGTACTGCGCCTGCGAGGCGGCGAACCGATCGAAGAACGCGGCGGCGTCGCTGGCGTTGCCGCTCTGCACCATCTGCGCGAGCGACTGGTCCATCGCGTCGACGCGCTCCCGAGTCCGAGCGAGTGAGGTGTTCGTGCCCTGCAACGCCTGCCCGAGCAGCGGCGTCTTCTCCAGCATGTCCTGCATGAACCTGGTCGTCTGCCGACGCCCGTTGTCGGTGTCCGCAAGGAACTTGAAGCCCACCCCCAAGTCCTTCATGTCGGTGCCCAGCACCCGCGCGGACTCGCCGGCCAGCTTGCCCGTCCGGCCCCACTCCGCAAGGCCCTTGGCCATCGCGTCGATCTGCGGGTTCAGGTCGTCCTGAGTGGTGGCCAGCACCGCCCCGGCGACCTCCAGCGCCACGAACGCCACCCCAGCCCGGCCCGCGGCCCGGCTGGCCCGGTCCAACCCACGGGCGGCCCTCTCGCCACGCGGCCCGAGCGCGGCCAGCTCCGAGCCGGCCCGGGTCGTCGCCGCATGCAGCTTCGCCGCTCCGGCCGCCGCGAGCAGCGTCGCCCCACCGAACCCGGCCACCGCCACCAGGCCCTGTTGCACCGGCGCCGGTATCGACGCCAGCGAGTCGACCAGGTTGTCCGCCGTCTGCACGAGCATCCGCAGGCCCGACGTCGAGCCCGACCCGGCCTCGATGGCCATCGTCTCCAGCGAACCCTTGAGCTTCTCGACGTCACCGGCCAGGTTGTCCATCTTCTTCGCCGCGACGTCGGCGGCGGCGCCCTGGTCGTCGACGGCGCTCACGTAGTCGCGGAGCTTGACCTCCCCGACCTCATAGAGCACGTTCGCCGCGCGCATCGCGTCAGCGCCGAAGATCTGCGCCAACGCTGCGTTGCGCTGCTCCTGAGTCAGGCCGCCCAGCGTCTTCTGCAACTGCCCAGCCAGGGCCACCGTCCCGACGAACTGTCCGTTCGCGTCGTACGCCGCGATGCCCAGCTGATCCATCAGCGCCTTGGCCTTGTCCGTCGGCGCCTGCAACATCATCAGCATCGTCTTCAGCGACGTGCCGGCGTCAGAGCCGACGAGCGCCCGGTCAGCGAAGGCAGACAGCGTGCCCACCGTCTCCTCAAGCGAGAGCCCGGCACCGTTGGCAGCCAGGCCGCCCTGCTTGAGCGCTTCGCCCATCTCGTGCACGTCCGTGGCGCTCTTGTTGGCCGCCGCCGCCAGTACGTCAGCGATGTGCCCGACGTCTGACCCGCGCAGCTTGAACACGTTCATGGTCTTCGCCGCGATGTCCGCCGACTCGGCCAGGTCCAGCGACCCGGCGGCCGCGAGGGCCAGCGAGCCCGTCAGCGCCCCGCCAAGGATCTGCGACGTCGACAAGCCGGCCTTGGCCAGCTCGGCCTCCGCCTTCGCCGCCTCCGTCGCGGAGAACGCGGTCGCCTTACCCGCGTCGAGCGCGGCCTGCCGCAGCAATTCCATGTCCTTGCCGGTCGCGTTGGCGACGGCGCCGACCTCCGACATCTGCTTGTCGAACTTCGCCGTCACCGCCACCGCGGCGCCGAATCCGGCCACCATGACCAGACCCATCCGCGACGCCTGGTCAGCGAGCGCGTCGAGCCGCCCGGCCCGGGCTGCCTGGTCCAGCTCCCCGCGCAGTTCCCCGACCGACGCCCCGGCCTGCCGCATACCGGCCCGGAAGCCGGCCACCTCCGCCGCCAGGCGGACGCCTACCGTACGCAATGCCATGCCCTACCCCTCCGCCTCGCGGGCAGGCCCTCCGGCCACCCGACACGCCCCCGGCACCGCGCCGAAAGCCTCCTTGCATGACCTCCCAGCCCGATAGCAGCCGTTCTCCGCGCACCACTGCGCCCGCGCAGCCCGCAGGCGCGGCAGCGCCTCGCAGAGGTCGATCGGGGCGGACAGAGGGCGACCGGTGACGTGCATCAGCCCGTAGTTGAGCTGCCTCACCCACAGCGGAACCTCACCGCCCGACCGGACCGGCTTGGGTGGCTCCCGCCGCCTCATCGTGGCGCCACCGACGGGCGGGTGAGCGCGTACCAGTCGGCCCGCCGGCCCCGCTCGTCGAGCCACGCCTGACCGGCCGCCTGCCACCGTTTGCGCGCCCCGAGCAGCCGCCACATCGGCACACCATGCGCCCACCAGTCCGGCGGCGTCTCCCGCTCGTCGACCCACGCGGCGTGATCGAACGTCCGCAGCCAGTCAGGCACGTCGCCGAGGTCGCCCAGGGACTCACCGCGCCGCCTCACGACGCCTTCCCGCCCCGGATGCCATACACGCCACGAGTCCCGCCGCGCCGCTGCGGACGGCGGCCCTGCACCTGGTCGCCCTCGTCGCCGGCAGGCATCCGCAGCGCCGCCATGAGCCGCGCCAGCGCGATCCGCTGTTGCCGGGCCTCCACCGCGGCAGGGTGCGCCTTCATTCCCTGCGGCGACTCGATGACCGCACCGTCCAGACGGATGCGCCGCTCCAGCTCGTCGAGCAGATCCACGGTTCGGGTGGCCTCCACCAACAGCGCCAGCTCGTGCTCGTCGAGGTCGTACTCGCCGGTGATGGCGTGCCAGAGCCGGCGGCCCGGGTCACGCAGGTCGATCGGCGGAGTCACCTTCTCCGACATGTCTCACTCTCCGTTACGGTCGGTCGATAGGTCGACTTGTTCCAGGGCGCGCGGCCACCGAGGCACCTCACCGGCGGTGCTACTTGACCAGGGCTTTTGGGGTGTGGCCCCACCCCCTTGCTCCCGGTCGCGGACAGTTACCTTCGGCCGGTTACCACGCGTAGTCGTCACCGCCGCGCCCACCCGCCCGGCTGATCCCGCGCAGTCCGGCGCGAGTGATGCGGCTTGCAGTACGCGCGGAGGTTGGTCAGGTCGTGGCCGCGTGGACCGCGCGGGCCGAGCCCGTCGATGTGGTCGACCTCCGTCGCCGCCTCGGCGCAGCCGTCCTCGGTGCACGTCGGGAACAGGCGCAACACCTGGGCCCGGGTCTGCCGCCAGCGGTGGTCATAACCCCGCTCGGCGGCCGTGCCTCGCCGCTGGTCGGCTTCCCTGCGGTGACGGGCGCACCGGCCCTTGTCGACCAGCTCCGGGCACCCGGCGACCGGACACACCTTCAGCGCTCGCCGCATCGGTCAGGCCGCATCCGGACGCTGCGGGGTGACGTCGGGCGGCAGGTCGGCGCCGCGCTCGATGCGTACGCCCTGCCGTCGCTCGCGGAACAGCTGTTCGCCGCGGGCGAGACTTCCGGCCGGGGCGGCCGGCTCGATCGTGGTGTCTCGGCCGCAGTGCGGGCACCTGCTCATGACGCCTCCTGTGTGGTGGTCGGCTGCTGGTCGCACACGGGCACCAGGCCCATGCGCCGGACGCGGGCGGCGGCCCGCTCCTGCTTGGTGGTGGGCGGCGGCGGGATCTCGGGGAAGCCGAGCCGGCGCAGTTGGGCGTTGGCCTGAGCGTGTGCCTTGTCGCCGGGCATCAGAGGCTGCCCGCCGTGCTCGGGGTGAAGTCGTGGGCGTCGGCGCGCACCGTGGTGCCGAGCACGAGCACCCGCCGGTCTTCCGGCGTCGGCTCCACCTCCAGCTCGGGCAGCCCGGCGATGCGCCGCAGTCGGGCCTGCATCTCCCGCTCGTGGGTGGTCTTCAGCGTGGACAGCTCGGCCTGGAGGGCGCTGGCCTCGCTGTCGAGTCGGGCCGTGGCCTGCATGCCCTCGGCGTGCTCCAGCCGGGCGAGGTTGATGTCTTCGGCGGCCTGCGCGATCTGCGCGGCGAGCTGGGCGTGGCGCTCCTGAGCCTCGGCCAGCAGCCGGAGGGCACGGGCCCCGCGCTCGGCGCCGCCGCCCTGCCACATGCGGGCCTGCTCGATGCGCAGCTCCAGCACCGCCGTGCGGGCCTCGGCGATGCGTGTCGGGTGCTTCACCTCCACCTCGCCGCGCAGCTTCATCACCTGGTCGACGTCGCCGGCCTTCACGGCCTGCTCCAGCTCGGCGAGCGCGGCTCGGTGGTCCTGCTCCCGCTGGGCCAGTTCCTGCTCGGCTGCGGCCAGCTCGTCGTGTCGCTCCCACGTCTGCCCGACCTGGTCGGCGGCGAGGGCGAGCTGCCACATGTACTGCGCGGCCATGCGTGGCCCACCGGCGTTGCCGCCGTAGCCGAGTCCCTGCTTGTGGCGTCGGACGATCTCCCGGGCGGCGGCGCGGACGGCGCTGATGTCGCCGTCGGTGGCCTCGGCGAAGGCGTCGAGCGCCTTGTCGATGGCGGCCTGGTCGACGACGGGCCGGCGGGTGGCCGCGCGGACGGCGGCGAGCAGGGCGTCGGCGGGCGTGCTGGTCGTGGTGGTCACGGTGTCTCCGTTCGGGGTCATGCCGCGTTGAGCAGCTCGTCGGCGGCGGCGCCGCCGTAGGTGGTCACGAGAGAGCGCCAGCCGTGCTGGTAGGCGTGGGCGAGGGCAGCGCGCAGCAGCATCGCGTCGCCGGCGGTGGCGGCCCGGTTCATCAGCTCGTCGAGCTGGACGGGGTCGTCGATGCCGGCGACGCGATCCGCGGCGTCGCGGTAGCTGATGGCGGTGGTGGCGTCGGCGCCGGAGGGCAGGCCGAACAGTCGGCGTTGGAGGCTGCGCGGGTCGGGTGGCATGGCGCTCCCTGCTGGTCAGGCTGCGCGGCCGGCCCGGTAGTGCTCCAGGTCTTCCGGGGCGACGCGCCACCGGTCACCGTCGCGGTGAGCCGTGAGGCTGCCGCGGGCGATGGCGGCGCGGACTCCCCGGTCGGTCATGTTGAGCCGGTCAGCCGCTTCCGTCGTGGACAGGTCGCAGCATGGGCCCGGTTCCGCCTCTTTCCGCTGGTCAGTTCCTTGATCGGAACTCACGCCGGTCCGCTGGCGCCACATCTGCGCGGTGAGGGCCAGGGCGACGAGCACGGCGTCGACCTCGGGGTCCGCGCCGCGGTGGGTGGTGCGCAGATCCCGTAGCCGGGCGTTGCGCTCCAGCCACGCGGCGACGCGGGCGGGGACCACCACCGACGGCCCGTCGAGCCCGTGCACGTAGCTCTCCGGTGGCCGGAAGCGAGGTGCGCTCACTCGTCCACCTCCCGCGCAAAGTCGCCAGGTTGCGGCCATCTGCGCGGTCCTTCCCGGCGGTCTTTCCCGGCGGGGGCGGCCTCGGGGAGGGTGCCAGGGGCGGCTAGGGCGTCGGCGAGGTGTCGCACCATGCCGATCAGCTCCATCCGTAGCCGCCGCTCGGTGGCCGGGTGCAGCTCGACGCCGGCCGCGATGATGGCGTCGATGGCGTCGAGCACGGCCACCGGCAGCATCCGGTCGCGGTGGTCTGCCAGCCATGCCGAGCAGGTGGCGCACACGCTGTGCTCTCCGGCCGGCGTGGGGAGCATCGGGCCGCAGAAGATGCTGCGGTAGGTGACCGGCTCGGGGAGCACCCGGTACGTCCACCCGTGGGACAGCGCGGCCAGCGCGGTCGGTTCGGCGGCGGGACACAGGACGCAGTGGATGGTCACCGCCGGGCACCTCGCCCCCGGCCGTGTCCGCGTGAGCCTCGCGGTCGGACCCTTCCCGTACCCCTCGGGTGGTCCTGTTCGGCCGTCTCCGGCCGACTCAGCGGGCCGGGATCCGGGGTGATCGCCGGTCGGCAGTCGGCGCAGGTTCCGTACATGAAGATCAGTCCGGCCATCTGAGTCATGGCCGGGTTGATCGACTCGGGCTCGCACACCCGTCCGCACCCGTCGCACGTCAGGTTGGCCTCCCGGCCGACCCGCCAGAGGTGCGTGCAGTGGCAGCACGTCACCAACCCGGGACGCCACGCAGCGGCCAGCACGGGCTCGGGCCGGTCGGGTCGCGGACTGTGCCGGCAGGTCGAGCCCGTGCCGTCAGCCCACCGGGTGAGGGCGTCGAGCACCCCGAGGCGCAGCCAGCCCGGCACGGCCGCCGCCGGGGCGGCGGTCACTGCGGCACCGCCGGTGAGGGCCGTCGCCTCGATGGCGGCCCGGGTGGCGTCGTTGGCGGCGGCGTCGAGCTGGTCGAGCAGCGCCGCCGGGGTGGCCGCGCGCACGGCGGCGAGGATCTCCCCGCACTGCGGCGAGAGCATGATCCGCTCCAGGGCCAGCGTGGGGGTCATCGAGCGACCTCCGGTGCGTGCCGCTCCGCGCAGACCTTGTGACAGGGGCGGCCTTCCCCGTCGCGCATGAACGCCGGCTTGCGGCAGATGCGGCACGGCAGGGGATCGCCGGTGGCGTGACTCGACCAGTTCAG
Source organism: Micromonospora sp. NPDC048169 (assembly GCF_040652815.1). Taxonomy (NCBI): domain Bacteria; kingdom Bacillati; phylum Actinomycetota; class Actinomycetes; order Micromonosporales; family Micromonosporaceae; genus Micromonospora; species Micromonospora sp. NPDC048169. The sequence goes on from NZ_JBEZMS010000058.1 coordinate 14,430, forward strand.
CCCGCCCGAGTGGTCGGCCCGAGGGGCGGACGCTTCCGGGGTGACCGGCGAGGTGGCGGTGTCGCTAGGCGGCTGGTCGCGCCAGTACGTCGGTGAGTTCGGGCAGAGCTGGCAGGCGTTCACGAGCGCGGCGCCGGGAGTGCCGGGCTGGCGCTGGCCGCAGCAGACGTCGGTGTTGGTCGTCATCGGGTGGCCTCCGGGTCGATGGGCCGCAGCTTCGCGGCGATGGCTTCGGCCAGCTCGTCGGTGTGCGCGTTGAGCCAGCTAGTGATGGCGCGCTCGGCGGCGTCCTCGATGACCTGGGGCACGGTCACCTGGTGCTGGCTGAGCCAGAAGGCGAACGCCTCGGCGGCGCCGTCGCGGATGTTGTCGCCGTAGGTCATCGGGTGGCCTCCGGTGCGTGCTGCTCGCATCGCCAGCCGCAGGGGTACGGCCGGGCGGGGGTAGCGCCGCAGGCCGTCACCCCGGCGGCGCAGGGCTGCGTGGGCGGTGCCGGGGCCGTCCGGCGGACGGGCTCGCCGGTGCTCGGCGAGGGCAGCTCGTCCGCAGCCGGGGGGACGTCCTGGCAGGCGACGCAGCCGCGACGGTCCAGGCGGATGGGCTTGCCGGAGATCGTGTCGGTGACGATGGCGTTGCAGGTGTGCAGGTCGGGCGCGCTCGTCGCCATCGGCCGCCCCAGCGCTCGGCTCGCGACGAGCCAGTGATCGGGGCCGGGGTTGCTGGCCATCTCGGCGAGCACGTCGGCCTTGCGGTCGAGCAGGGCACGGGCGAGGTCGCCGGCCTCCTGCGGACCGCGGATGGTGAGCTTCACGCCGTCGTCGGTGTGGATGCGCAGCCCGGCGGCGCGGGCCTGGTCGATCAGGTTGGCGATGGTCACGCCGACCACTCCTCTTCGCTGCTCGGGGTGCGCTGGACGGGTGCGGGGTGCGCGTTCGTAGACCCCCCGATCGCAGTGACAGAAATGACGGAAAGGGGTCCGGCGGCCTCTCCGACCGGGGTTTTGTCATTTCTGTCAGCACGATTCGGGGTGCTGCGGCGGGCGCGGTGCGCCTCGGGGTTGACGTCGTAGCGCTCGCTGGGCCGCCCCCGCCCGGCCCGCTTCGGCTCGGCGGTGCGGCGCACCCATCCGAAGTCCTCCAGGTCGAGCACGACCTCGCGGACGTCGTCGGCGCTGTCCACCCACGCCTGCCCCTGCACGCCGCGCTGCGCCTCGCGCAGGGTGAACCGCTCGACGCGGTTGCGTCGGATCCAGGCCAGCAGCTTGGCCGGGCGGCTGTTGCGCGAGCGCCGGCCGCCGATGGTGTCGAACGCGGTCTTCGCGTGGTCGACGAGGTACGGCTCCAGGTCGATGGCGGCGGCCATCGCCTCGCCGGTGATGAGCGTGGCGTGGGCGTTGGTGAACAGGGTGAACAGGGCGGCGATGCGCACCAGGTGGCCGGGAAGCTTGCTGCCCCAGTCCGCGACGTGTGCCAGGTCGCCGTACTCGGGATCGAGACGCGGCTCGTGGTCCTCCCGGTACGCCCGCAGCAGCGTCGCCGCCTCGGTGGACAGGGTCAGCTCGGCGACGTCCTCGGCGGACCATGCGACGTCGGCGAGGCGCTGCACGCCCTGGTCGTACGCCTCGGTGACGTCGGCCGGGACGGGCTCGGGGTCGAGGTTGCGGCGCCCCATGATGGTGCGGGGCATGGCGTACAGGAACCGCGCGAGCAGGCCGGAGCCGCGGAAGACGCGCGTCTCGGCCAGGCCCTCAAGGATCGCGGGCTGGATGGTCAGACCCACCGCGAGGAACGGCTCGGGGATATCCAGCGGCGGCCGGCTGGTGCGGTCGACGCGGGTCGGGTCGCCTGCGTGAGCCTTCAGGAATAGGTCGATGTTCGGCTGTCCGCCGCTGTAGCGCCCGGCGAGGATGGCGAACACGCCGCCCTCGGCGGACATGACGCCCATCCGGCCGCCCTGTTCGGACATCAGCCCACCGAGCTTCTCCGGCGTGACGTCGTCGGCGAGCAGCTGCGGCATGGCCGGCACGATCGCCTCGTCGAGCGCCTGTACGGCCTTGATGTACTCGCCCTCGTCGACCTTGCCCTTCAGTGCCTCGCGCTTCAGCCGCTCGACGTCGGCGGCGCGCAGGTCACGTAGCGCCCGCTTCTCGGCGATGACCGGCCCGCGCTCGGCCTTGATCGCGGCCTCGAAGCGGTACAGCGGGGCGGCGGCGGCCTTGATGCTGGCGGACTTCCGCTCGCCGGATTCCATGATGCCGACGGCGTAGATGGACAGCGTCTCGGTCCAGTCGGGAGCGACGCGCACGCGCCAGCGACCCCCGGATGCCGTTGACAAAACTGACAGAACAAGCAGGAACAGCATGTCCCGGGGCACCTGGAGTGCCTCGGTGACGGCGTCCACGAACGTCCAGAGCGCGGCCGGGTACCGCCCGACGCCCTCCGGGAGCGGGATTCTGTCAATTTCGTCAACGCGAACGGGGGTAGGCCAGGGCTCGTCCATGTCGACCGGCCGCAGCTCGTCGAGCCCGTGGCCGGCGGCGATGTGGTCGGCGGCGTCCTTGCCCGCGGCGGCCTCAACCAGCCGCAGGTCGGCGGCGTAGCCGTGCAGCCGGTTGACCACCTCGGCGGCCCACTTCTGCCCGGAGGCGTCGCGGTCGACGACGGCGACTACCTGGGCGCCGCGCAGCGGCGCCACGTCGACCTGACCGAAGTTGGTCGCGCCCATCGGGGCGGTGGTGGCGACCTCGCCGAGCGACTCGACGGCGTGGACGTCCTTCTCACCCTCAACCAGGTAGACGGGGCGGCCGGCGTGCACGGCCTCGATGACGCGGGGCAGTCGGTAGAGCTGCGGCACCCGCTTGTCGCCGGACTGCTTGAACTGCTTGCCGTCGAGTCGATGCACGGTCCGGGTCGGCCGTCCGGCGGCGTCGGTGTACTGGTAGCGCGCCAGCTCGCCGCCGCGCGGCTCGTCGTACAGGTCGCGCGTGGTCATGTCGAGCGCGGCGAGCACGTCGACCAGGTCGCAGCCGGCGTGACAGTGAACCAGCACGCTGCCCTCGATCGGCGTCACGGACAGGCTCGGGTTGCGGTCTTCGTGCGCGGGGCAGCGTGCCTGCCACTGGCCGCCGGACTGGCGGACCAGGCCGGTGGCGTCGCGCAGCGCGTCGATGACGCGGTCGATGGCAGGGGTCACGCTCGGCTCCTTGCTTGCTTGCGACGCTGGACGGGGCCGAGCCGGTACATCAGGCCGGTGACCGGGCAGCACTTCGTGATGCGGCGGGAGAACAGCCGGGCCGTCTCGCCGACGCGGTGAGCGTGGGAGGTGCCGCAGCGGGGGCAGGTGAGCACCATGACGAGCCACAGCGACCGGCCGCGGCACGGCGGCGCAGCGTATGCGCGGGCGTGCGGAAGTTCGGGCAGGTCAGCTACGCTGGTGCTGCTCGCCGACATGAGCTGAGATGAGCCCCCGGATGCCTGCCCGCCGCCGGGGGTTCGTCGTGTCTGGGTCATGCGGCCCGCGCTCCCAGCAGCTCCGCGTCTGCCTCGCCGAGGAACCGCAGCAGGTCGGCGCGGGTGACCCGGTACCGATTGCCGAGCTTCAGCACCCGGACGGGGAACTCTCCCCGCTTGGCCAGCTCGTACGCCGTCGTCCGGCCCATTCCGCAGGCCCGGCCTGCCACCACGATGTCGAACGTCACCGGGAGCGCGAGCAGTTCCTCTCGGCTCATCTCCTTGATCGCCAATGCCTTCTCCGTCCATGTCGATGCGACACGAGGGGAGGTCGATCCTGCGCGACACCAAGCGGTACGGCATCGAATCGACCGGTACGGGCAAACGGTAGATCGGACGCTTGCGGACGTCAAGCCGACGTGCAAGCATTCGCTGACACGTCGAATCGACATGGGAGGGATCTTGCTGAGTGATGTCGTGGCCGAAGAGGTCGCACGACTTCGCCGAGCTAGCGGGCTCAATCGAGACGAGCTGGCAAAGCGATGCGCCGAGCGCGGCTACCCGCTGACCGGAGCGACCATCGCCAACATCGAGACCGGCAGGCGTGACGCTAAGACGGGGAAACGCCGACGGGAGGTGACCGTCGACGAGCTGGTGGTGCTCGCCGACGCACTCGACACGGTGCCCGCCCTGCTGGTGTTCCCGCTCGGCCGCTCGGCCGTGACGGAGTGGATCGGCCAGGGGAGCGTCGATACCTGGGTGGCCGTTCGGTGGTTCGGCGGGCAGGGAGACAACCCGATCGTGGCGCTCGGCAGTACAGAGCACCTCGAGCGGGAGCGCGCCAACCGGCTGCCGATCCGCCTGTTCAGCGACTACGAGCAGGCCAATCGGCGACTGTGGCACGCACGCGCCAAGGTCGGCGCGCTCCGCTCCCGTGCTACCGCCGGCGATGGTGATGCTGCCCAGCTCTTGCGGTGGGCCGAGGAGTCCGCAGCGGAGGCGGAGGAAGCCGTGCAGTTCATCCGCCAACGGATGGTCGACTACGGCATCACGCCGCCCGAGCCGGGCGTACCTGGGGGCGGCTCGTGAAGGGAAGCGTCTTCAAGCGGTGTCCGCATGGCGTGACCGGCGTCAAGGGCAAGCCGGCGTGCCCGAAGAAGCACGGCACGTGGTACTACGTTGCCGACCTGGGCGAGAACCGCGCCGGCCGCCGCCAGCAGCAGAAGAAAGGCGGCTTCCCGAGCAAGGATGAGGCGTCCACGGCGCTCGCCGCGCTGGTGACTCGGGTCAGCGTCGGGCAGTACCACCACGACGAGCGGAAGACGCTCGCCGACTACCTGGCCGAGTGGATCGACGACAAGGTGGCCGGCGGGCTGCGGCCGACCACGGAGCGGACCTACCGCCACCACATCCGCGACTACCTCGTGCCGCACCTCGGGAAGATCCGGCTGCGCGACCTCCGCCCGGGTCACGTCTCGTCGATGCTGCGGAAGATCGGGAAGGCGGAGAACGCGCCCAAGGCGGCCACCGTCCGCCGGATCCACGCGACCTTGCGCACGGCACTGTCGAGTGCCGTGCGGCAGCAGCTCGTCACCTACAACGCGGCGAAGTCGGTAGAGCTGCCGGCGGCGCCGCGTCCGAAGGTGCGCCCGTGGGAGCCGAAGGAGCTGGGCGCGTTTCTCGACGCGGTGGCCGAGGATCGCCTCTCGGCGTTGTTCGAGCTGGTGGCCGCGACCGGCCTGCGCCGCGGCGAGGCGTGCGGGCTGCGGTGGGATGACGTCGACTTGGGCGCGGGGCAGCTCGTCGTACGTCAGCAGATCGTGGAGGTTTCGGGGCCGCACCCGTGCCCGTACTGTGAGGACGGGCATCGCGGTCTGCACTTCGGACCGCCGAAGACGTCGTCAGGCGAGGCGCGCATGGTCGATCTGGACAGGGCCACGGTGGCGGTGCTGACCGCGCACAAGGCCACCCAGGATGCCGAGCGCGGCGAGTGGGGCGAGGCGTACGTCGAGCACGGCCTGGTCTTCGCCCATGAGGACGGAACCCCGCTGGTGCCGACTACGGCGGTCACGAAGCGCTTCGCCGAGCTGGTGAAGGCTGCCGGCGTCCGGCGGGTGCGGCTTCACGACCTCCGGCACGGCGCCGCGTCGCTGCGCCTGGCGGCCGGCGTCGACATGGGCGTCATCTCGAAGACGCTGGGTCACTCGTCCATCTCGATCACGGCCGACACGTACTCGCACCTTCTCGGCGGGGTCGGGAAGGCCGCGAGCGAGGCTGCCGCCGCCCTGGTGCCGCGCAACCGCCGTGACCAGTCGGTGACCACCTCGGCGAATCCACAGACCGCCGAGGCGTCCGGCGAGGGTGTTCACGCTGGTAAAGCTGGTGGGCCGCCCGAGACTCGAACTCGGAACCTATGGATTAAAAGTCCACAGCTCTGCCATTGAGCTAGCGGCCCGCACGCACAGGTTACCCGAACTCGATCAGCCCGGCGTGCGTCGCGCATCGACCCTCCCGACCGCCCTTCCGGCACGACACGACCCCCACTTCGGGGCCCTCCGCTGCGTCCGCGGACCGCTACGCTTCGACAATGTCGAGCTGGCGCTGGGCGCGAACCGCTCTGGTGCCCGCCGTTGCCCTGGTCGCCCTGCTCGGCCTCATGGTGCAGTCGGAGGGCATCGACACCACTGCCGAGATCGTGGCGCTGCTTGTCGTCCTCGCCTCCTCCGCCGCGCTCTACCTGCGTCGGCGATACCCGGTGGCGGTGGGCGCAGTGGCGCTGGCCGCTGTCGCCGCGTACGGGGCTCTGCTGCACCGCCCCGGGCCGATCATGCTGGTGTTCGTCGTGGCGCTCTACACGGTCGTCGACGAGGGGCACCTCGCGGTCGCGGTGGGGCTCGGCCTGGCCTCGGTCGTCTCGTTCGCCGTCGCCGACAGCTACACCCGGACCGGTGTCGGCGGGAACGGGGCGACGTTGCTGCACGCCGGGTGGCTCGTCGCGGTCATCGTCGGCGTGACCCGTAACCGGCGGGCCTATCTCGCCGAGGTGCAGGCGCGCGTGCTCGCAGCGGAGCAGCGCAAGGAGGAGGAGGCCCGCCACCGGGCCACCGAGGAGCGGCTGCGCATCGCCCGCGAGCTGCACGACCTGCTCGGCCACCACCTCTCGCTGATCAGCGTGCAGGCGAGCGCCGCGTTGCACCGGCCCGATCCGGAGCGGTCAGCGGAGGCGCTCGCCGTGATCAAGCAGACGAGCCGGGAGACGCTACGCGAGCTGCGGGCGGCGCTGGGCGTGCTCCGGCAGGAGGGTACGACGCCGAGTGATCCCGCGCCCGGTCTCGACCGCCTCGGCGAGCTGGTCACGGCGGCGGGGCGCTGCGGGCTGGCGGTGCGTACCGAGGTGACGGGTACCGGGCCGTTGCCGCCGGAGGTGGATCTGTCCGCGTACCGGATCGTCCAGGAGGCGCTCACGAACGTGAGCCGTCACGCGGGCGCGACCACGGCGGTGGTCCGGGTCGTGCCGGACGGCGACGAGGTGGTGGTGGAGGTGGCGGACGACGGCGCCGGTCCCGCCGGGCCGCCCGGGACCGGGATCCTCGGCATGGACGAGCGGGCCCGGGCTCTGGGCGGCTCGCTCACCACCGGGCCCGGCCCGGACGGCGGGTTCCTGGTGCGGGCCCGCCTGCCGCTGCGGGCCGCCCCGCTGCCGGTCCCGGGGCCACGCGCGGAACTGGGGGAGACGACGTGATCCGGTTGCTGCTCGCCGACGACCAGACTTTGGTGCGCGCCGGCTTTCGCTCCATCCTCGACGGCGAGGACGGCGTCGAGGTGGTGGGCGAGGCCGCAGACGGCGCCACGGCGGTACGGCTGGCGCGGGAAGTGCGGCCGGACGTCGTTCTCATGGACATCCGGATGCCGCTGCTGGACGGGCTCGCCGCCACCCGGGAGATCGTCGCCGGCACCGACGCCCGGGTGATCATCCTGACCACGTTCGACCTGGACGACTATGTCTACGGCGCGTTGCGGGCCGGCGCGAGCGGCTTCCTGGTCAAGGACACCGAGCCGGCGGAGCTGATCCACGGCGTACGGGTGGTGGCCCGTGGCGACGCGTTGATCGCCCCGGCCGTCACCCGCCGGCTGATCGCCGAGTTCGCCGCCCGCACGCGGCACCCGGACCCGGGCCCCCGGCTGAACGCGCTGACCGAACGGGAGCGGGAAGTGCTCGCCCTGGTCGCCGCCGGCCTGTCGAACGACGAGATCGCGGCCCGCCTGGTGCTGAGCCCGGCCACCGCGAAGACGCACGTCAGCCGGATCATGACCAAGACGCGGGTACGGGACCGGGCCCAGCTCGTGGTGCTCGCGTACGAGTCGGGGCTCACCGTGCCCGGCTGGCTCACCGCCTCCTGAAGGAGCAGCCCGGCCTGCGCGAGCGACCGGGCCGACGCGAGCCGCCGGGACGGACGAGCGACCCGGTCAGGCGGTGCGGCGGGAACGGGCCAGCGCCAGGCCGCCCAGCACCGCCCCGATCAGCCCGAACGCCACCCCGGCGACCGCGCCCGCACGCCCCTGGCCGCTGCCGAGACCCTCGGTGGTCAGCGCCAGGTGCCACGCGCTGAGGACCAGGCCGACCACTCCTGCCGCGGCGGCCACCAGGGCCTGGACGCGGCCCTCACCCGGCCCGCGGCGGGAGCGGCTCAGGGCCAGCCCGCCGACGACCACGCTGGCCAGGGCCACCACGGCGAAGACAGTGGCCCCGACCCGGCCGGAGCCGCCGATGCCCCCGGCGGCCAGCGTGGTGTGCGCGGCCGGGGCGAACTCCCCGACGACTGCGGTGGCGAGCAGGTGACGGATCGGCATCTGGGACTCCTCGGGGTCGTGGCAAGTGGTGACGGCGGCAGCGTATGGACGCGCACCGCCGCCGGTCGTCGTCCCGGAGTCGTCGACCGGGCTACCACCACGGGAGTACGCGCTCGGCCCGCGTACCCCAGGGGTTGTGCTCACCGAGGCCGACCCGGAAGGCTGGCTCTGCCCGCGCTGCCTGGCCGCCACCGTGGGCCGCCGCGACCGCGAGAAGGGCTGGGTACGCACGAACCCCCGTCCGTGAGCGGTTGCTGCCCGATCCAGTGGGTACGGCACGACCATGCGCATCGTGATCGTGGGGGCGACCGGCAACGTGGGGACGGCGGTGCTGCGCCGGCTGCGGCGGGAGGCGGGCACCGAACTGGTCGGCGTGGCCCGCCGGCTGCCCGGGCCGGACGCCGGTGAACCGTACGACGACGTCGAGTGGCACTCCTGCGACATCGGCGCACCGGGCGCCGCCGACCAGCTCGTCCGGATCTTCGCCGGGGCGAGGGCGGTAGTGCACCTGGCCTGGCAGATCCAGCCCAGCCACGACCGGCGCACGCTCTACCGGACCAACGTCGGCGGCAGCCGCGCGGTGATCGAAGCCGCCGTCCGGGTCGGCGTTCCGGCCCTGGTGTACGCCTCATCCGTCGGCACCTACGCGCCCGGCCCGAAGAACCACCCGGTCAGCGAGAACTGGCCGGCGACCGGGGTGGACACGTCGTCGTACAGCCGGGACAAGGCGGAGGTGGAGGCACTACTCGACGGCGTGCAACGGGAGCACCCCAGGCTGCGCGTGGTACGCCTGCGGCCCGGACTGATCTTCCAGCGGGAGGCCGGTACGGAGATCAGCCGCTACTTCCTCGGCCCGCTGGTGCCGGTGCGCCTGCTGCGGTACGGCCGGATTCCGCTGGTGCCGGCGAACCGGCGACTCCGGATGCAGGCGGTGCACGCCGACGACGTGGCGGACGCGTACGCCCGGGCGGTTCTGGGGGACGCGAGCGGCGCCTTCAACGTGGCGGCCGACCCGGTGCTGACGCCGGAGCTGGTGGCCCGGCACTTCCACGGCTGGACGCTGCCGGTGGCGACTCCGGTGCTGCGCGCCGCGGCGGCGGTCACCTGGCGGGCGCGGCTGCAACCGGTCGACACCGGCTGGGTCGACCTGGCGCTGAACGTGCCGCTGATGTCCAGCTACCGCGCCGAGACAGAACTCGGCTGGGCCCCGGCCGTCGACACGGTGACCGCCCTGAAGGAGTTGTTCGCCGGTATGGCCAACCGGGCCGGCACCGACTCCCCGCCGCTGTCCCCGGACCCGGCGCTCCCCGGTCGCCCCGCCGCCCTGACCCGGGGCCACCTCCCCGGCCACCCCAACCCCTACTGACCCACCCCACCCCCACCCCGCCCGCGCCCCGATGATCAAGGAGTTCGCGTCCTAAGGCGTGTTTCGTAAGTCGGGCTGGCAGCGTCGAGGTCAGGGTGTGGCGGTGATCGACAACTGAAGAGGTCTCCGGTATCTGGTTCTGCGAC